>UQYK01000036.1 GCA_900545285.1 uncultured Ruminococcus sp.
GTATCACAATCAACACCGCTCACGTTGAGTATGAGACCGACAAGCGTCACTACGCTCACGTTGACTGCCCGGGACATGCTGACTATGTAAAGAACATGATCACTGGTGCAGCACAGATGGACGGCGCTATCCTGGTAGTTGCTGCTTCTGACGGCCCGATGGCTCAGACAAAGGAGCACATCCTGCTGGCTCGTCAGGTAGGCGTACCGGCAATCGTTGTATTCCTGAACAAGGCTGACCAGGTTGACGATCCGGAACTGTTGGAACTGGTTGAAATGGACGTTCGCGAAACTCTGAGCGAATATGATTTCCCGGGCGATGACACTCCGATCATCGTTGGTTCTGCTCTGGCTGCTCTGGAAGCTCCGGACGATCTGAGCGATCCGGCTTACAAGCCGATCATCGACCTGATGGATGCTGTTGACGAGTACATTCCGACTCCGGAACGTGACGATGCAAAGCCGTTCCTGATGCCGATCGAAGATACTATGACCATTTCTGGCCGTGGTACCGTTGTTACCGGCCGTGTAGAGCGCGGAAAGCTGAACGTCAATGAACCGGTTGAAATCGTTGGTCTGTCTGAAGAAAAGCTGAACACCGTTGTAACTGGTATCGAAATGTTCCGTAAGACTCTGGACTTCGCAGAAGCTGGCGATAACATCGGCGCTCTGCTGCGTGGTATCACTCGTGACCAGGTTGAGCGTGGTCAGGTACTGTGCAAGCCGGGTTCCATTCACCCGCACACTAAGTTCAAGGGTCAGGTTTACGTTCTGAAGAAGGAAGAAGGCGGCCGTCATACTCCGTTCTTCAACAACTACAGACCGCAGTTCTATTTCAGAACAACTGACGTAACCGGTATCATCACTCTGCCGGCAGACGTTGAAATGTGCACACCTGGTGATAACGTTGAAATGGATGTTGAACTGATCCAGCCGATCGCTATCGAAGAAGGTCTGCGTTTCGCTATCCGTGAGGGTGGTAGAACCGTAGGTTCTGGTGTCGTTACAGCTATTAACGAATAATTTCGATTCTAAATCGGAATCTTATAAAAAAGGGATGAGCACCTGTGCTCATCCCTTTTTTGCGTTAAAACGAGAAAGCCAGAAAATCAACGTGGAAATTGTTGAAAGTGCACAAAAACGACATTCAAATTTAGAAAGATTTTTTGCTGATTTCGCACGTTCTTTTCTTGCATTTTTGCCTTGAATACGGTATAATAATAACATAGCGGTGAAAAGTGGGGAACATTCCCTTTTTGTGGGGCATTGTTTCTGCCTGGAATCTTGGAAGTTATGGAGGGCGGCGAATGCAATGGCATCTTTAATGGGTACCTATTCTCATAATATGGATGCCAAAGGCCGCCTGAATTTTCCGACAAAGCTCCGTGAAGGTCTGGGCGATGTTTTTTATGTTACCAAGGCACTGGATCAGCCGTGCCTGACGGTTTATTCTGAAACAGAATGGGAGCGCTTGTCTGCAAAAATAGCCGCATTGCCGGAAGCAAAGGGCAGCCAAATGAAACGCTGGCTTTTCTCCGGTGCGGCAGCTTTACAGCCGGACAAGCAGGGACGCGTGCTGATTCCCCAGGAATTGCGGAATTTTGCCGGCCTGGAAAAGGATGTTGTGGTCGTTGGCGCAAATAACAAGGCAGAAATCTGGGATCGATCTCGTTGGGATGCATGGAATGCGTCTTTCGACGTGCAGAAAATGCTGGATGTTCTCAATGAACTCGGTTTCTAAAGAAAGGAGATCCCATGGAATTTGTGCATGTACCGGTTTTGCTGCAAGAGGTGCTGCAATACCTGGAAATCCGGCCGGATGGTATCTATGCGGACGGAACTGCCGGCGGCGCCGGACATTCTCTCGCCATTGCAAAACAATTGACACCGTCGGGGCATTTGTATGCGTTTGACCGGGATCCGGATGCGGTTGAAACTGCAACGGAACGGCTGGCTGGCTATCCGGCGACTGTGATTCATGCCAATTATGATGAAATGGAACATGTGCTGAAAGAAAAAGGCGTGCCAGGGTTGGATGGCGTGCTGATGGATTTGGGCGTTTCTTCTCATCAGTTGGATGAAGCTTCCCGTGGATTTTCTTTCCATACCGATGCACCGCTGGATATGCGTATGAGTCAGACAGGCATGACTGCGGCAGATCTTGTAAACACAGCAGAGGAAAGCGAGCTGAGCCGGATTCTCTTCACCTATGGAGAAGAGCGATTTGCGCGTAATATTGCGAGAAAAATTGTTGCCGCGCGGGAAATTGCACCGATTCGCACAACAAAGGAATTGGCTGAGATTATCTTATCTGGTGTCCCTGCCCAGCAGAGAAGGGCAAAGAATCCCTGCCGACAATGTTTTCAGGCAATCCGGATTGCCGTAAACGGCGAGTTTGAGCATCTGGAAGCTGGCCTGAAAGCCGCATTTTCCATGCTGAAACCAGGCGGCCGTTTGGCAGTGATTACTTTCCACTCTTTAGAAGACCGCATTGTAAAACAACAGTTTGCACAGTGGTGCCGCGGCTGTATTTGCCCGCCGGATTTTCCGGTTTGTGTATGCGGCAGAACGCCAGAGGCAAAACTGGTTGTGAAAAAGCCTGTGATTCCCACACCGGAAGAACAGGAGCGTAACAGCAGAAGCCGCAGTGCAAAGCTGCGTGTAATAGAAAGGAGCCGCTGATCCTATGGCAAAGGACAATACAGATTCCACAGAGGAAAAGGAACTGAAACCGCCGTCTTCTGGTGTGTTTGTGTTTCGTATTGATCCTAGTAAACGCGGTGCGGCATTAAAGGTTTTTATTGCCGGTGTCCTTGCGCTGATTTTGTTCAGCGTTGTCATTAACAGCTATGTGCAGTTGAATGAGGTATATTCCGACATTTCCACTGCCAATTCGGATTTAAATATTCTGCGGAGCGAAAATGTCCGCATGCAGACGGAGCTGGAAGGTAAGGCTTCGATCAGCAATATCAAAGATTATGCAGAGCAGCATTTGGGGCTTCAGCCGCTGAATAAATCTCAGATTCAGTATCTGCAAATCCAAACGCAGGATTCTGTTGTAATTGAAGAGGAAGAGCAGAATATCTTCGTGAAAATCAAGCACAAATTTGAAGATATTGTTGCATATCTCCGTGGCTAGGTCACATAAACTAAGTAGGAAACTAATCGGCACCACAGCTGCTGCGATACAGAAGCAGCGGCATGCCGTTAGTCATAAATGATGAAGAGATAAAACAGATGTCGATCAGGGATTTTCGATGATTGGATACAAAGGCGTCATCGGACGGATGGCCAAAGAAAATCAGCGGAAAATTCCGGCATACGTTTTGCGGCAAGGGAATCTGTTGCCGCAAAATTGGAAATTCCCGTCTGAGTGGTCTGCACAGTTCTACAGAGGCAGACAAAGAATACAGACGGTTTTGTAACAGGCGGGGTAATGATTGCGATTCCCTGCCTGATTCTATTATGGCGCAAAATGTCAGTTTGCGCCGAAAAAAGTTGAATTTTGAAGTGACAGGAGGCTGCACAAAATGGCATTGCGACAACTCAAAGACCAGGAGCATGAAACAAGTGAAAAGCAAAAAGTGCCCCTCTCTGCCACTGCAAAAATGCGGCGCAGAACAGGCGTGGCAGGGGCAATCCTCATGGTATTTTGCATTGCAGCGGCTGGAAAATTGTTTAAGGTTTCCGTGGCGGACAATGCAAAGTATGAGGCACTGGCAAACAATTATCACTTTGGCACAATGACTCTGGATGCAAACCGTGGTGCCATTTATGATGCCAACGGAACGGCACTTGCATGGAGCGCTACCGTATATAATGTTTACATTGATCCGAAGCTTTATCGGGAGGAAATGGATTCTATTGCGCAGTCCAATCAGAATAAGAAGGATAAGGCCAGCGAAAATGGTGAAGAAGCCGCCAATTTGGTGGACGTTGACCAGCTGCACGATTCGATTGTCACCTTCCTGTCCGGAAAGCTGGAAATTGATGCGCAGAAAATCGAAGATTCTTTCCAGAAGGACAATCGGTATTACGTGCTTCAGACTCAGGTGGAAAAGGATGTGGCAGATGAGATCGCAACCTATTTTGATCAGCTGAACCTGACTTTTATCGGAACAGAAGCTACAACACGCCGCTACTATCCTCAAAATGAGCTGGCCGCCGCAGTCATTGGATTCACCAATGGTGACGGTGACGGACAGTATGGCCTGGAATACCAGTATGACGATTATCTGGCCGGCGTGGATGGCCGTGTGATTTCCGCCCAGGCTGCCAACGGAGAAGAAATGCCATACCGCTATTCCACAACCTATGAGGCAGAGGACGGCGCGTCTCTCTATCTGACTCTGGACAGTACTTTGCAATATTATCTGGAAAAGTCGCTGGATGAGATGGTACAGAAATACGAGGTCAAAGACCGTGCCACTGGCATTATTATGAATCCGAAAACCGGTGCAATTTATGCGATGGCCACCTGTCCCACCTTCGATCTGAACAATCCGTCTGAAATCTATGATGCCACCAAAAAAGAGGAACTGGCGAAGCTTCCCAAGGAGGAGTACCAGGATGCCTATTTGGAGGCGCGGGAAACACAGTGGAAAAACAAGGCGATCAGTGAAGTCAATCCGCCGGGTTCTACCTTTAAGATTGTGACCACAGGTGCTGCCCTGGAAGAAAAAGTGGTAAATCTGGAAACAGACAGCTTTTATTGCAGCGGCTATTTGCAGGTACAGGACGCAAAGATCGGCTGTTCCAAGACTTCCGGCCACGGTGCGCAGACATTTACACAGGCGCTGACCAATTCCTGTAACCCTGCATTTATGGAAATCGGCCTTCGTCTGGGAATTGATAAATTCAGCTATTACTTACAGGGCTTCGGCCTGAAGGAAAAAACCGGCGTAGATCTGCCGGGTGAAGTTGCCGGTGTTTGTGTCAAGAAGGATACTATGTCCCTGGTTGACCTGGCGTCCAGTGCCTTCGGTCAGGCAAACGAACTGACTGCGCTGGAGCTGATTACCGCGTATTCCGCTGCCATTAACGGCGGTGAACTGATAACCCCCTATGTTGTAGACCATGTAACGGATACCAACGGCAATGTGGTACTCCAGAACGGGAAAAAGGTAAAGCGTCAGGTGATTTCTGAGGAAACCTCCAAAACCGTCCGGGAACAGCTTCAGGCGGTTGTAGACAATAACCCGACACATAACGCCTATATTCAGGGCTATAAAATCGGCGGTAAATCCGGCACGGCAGAAATTCGTGCAACACAGGACATTGAGGATGACTATGTTTCCTCCTACTGTTGCTTTGCGCCGGCAGATGATCCGGAACTGATTATGCTGATTCAGGCGGATTATCCGGATCCTTCCATCGGTTACTACGGCTCACAGGTTGTTACTCCGTATGCACGAGATATCATGGAAGAAATCCTGCCGTACATGGGATTCTATCCGGAATATTCCAGCGAGGACTATGACACCATGAATGTCAGCGTTCCGCTTCTGACAAATTCGGATACCGAGAGCGCCAAGTCAACACTGGATCAGCTGGGGCTGACTTATGAGATAGTTGGCTCTGGTACATCTGTTCTGTCCCAGTCACCGACCACCGGAACCAATATGGCAAAGGGTGGAAAGGTGATCTTGTACACCGAACAGACCACACAGCAGGATCTGGTGACTGTGCCCAATGTAGTGGGAATGTCCCTGAGTGAAGCAAATGCCACTTTGACAAACAGCGGCCTGAATTATACGGTGCTGGGCGGTACCTCTGAGGATTCCAGCGCAACGGTTCGCTTCCAGTCGGCTGCGGAAGGTACTCAGCTGGCACGCGGTTCTACCGTGACGCTGACACTGGTTTCCGGTGAAGTGAATGACTGATCTGCGCCGGAACAGGTGCGGAAATTCCGTGCAATAGAGCGTTTTGGAGAAAAGCCATACGAACCATAGGAGAAAGGATGAGAAGAACCATGCAATTGTATGCACTGTTGGAAGAAAATGCAAAAACACAGCTGCCGGATCAGGAAATCACCGGATTGACAGACGATTCCCGCAAGGTAAAACCTGGTATGCTGTTCGCATGTATCCGGGGAGAACATTTTGATGGTCACACAGTGGCGGCGAAGATGTTGGAACAAGGTGCAGCGGCAGTCATTGCGGATCATGACCTGGGACTGGGAGAGCGGCAGATTCTGACCGCGGATACCCGTGCACTATATGGAAAGCTCTGTGCTGCATGGTTTGGCCACCCGGAACGGAAGATGCATTTCATCGGTGTCACCGGCACCAACGGAAAAACAACGATTACCAATCTGATCAAGCATATTCTCATGGAAAATGGCCATACTGTGGGACTGATCGGAACCATTCAGAATGAAATCGGCGGAAAGGCCGTACATACAGACAACACCACACCGGTTGTCTATGATCTGATGCAGCTGTATGCGCAGATGGCAGATGCCGGCTGTGACTATGTGGTGATGGAGGTTTCCTCCTTCGGACTGGTGCAGCAGCGCATTGGTGATACACACTTTGATGTTGCCGTGTTTACCAACCTGACGCAGGATCACCTGGACTATCATGGTACCATGGAAAATTACTACCAGGCGAAAAAGCTGCTGTTCCAGCGGTGTGACTGTGCGGTAATTGATACCGATGATGCCTATGGACGGCGCTTGAAGGATGAGATTTCCTGCCCGGTTGTTACCTATGGCAGCAGCCATGCGGATTATTACGCCGATGCCATTAAGCTGCGGGCAGACGGCACCAGCTTCTGGCTGTGCCAGGGGGATAAGTCCTATCCCATTTCCCTGCACCTGACCGGTATGTTTAATGTGTCCAATGCCCTGGCAGCTGTTGCAGCCTGCATCAGCGCCGGCCTTGCGCCGAAACGGGTACGGGAAGCACTGGAAAGCTGCACCGGCGTGCGCGGCCGCTGTGAAGTCATTCCCATTGACCGGGATTTCACGGTGATCTGCGACTATGCCCACACACCGGATGCCATTGAGAATATTCTCCGCAGCGTAAAGGAATATACCAAGGGCAGACTGATCTGTCTGTTTGGCTGCGGCGGAAACCGGGACGCAACAAAGCGGCCGAAAATGGCACAGGCAGCAGCGAAGTACGCAGACTTTCTTATGATTACCTCGGATAATCCCAGAGATGAGGAGCCTGAGACGATTATTCAGGATATTCTGGCTGGTCTGGTCGGATTTGATGTGCCGTATGAGGTGGTAGTGGACCGGAAGGAGGCCATCCTCCGGAGCATGCAGCTGGCACAGAAGGATGATGTTATTGTGCTGGCCGGAAAGGGTCACGAAGATTATCAGGTGCTGCCCGGCGGTGTGCACATTCATATGGATGAACGTGAAATTGTAAGAGAATGTCTGCCGCTTGTACCAAAGCGCTGAGCAAAAAGAATTGGGGGAACTGACGGATGAAGCCTTGGATGCTGTCTGAACTAAAAGAACCATTACATTGTACGATTCCCTGTGAGGCGCAGATTTCCTGCGTCAGCACAGATACGCGAAATTTGCCGGAAGGATGCTTGTTTGTAGCGCTGCGGGGTGCCCGGTTTGACGGACACGATTTTGTAGAGCAGGCTATACAGGCCGGCGCGGCGGCAGCCGTAACAGATCATCCGGTGGGTGACTGCCCTTGCCTGGTGGTAGAAGATACCGGCCGGGCACTGCTGCAAATTGCGGCGTTTTATCGGGAAAAATTCCATCCGGTTCTGGTGGGAATCACCGGCAGTGTCGGAAAGACCACAACCAAAGAAATGGTGGCCTGCGCGCTAGAATCTCAGTTCAGCACCCTGAAAACCCAGGGCAATCTCAATAACGAAATCGGCTTGCCAAAGACACTGCTTCAGCTGGAGGATTGTCACACCGCAGCCGTGATTGAAATGGGCATGTCTCACTTTGGAGAGATCAGCCGTCTTTCCAGAACGGCACAGCCTACCATTGGTGTGATTACCAATATTGGCTATTCCCATATTGAAAACCTCAAGACACAGGAAGGCATTTTACAGGCAAAGCTGGAAATTCAGGACGGTATGGCACCGGATGCGCCCTTGGTGGTCAATGGGGATGATGCATTTCTGGCACCGCTGAAACGGGATTTGTCCCGTCCGGTTGTGACATACGGCATGACTTCTGACCGCACAGATGTGCGCGCAGTGGATGTAGTGCGAAAGGCTGGTGCCACAGCATTTACCATTGTGGATCAGGACGGCACGTCCTATCCGGTAGTGCTGCCCTGTGCCGGAGATCACAATGTGATGAATGCACTGGCGGCATTTTGCGTGGGTCGTCTGGCTGGAATTGCACCGGAACAGATCTGCCGCGCCCTGGAACAGTATCAGACAGTGGGACTGCGTCAGAATATTTATACCCGCGGCGCATATACCATTATTGCGGACTGTTATAACGCCAGCCCGGATTCCATGAAGGCAGCGCTCACAGTGCTCCATGATCTGCCCTGTCAGGGTCGGCATGTTGCGGTTCTGGGAGATATGCTGGAACTGGGTGAGATGTCCCGTCAGCTGCATACGCTGGTAGGCGATATGGCAGCGGAAAAGGAAGTAGACGGCTTATTCTGCTTCGGAAAAGAAGCCTTTTATATTGCGCAGCGTGCTGCCATGCAGGAAGTGCCGGTTTATCATACCGAAGACCGCCGGGAGCTGTGCCGCGTTATCCGGCAGTATCTGCGTCCGGGGGATGCCGTTTTGTTTAAGGCAAGCCGCGGCATGCATCTGGAAGACTGTATTGACGTAATTTTTGAACAAGAGGAGGCGCCGGAAGATGCCATTTTGGATTAACATACTCGTAGGCCTGCTGGCATTTATTGTTGCCGCACTGGGCGGAAAGGCACTTTTGCCGTGGCTTCATAAGATTAAATTTGGCCAGCCGATTAAGGTGGACTTCGGGCCGAAGTGGCACGCCAACAAGCAGGGAACACCCACCATGGGTGGCATTCTGTTCATTGTAGGAAGCGTGGTGGGCACGGCTGCCGGCTACGCCCTGTTCCGTTTTCTTGGAACGCTGGATGCAACGACCATTGCAGGCGACCGGGAAGCACTCCGCGTGATGAGCTGTGTGATTTTCTGCATTCTGTTTGGCGTAATCGGCTTTATTGACGACTTTGCAAAGGTGGCCAAGAAGCAGAACGAGGGCTTAAAACCCATGCAAAAGATTGTATTGCAGGTTGTGGCTGCTGTTTTGTGGCTGGCTGCAATGTACTGGTTTGGAGACAGAAGCACAGTGATTGATCTGTCTTTTGTCAAGTTTGACATCTCTTTCTTCTACTATCCGCTGATGATTCTGGTGATTCTGTACCTGACCAATGCTGTCAATCTGACTGACGGCGTAGATGGTCTGTGCGGCACAGTAACACTGGTGGCAATGCTGATCTTTACCCTGATTTGCAGCAAGCTGCAAATGGAAACCTATACCCTGTTTACCATGGCATTGGCCGGCGGCTGTCTGGGCTTTCTGGTGTGGAATCTGCACCCGGCAAAGTGCTTTATGGGTGACACCGGTTCCATGTACCTGGGCGCAGCAGTGACAGCAGTAGGCCTTGCAACGCATAAGCATCTGGTATTGCTGCTGGTTGCACTGGTGTACATTCTGGAAGCACTTTCTGTGATGATCCAGGTAACATATTTCAAGTATACAAAGAAGAAATACGGAGAAGGCCGGCGCATTTTCAAGATGACACCGATTCACCACCATTTTGAAATGAGCGGTTTCAGTGAATATAAAATTGTGCTGACATTTTCTCTGTTCGGTCTGATTGTCGGGCTGTGCGGTTTGCTGCTGGTTGTGTTTGCCTAAACCGGTGAAATGACGAGTGCGCCGAGATAGGCGCGGCAGCAAATCGGATTCATGCCGGGAGCACCCGGATTCTCCAAGGAGGTTGCATATGGCGGAACAAACAACTGCCGGAAAACGAAAAAAATCGCACTTTAATCTGCCACTGTGGCAGCGCAATGTACGATATGGTGAAGTAGATCTGGCGTTTTTTCTGATTGTAATTGCGCTGCTGGTCATAGGCATTATTATGATGTTTTCTGCAAGCTATGCCTGGGCCATTGCCGAGGGAGAAGACGGTACGTTTTATGCGGCGAACCAGATCAAGAATGCAATTGTCGGCCTGGTGATCATGTGCATTTTGTGCACAGTGGATTATCACATTTTTCAAAAGCCCATGATTGCTATTGGTGCCTATGTCATACCAATCATTCTGCTGATTATGGTTTTTGTGCCGGGCATTGGCGTAACAGACGGTGGTGCAACCCGTTGGATTGCCATCGGCAGTTTTAACTTTCAGCCGTCTGAGCTGATGAAGATTGGTATAGTTATCTTTTTTGCCTATGTCATTGATAAAAAATATCAGAACATGCGCTCATTCCGGCGCGGACTGCTGCCCCTTCTGGTGGCTATGGCGCTGGTGGCCGGACTTCTGATCAAGGAGCCGCACTTGTCCGCTACGGTTTTGATTGTGCTGATGTGCCTGATTCTGATATTTGTGGGCGGTGCCAGCCTGAAACAGCTGCTGATCATTGGCCTGGCAGGCATCGGTGCAGCGCTGCTCATCGGCTTTTTGATGTCCGACAGCTATGCCTATATCGGAAAGCGGATTATGTCCTGGCGGGATCCCTTTGCCGACAGCCTGGGCGATACCTGGCAGACCTGTCAGTCGTTGATCGCCATTGGTTCCGGCGGCTTGTTCGGCCTGGGACTGGGTGAATCCCGGCAGAAGTATCTGTATCTGCCGGAAACCAAAAATGACTTCGTATTTTCCATTGTTTGTGAAGAGCTGGGATTTGTCGGCGCAATTACTGTTCTGCTGCTGTTTGCGCTGCTGGTAATCCGGGGCTATCATATTGCCACCCATGCCAGAGATAAATTTGGTATGCTGGTTGCCATCGGACTGACTTCTCATATCGGTTTGCAGGCGGTGTTTAACATTGCCGTTGTCAGCAACTTGATTCCGAATACCGGTATCAGCCTGCCATTTTTCAGCTACGGCGGAACGGCGCTGATTCTGCAATTGGCAGAGATGGGAATTGTCCTCAATATTTCACGGGTACGATATCGTGTCAAAGCCCATAAACCAGCGGCTGCGGCCGTTCCGGCAGAGGCAGAGCCGGCAGTACAGGGAGGAAATGCATGAGAGTTTTATTAGCAGGGGGCGGAACCGGCGGTCACATTAACCCGGCTCTTGCCATTGCATCCATTATTCAAAAGCACGATCCGTCTGCGGAATTCCTGTTTGTAGGAACGCCCAACGGTATGGAGGCACGTCTGGTTCCGCAGGCAGGCTATCGTCTGGAAACCATGCATGTTGCCGGATTTCAGCGAAAGCTGACCTGGAAAAATATTCGCCGCAATGTAAAGGCAGCATATTATCTGGCAACGTCTCAGCATCGCGCCAAGCAGATTCTGAAAAACTTTCAGCCGGATATTGCTATCGGCACCGGCGGCTATGTAGCAGGCCCGATTCTCCATGCGGCGGCGCATATGGGCATTCCCTGCGCTATTCATGAGCAGAACGCATTTCCCGGTGTCACCAATAAGATGCTGGCAAAAGAAGTGGATCACGTGATGCTCACTGTGGAAAAGGCGCTGGATTATCTGCACCCGGACTGTGCCTATACCGTCACCGGACTTCCGGTTCGGGGGAGCATCACCCACACCGACCGGGCGGCTGCCAGAAGACAGCTGGGCTTTGATGACAGCATGTGCATCCTCTCCTTTGGCGGAAGCCTGGGTGCCGGATGTATTAACGAGGCCATGGCCAAGGTGATTCCATGGCATGTGCAGAAGGGTCTGAAGATCAACCACATTCACGGCTACGGCGGCATGGGCAAAGACAGCTTTCCGGCCGCAATGCAGGCCGCAGGCATTCCGCTGAAGAGTGACCGCCTGCGAATCACAGAATATATCAATGACATGGAAATTTGTCTGGCTGCGGCAGATCTGGTCATTTGCCGTTCCGGCGCATCCACTCTGGCAGAGCTGGAAGCAGTCGGCCGGGGATCGATTCTGATTCCGTCTCCCATTGTCACTGGAAATCACCAGCTGCACAATGCCAATGTGCTGGGAGATGCCAATGCGGCAATTGTCATTGAACAAAAGGACGCTTCACCGGAACGCATCATTCAGGAAGTGGAACGCCTGTATCAGCAGCCGGAAAAGCTGGCAGAGATGGGCAGTAATGCCAAAAAGCTTGCCATTGCAGATACGGAGGAACGGATCTGGAACGTGGTGAAATCGCTCACTTCTAAAAAGAACTGATCGGACGTTGTCACCGCTGCACCGATTTTGTCAAAACTGCATACACTGAAAATAAAAAGAGGTGATGCGGATTGCAAAAACTGGTGATTGAAGGCGGCGTTCCGCTGGAGGGTGAGATTACATTACATGGTGCCAAAAACAGTGCGCTGCCGATTCTGGCAGGCGCGCTGCTTTGTGACGGCAGAACCGTTCTGGAAAATTGTCCCAGACTGACGGACGTTTTTGCCGCCTGCCGCATTTTGACGCATTTGGGCTGCCGCTGCCGCATTGCGGAACATACAGTGACGCTGCAAATGCAGAATCTGCGGACAGATACCATTCCGGAAGCGCTGATGCAGGAAATGCGCTCTTCCATTATATTTCTGGGCGCAGTGCTGGGACGAACGGGTTCCTGTCACGTCTCCTATCCGGGCGGATGTGAACTGGGGCCGCGACCGATTGACATGCATCTGGAAGCGCTCCGCCAGATGGGAGCGCGTTTTCTGATTCATGACGGGCAGCTGGACTGCTCTGCTCCGGAGGGACTGCACGGCGCTGTAATTCATCTGCCGTTTCCGTCAGTGGGAGCTACAGAAAATGTCATGCTGGCGGCTGTTCTGGCAAAAGGGCGAACCGTGCTGCACAATGCGGCAAAGGAGCCGGAAATTTGCGACCTGGCGGCATTTCTCCGCAGCTGCGGCGCAGATATTTCCGGAGACGGCGCCGGAACCATGGTGATCAGCGGTGTGAAACAGCTCCGGGGATGCAGCTATTCCATTATGCCGGATCGGATTGCCGGCATCACGTATCTGGGAGCGGCGGCAATTACTGGCGGCACAGTCTGCCTGCGGGGAACGGATGCCTCGCCAATGGATAATATGCTTCCGGTGCTGGAACAGATGGGCTGCCGGATTTATCCGGAACCGGATCGGCTGCATCTGCTGGCGCCCCGGCGGCTTCGGTCGGTTGCTTCTATCCGGACAATGCCCCATCCGGGATTTCCTACGGATGCCCAGGCAATTTTCATGGCAATGCTCAGTCTGGCAGATGGGGTGAGCGTCCTGGAGGAAAATATTTTTGCCTGCCGCTATCGCCATGTGGATGCACTGGTGAAAATGGGGGCAAAGATCCATGTTTCCGGCCGAACCGCCGTGGTGACAGGTGTACGCAGTCTGAGCGGTGCATGTGTCACCGCCACAGATCTGCGCGGCGGTGCAGCAATGGTTCTGGCCGGGCTTGCGGCATCCGGCACCACGGAGGTGCGCCGCATCTGTTATATTGACCGGGGCTATGAGGCCATAGAGCAGGTACTCCGCGGCGTGGGCGGCCGGATTGTCCGCATGGAAACCGGCGGCTCCGGGGAACTATAAAAACTTACAGCGAAGGAATGCTGTACAGAGGAGGGAATATACAGTCATGCAGGATGTGGAAAAAACGGAAATCCAGCGGGATACCAGTGCCAGACGAAAACGCCGCCGCAATCGGATGCGGCCGCTGTATGGTCTGTTGGTATCAGCATTGGTAATCGGAGTCGGTGTGGCATTGTCCATGACTGTATTTTTCAATATTGATACAATTGAGATTGACGGAGACGCGCCGGATTATACGGCAGAAGAAATCGCCCAGGCTTCCGGTGTGCACACCGGAGACAATATGATGCGTCTGAAACGGGCGGATGTCCAGAAGAATATTCTGGATCGCCTGGTATTTGTGGACAGCGTTACTGTTAAAAAAGAATTTCCCAGCGTGCTGGTTATTTCCGTAACGCCCAGCAAGGCGGCGTTTAACCTTGTGGATGACAGCGGTACGCTCCAGGTGAGCGCTGCCGGAAAAATCCTGAAAAACGGGCCGGAAACGGTGGAATCCCTTCCGACCATTACCGGGTTTGATCCCAGTACCCGGGAACCGGGGCAGGCGCTGGCTTCAAAGGACAGCCAGAAGGATAAGATTTTCCAGACACTTTCCGAACAGATTGCAAAGGGCTTAGATTGTCCCATTACCGCAGTGGATATCAAGGATAAGTATGATATCCAGCTGACGTTTGACAACCGGATTGTATTTTCCATGGGAAATTGGAGCGAGATGGAATATAAAATTACCTTGGCAGAGGCTGTGCTTGCGCAGCTTCCTTCGGACAAGGTGGGGTATCTCTCCATGGTGGGAGATCACCAGTGTTCTTATCGGGAAAAGGATGCGGTGGAAAAGCAGACCACTGCACCGATTGTAACAACCGTAACCGATGAAAACGGCCAGCTGGTTGTGGAAACAGATGAGAACGGCCAGCCGGTTTCTACAACCACCACAACAGAAACTACGGTGGCGAATGACTGGCAGTAAAAGCCGAAATTGTGCATAATTGTAGAAAAACTGTATAGAATCATGAAAAATTCACGATTTTTCCCCGTTAATCTTGTGGGAAAAAGAAAAACATGATTTATTTGAAAAAAAGGCTTGCAATGGTTGCAGAAATGTGTTAAAATAATAAGTGTATTTCCAGAGATTTAGTCCGCTGCGGCGGAAGATAACACAGGTAATATGCAGCTTGTGATAGAAGTTCTTGTAGGAGGAAATGTTGAGATGACTGATTTTATCTATGAAGATGCGTTCGATCCCGATGTAAATATCAAAGTGATTGGTGTCGGCGGCGGCGGCGGAAACGCATTGAATTGTATGGCATCTTCTGATGTAAATGATATCGAGTATATTGCGGTAAACACAGATGCAAAGGCACTGAATAATTCAAAGGCAACCACTAAAATTCAGATTGGTGCAAAGCTCACAAAGGGCCGCGGCGCCGGAAATAAGCCGGAAGTCGGCCAGCAGAGCGCAGAAGAAAACAAAGATGAAATTGAGGCAGCACTGAAGGGTGCAGACATGGTATTTATCACTGCCGGCATGGGCGGCGGTACTGGTACCGGTGCAGCTCCGGTTGTGGCACGTCTGGCACAGGAGGCCGGAATCCTGACAGTTGCTGTTGTAACAAAGCCGTTTGCTTTTGAACGGGAACAGAAAATGATTCAGGCAGAAAAAGGCATCACCGAACTGCGGAAGTATGTAGATTCTCTGATTGTTATTCCGAATGAAAAGCTGCTGGAAGGTCTGGACAAGCCGCTGACCATGCGGGAATCCTTCGCACTGGCAGATGACGTGCTCAAGACCGGCGTCAAGAGCATCTCGGATCTGATCGTTGAAGAGGGTTACATCAACCTGGACTTCGCCGATGTTTCTACAATTATGAAGGGTGCCGGTTATGCGCACATGGCAATTGGTCACGGTTCCGGAAAGGACAAGGCCAAGGAAGCAGCCAATGCAGTTATCGCAAGCCCCCTGCTGGAAACTTCTATTGCCGGTGCAAAGCGCCTGTTGATCAACATTGCAATGAGCGAAGACATTCTCTCCTCCGATGTGGATATTGCAACCAAGATGATCACCGACAAGGCAGCAGAAGATGTCGAGTTCATTTTCGGTACTGCATTCAAGGAAGATATGCAGGATGAGATGACTATCACTGTAATTGCAGCTGGATTTGATATGGAAGATCCGGATGCACCGAAGGCAGAAGAAGAGCCGATTCCGGTGGACAATCCCCTGATTCAGGACGTAAAGTCAAGCGGCAGCGCAGCACCGCAGCAGGCGGCACAGGCACAGCCGAAGCCCCAGCAGGATTCCGGTGTTGATCCGGATCTGATGGCAATTTTCAACATCCTGGATCGTAAGTAAAATACAGTCATTTAAAAAACAAAGTTCCTGTATGTCCGCATGCAGGAACTTTTTCTATTTTTGACAGATGAAATGTGCGTTTGCTTTTGCAGGTGTGCACGGTTGTAAAACTGTGCGATATGCTTGAAAAACAGATGGAAAAACTGGGCGAAATGCCAGTTTTCCCCGGCATCAGAAGTTTTAATTGGATTCATATTGACATTTTGGTGCTTTTCCGATATAATAATAAAAGTGCAGCAGAAATTGCTGCACTTCCTGAGCAATGGCAAACTGAAAATTTTCGGGATTGATAGGGGAATGTGTGTTGAACCCGGAGTGCTATGAAACTGTACCGGATGAGAAACTGGTTCTTCTTGCCCAGCAAAACCGTCAGGCGATGGAGTCCTTGATTTTGCGGTATACCGGATTCGTGTGGAATCAGGTGAGACAGTTTCAGGGACAGACAGAGGCGGAGGATCTGGCACAGGAAGGCTTTTTAGGCTTGATTTCAGCCGTGTGCCGGTATGATCCGAAGCGTGGTGCTTCGTTTTCTGCATTTGCAGTGCGCTGTATCACAAATCATATGATTTCTGCATTGCGGCGATGCCGTAATCTGCCGCTGCCTGTGGGTGCGTCCGATGTACCGCCGCTTTCACAGGTGGAGGATCCGGCGGATTTGCCGGACTTTGCAGCGCAGAGCCGGATTCAATCAACCGCGATGATCTGTACTATGGTGAGCCGCCTTTCCCGGCGGGAATATCAGGTTTGCATGCTGATTTACAGCGGTCTGTCTTATGAACAGGCTGCGCAGAAACTGAACATCTCTGTCAAATCAGTGGATAATGCATTGCAGCGGGCCAGGCGCAAGCTTCGTGCTGCGGCAGGTGAGTCAATGTAATTGCACCGGGATTTCTGCTTTTTTCCTGCACAGCGTGGCGGTAAAACGGCAGAACAAGAGAAATGTATTTGCCGGTTTTGCCCGGCACGAGGAGCACAGATGCTTTCCTCGAGAAAGGTAAGGTTACACTATGTACGAAGATAAGACTTTGGTATGCAAGGATTGCGGCGCAGAATTTGTTTTTACTGCTGGTGAGCAGGAATTTTTCGCAGAAAGAGGCTTTGTCAATGAGCCGAAGCGCTGCAAGGCTTGCCGTGATGCAAAGCGCGGCAATACAAGACCGGAGCGCGAAATGTTTACTGCTATCTGCGATTCTTGCGGCGGCGAAGCAAGAGTACCGTTCCAGCCTCGTGAAGGCCGTCCGATCTATTGCAGTGCTTGCTATGCCAAGATGAAGGAAGAGGCATAAACCCACACTTCGAGAGGATACGGCTCCGCAGTCTCCGGACTGCATAAAAGCATCTTTTTTGTGATGCTGAGAGATTCTTTTTGTCTGCATAGCGGTACCGGTTTTCGGGTACGCTATTTTCGGATGTCTGTACCGGAAAAAGGTGCGGCGTCTTTTTGCAGAGGTGCAGCAATTGCTGTATGATGCACAGACAGGAGGTGTTAGAATATGGCAACGATTACAAAGGAAACCATCATCGGTGATATTCTGGACATTGCGCCGCAGACAGCTCCGCTGTTTATGGCAATCGGTATGCACTGCCTGGGCTGTCCGGCTTCCCGCGGTGAAACCGTAGAAGAAGCCTGCATGGTGCACGGTATTGATCCGGACGAACTGCTGGAAGAACTGAACAAGCAGATCGCAGCCGGCGATGCACAGTAACATTTTGATGATTAAGGAATTGCTCCCCCGTGTGAATTCTGCCGCCCTGGTGGTAGTTCCCGGCGGAGCAATTTTTGTTTGCGCCAGACTGGACTTAGAAAGGAATGAAATGCAATGATGCTGACAAAACGTCTTGCTGCCTGTGCGGCGCAGGTGACACCGGGCGGTGTGATCTGCGATGTGGGAACAGATCACGCCTATTTGCCGGCAGAGCTGCTGCGGCAGAATCGGTGTACTCGTGCCGTTGCTACAGATATCCACGCCGGGCCGCTGGAAGCAGCGCGGCGTACTCTGACGGAAGCCGGTGTGCTGTCACGTGCTGAACTGCATCTCTGTGATGGATTGGAGCAGATTCAGCCGGGAGATATCACAGATGTGGTGATCGCCGGAATGGGAAGCGAGACAATTCTCCATATTCTGGAAAATTGTCCCTGGCGGCGGCAGGTGCATTTCATTCTACAGCCCATGACGAAAATACCGGTGCTCCGGCAGTGGCTGGTGCAGCAGTGCTTTTTCTGGACAGAGGAAATTGTGCAGGAAGGGGAAAAGTTCTATGTGGTGATGAGCGTTAGTGCGGCAGAATCTCCCGTGTCGCTGACACCGCTGGAACTGGAAATCGGCTGTGTCAAATGGCAGTCAGAAACGGTGCGGCGCTATGCCGCCTGGAAACAGCAGCGTTTTCAGAAACTGGCACAGCAGCTGCATCGGGCCGGCCGCACAGAATCGGAAACGTGGGCAGCATTGTCGCAGGAAATAGAAACCAGACTGCAAATGGAACACAATGGGAAAGGAGAAGCATTATGCTGACGGTACAGGAAGTATATGATATTATAGATGGGTTTGCGCCGTTTGCCTCACAGGAGTCCTGGGACAATTCCGGACTTCTGGTGGGAAGCATGACACATCCGGCAGAGCGCATCCTTACAACGCTGGATATTTCAGAAGAAGTGATCACCCAGGCAGTGCAGCAGCAGGTGCAGCTGATTGTGGCGCATCATCCGGTCATTTTTTCTCCGCTGAAAGCGCTGCCGCAGAACCACCCGGTTTACCAGCTGGCAGCCCATGGCATTGCGGCAATTTGTGTGCATACCCCATTGGACATTGCGCCGGAAGGTCTCAATGCCTATGCCCATGCGCTGTTGAAAGAACCGCTGTCTCTGGCAAATCAGCAGAGCGTGCTGGAACCTTCCTGGACAGACGGCAGAGGTTTTGGCTGGATTGATGTCAGCACACAGGAATGGACACCGTGCGCATTGGCCGGCGTTCTGGAAAAGACGTTCGGAACGGTGCGGTATTCTGCAAAGGCGGTTCCCATCCGGAAAATTGCTTACTGTTCCGGCTCGGCGGCTTCTATGCTGGAACTGGCATCTGCCAGGGGCTGTGATGCGTTGATTACCGGAGACATCAAGCATGATCGGTGGTACGCCGCAGAATTTGAAAACATGGCACTGTTTGACTGCGGCCATTATGGAACAGAGCGCTTTGCAGCGGAGATTCTGGCCGGTCAGATACAGAAAGCGCTTCCTCGTGTGCAGATCATAAGAAATGCCGGGAAAAATCCGGCAGAGTTTTGGGTAGGAGATGAAAAGGCATGAGTGTTTGGAAGTGTCCGGTATGCGGTTCCTTTATGCAGCATCGGGGCCGTTGTTGGAGCTGTACCAAGGGTCACAGCTTTGACATGGCCAAGAGCGGTTATGTGAACCTGTTGCCGGCAAACCGGAAGCATGCAAAAAATCCCGGAGATAATGCGGTTATGATGCGCGCCCGGAAGAAATTCCTGGATGCCGGACATTATGCGCAGATCGGAAGAGCGTCGTGTAGGGAAAGAGTGTAGATCTCGGTGGTC
>UQYK01000037.1 GCA_900545285.1 uncultured Ruminococcus sp.
AGTGGCTTTATGTGTCATTCTTTTTTTGTGTTGCACTTATATTGTAAATCTATCACTGAAATAGGATTTGCTGATTCGCAGCAGCGTACAAAAATCAACGGAACGCAGGCTGTTTTGCTGCATATATTGTTGTAACACATCGCCAAAATAAGATGTCATAATACCGGAACATTCCTTTCTTCCAACCATTCGTCTAAAATAGAAGCTGCTGTCTCTACAAAACGTACACACGGACGCACCCTATAATATGCTTCTGTCCGTGGCAGCGGATCCTGTTTCAGTTTTCCGGGAAGATCCCGCAACAGTTCCCGGCAGCAAACAGTCTGGTGCACCTGCCGGAATTTTTCAGTCAACTCCCGTACCTGTGCATACAACGCTTTTTTTCCATCATATTCGGAAGGATTATCGTAACCGTCCAGCATCCCCAGAACCAGATACATTCCTGTCACTGCACCACAGGTTTCCCTCTGACCACCCATTCCGCCGCCAAAGGCAGAAGCCATACGCACCGCAGTTTCCAGCGATACCCCCATTTCTTCGTGAAATGCTCCTGCCACTGACTGTGCACAATTATATCCCTTTTGAAACAGCGTCCTTGCTTTTGTTACATGTTCCATTTCTATCGACCACCTTATAAAAAAGTGCAGCAACACCTTTCGGCATGCCGCACCAGCGTTTCTTATAGTATAACACAAACGGTTATTTTTGTCAATTCTGCGATTCTTCTGTTACTTCTTCTGCTTCCGCTGTTTCTTCCAGCGCTGTATAAGCCGCCTCATAGAAGTATTCCTGTGCATTGATTTGCGGTTCAGTTGCAGGTTCCCGGATATAGGAGCCGTCCGGCTGCTGTACCCGTGCCTTTACATTATCCGTCATCATGACATCAAACATATCCAGAATCCGCTGTTTGATGGAAGCATCATAGATCGGTGCAGCAACTTCCACGCGCCGCCGTGTATTACGCGTCATCCAGTCCGCAGATGCAATATATACCTTGCAGTTTTCGTGAGCACCGAAAATATAAATTCGTGTGTGCTCCAAAAAGCGTCCGACAATGCTGCGGATAGAGATATTTTCTGTCTCTCCCGGCACACCAGCAATCAGGCAGCTGATTCCGCGGATGATCATTTCGATTTTTACGCCAGCCTTTGAAGCTTCAATCAGCTTTTCAATCAAATATTTATCTGTCAGCGAGTTGATCTTAATTCCGATATACGCCGGCTCACCCTTTAATGCCAGGTTTGTCTGTTCATCAATCATGTCTGCCAGCTTATTTTGCAGGCACTTCGGTGCAACCAGCAAGTGTTCTGTATGCTCAACAGTCTGCCCCAGACACAGGGCATGAAATACCCGATTGGCTTCCAGGCCAATTTCGTGATTGGCCGTCATGAGAGAATAGTCTGTATAAATGGCAGAGGTTTTCTCGTTGTAGTTTCCGGTTCCCACCTGTGTAATGTAGGAGATTTCCGTTCCCACTTTTTTGGTAATCAGGCAGAGCTTGCTGTGCACCTTCAGATTATCCAGGCCATAGATGATCCGGCATCCGGCATCTTCCAGGCGACGAGACCATTCGATGTTGTTCTCCTCATCAAAACGTGCGCGGAGTTCAACCAATACCACAACATCTTTTCCGTTTTCAGCGGCTTCAATCAGCGCTTCTACAATCTTGCTGTTCGAAGCCACGCGATACAATGTCATTTTAATAGAAACAACCTGTGGATCCTTTCCGGCTTCATTTAACAGGGTCAGGAACGGACGAATGCTCTCATAGGGAAAAGTCAGGAAACGATCCTGTTCCTCCACCTGTTCAATCATGCGCTTAGACAGGTCACGCCACGCCGGTCTCTGCGGCACGCGGCGCTGATAGAAAAGGCATTTATTATGCCGCAGCATGTCTCTTACCACAGACAATACAGAGAGGTTCAGGGGAGCTTCTGAGTAGAATACCTGACCCTCTGTCAGATTCAGATACTTGCACAATGTCTGAATGACGGCAGTGTCCATCAGACGGGAGAACTCCAGCTTAATGGGGCAGAGCTTCCGGCGCTCCCGAATCAGCTGTTCCATTGCTTCCCGATAGTCCACCTCTTCTTCAATCCGCTCATCCGGCTCAATATCCGCATTGCGC
The DNA here is from genome assembly GCA_900545285.1 of uncultured Ruminococcus sp. Classification (GTDB taxonomy): domain Bacteria; phylum Bacillota; class Clostridia; order Oscillospirales; family Ruminococcaceae; genus Ruminococcus_C. Next base: position 2,129 of record UQYK01000037.1, read on the forward strand.
ACCATGCGAATCAAAGACTTGCTCTTGATGGTGTGACGGGAGAAAATCTCCGGGGCAAAATGGAGAATCAGTTCTTCCACCAGGATAAAACGATTCTTACCCGTAGGCAATGAGACAATCTTCGGGAATACGCCGCTGCTGCAAGGCACGATTCCCAGCTTCTGTGTTCCTTTTTTCTCCAGAACTACCACGGCATAGATGGCTTTATTCTGCAAAAACGGAAACGGCTGCTTTTTGCCGATAATCTGCGGTGACAGAAGCGGCTCAATTTCTGCCTTGAAATATGCTTCCAACCAGGCAGCCTCTTCCAGTGTAATGGTGTGAAAATCTACGATATCCACGCCCTGCATGCTAAGCTCTGCCCGCAGATCGTCATAGGTGCGGTCTTTTTCCCGCAACAGTTCCCGGACTCTGGCATAAATCGCCGTCAGCTGTTCCTTGCAGGTCATGTTGGTTTTATTTTCCCGGAACTGGGGATCCTCACACATCTGATCGTACAAGGAGCCGCATCGAACCATAAAAAATTCATCCAGATTGCTCTGGAAAATAGACAAAAAAGAAAGCCGTTCACAAAGCGGATTCTGTTCATCCTGCGCTTCTTCCAAGACGCGCTGATTAAATTTTAACCAGGAAAGTTCCCGGTTGTCATAGCATTTCGACTTCATATCCATTCCTCCACTTGTTATGCAGTGTACTGCATTTATAAAAACTTAAAATTTTCCTCTGTCTGCGACAGAAAAAATCTGGTAATTCACCCGTTTTCGACCATATCTGCATAGATTTTGGCACAACATGTTCTGATTCTATTATAAAAGATTTTCATATTTTTCAACACCGCAATGATGTAAAATATATGTTATTTTTTCGTTAACGCATAAATCTTCGATAATTAACCGGAATTTAACATCATCTTCGAAGAACCGCCCTTGTATAAATAGTATATTTTGTTATATAATAAATATGCATCAAAGAAATTACACAGCAGGTTTTTTCTGCATTCCGCTTTGCGTTCAGCAAAATAAAATATAACAAACCTGCTTTATTATCAGATCAGGAGAATCCACTATGAAATACGCAGTCATTGACATCGGATCCAACACTGTCCGTCTGGCAGTTTACCTCACAGACGGGGACAATTTCAGTCCGGTTTTTTCACAAAAATACACCATCGGACTAGCCGGATATGTAACAGACGGCTTTCTTCAGCCGGAAGGCATCCGGAAAGCCTGTGACACCCTTCTGCAATGCCGGTCACTGATCGCCCTGTTTGACGGCATTGCAGAAACATACGTCTTTGCGACCGCCTCTCTGCGCAATGTTCAGAATACACAGGAAGCAGTGGATCAGATTTTTATGGTAACCGGATTCTCCGTAGATGTGCTGTCCGGACAGGCCGAGGCTTACCTGGATTATTACGGCGTACTGCACGAAGCGCCCCTGGAAAATGGACTTCTGTTCGACATTGGCGGCGGCAGCACGGAAATTGTCACCTTTGCCCATGACGGCCCTGGTTTGATTGAAAGCCTTCCCATCGGCTCTCTGAATCTGGCGCAGGCTTATGTGGAAAAAATTTTCCCGAAGCAAAAAGAAAAAGAAGCCATGCTGGGAAAAATTCATAAGACATTCCGCAAACGGAAGCTGCATCGGCTCCCTGCTTTTCCCCATCTCTGCGGAATCGGCGGAACAGCGCGAACACTGCTGGCACTGGTTCAGGCACAGCAGGATCTTCCGGAATCACAACGTGTCATTACACTGGCGCAGATCCGCACATTGGAGAAGGCCCTCTGGAAACGAGATACAGATGCCAGAAACCTGCTTTTACAGAACTGTCCGGATCGGCTGTTCCCCATTTATCCAGGACTTCTCATTCTGGACGCACTGCTGGATCTCACCGAGTGTAAATCTGTCTATGTCAGCAAGTATGGTGTCCGAGAAGGCTATCTCCGCCGGAAATTAAACCAGAATCAAAATCAGAAAACAGAGCATTCCCTCCACTGATGCTAAAATACCAAGAAAGCGTATGAAAAATGGTATCCTATCGCAAAACCATTTTTCATACGCTTTCTTTTTTTGGTATTGCCGGTCATCCGTAAAGCGGAATGTTTGCCGGCAGAATTTGCAGCTTTTGATCATACGCATCTGCACGGAGCAGCGCCTCATATTTTTTGGGTGTCAGCCCGGTGAATGCCTTGAAATCATGGACAAAATGAGACTGATCATAATACCCCAGATCCATTGCAATTTCCGTCAGATTCCGGCCGTTGGGAGCATTCAGCGCTGAAACTGCTGTTTGAAACCGAACAATCTTTGCCAGCTGTTTGGGGCTGAGTCCGGTTTCTTCCCGAAAGCTGCGATCTAGATACCGCGGCGTATAGCCAGTCTCTTCGGCCAGGCTTTCAATCGAAACGCGTCCGGCCGTCCGAAACAGCTGATTGGCAGAATGCAGCACAAGCAAGTGGCTGTTCTCCAGGGGCGAAACCCGGCGGTAAATTTTCATATAGGAATGCATAAATGCAGAAATCTGCTTTCGAAAATCAGTGGTGGCGCAGATATTTTCGAACATCCGTTCGTCCTGAATCAGGGCAGAAAATGGCACTCTCTGGTTGACCAGATCATGAACCGCATGCGCTGTCCCCAGAATCGGGTTATATCCCGGCAGAAAACGCACGCCAAAATAACAGCTGTCGGATTCCAAAAGCACCGCCTGCGGTGACAGCACCGTACCGCAGATATCCGCGCTGGGATGGGACGGATTGCAGCAAAAAACCATATCCACACAGCCATCCGGAACCGCATAACGCGGCTCCTTCCCCGTCCGGCACTGATAAAAATGCACGATGCCAAAGCGGTTCATAACGTATTTGATATAAGATTCTGAAGCAGTTACAAAGAAAGGCTGTTTGGGTGTCATATATACCAGCGGTTCCACTCTGCTTCCCCCTTCATCTGCAATTTCTGCGCTGAAATCGTTTTGATACCATTTGCTGTCACGTTTTTCAGCAGAATTTCATTATAATACAGTTTGAAGGAAATTGCAAGCGCCAACGGAAAAAAATCCATTTTTTCTTGTTTTGAAAAGAAAAAAAGCCGTCTTTCATAAGGAACTCAATGAAAAACGACTTTTTGATATGTGCGCTTGGAACGTTCGCGGTTTGCTTACGATTCCGGACGCGTTCCGGTATTTACGTCTGCCGGGAGACTCTTAATTTCAGGTTTAGCATGCAGGTGCAGCTTTTTGGCCACATCCGGGTTATGGTGAATCTGATACAAATCCGATTCCATCGCCATAACCTCTTTGATCTGGTATGCCCGGAACATGGGTCGCTTCATGACGCATTTAATCCAGATTACCGCATAAACGGACAGAATTGCAAGAGTAATCACAAAGATCAAATAGATCCGCTTCTTGACTTCCCAATCAGAATCAATGTTATAAATCATAAAGGCGTTTCCGATAATGCCCACAATGGGAATCACCGGCCCCAGGGGCAGCTTAAAGGTACGCGGTGCCCTTGGCAGACGCTTCCGGAGAATCAGCACATCACAGTGCAGAATGATGTAGGAGAAAATCCAGAAGGTGCATCCGGTCAGAATCAGGAATGTCAGCTGATCGCTGGTAGACAAGCCAGTGACATTGATCAGAATCATTACGGCCGCAACCAGAAACAATCCGACATACGGAGTTCCGCACTTGTTTTTCCGCATAAACACAGACGGCAGCAGCTGAATTTTCGCCATGCCAGAACAAATCTGCGCAATGGAAAACATCGCGGTGTTCAGCGTACTGATTACCGCCAGCAGCGAGATCACAGTCATCCAGACGGTACCCACCTTGCCGTAGAGCAAAGAGCCATACAAAATATGGGGCACTGTGCTTACGCGAAGTTCATCCCACGGCGTATAATGGCTAAATCCGATGACAACAAAAATCTGCATCACCAGGATTGCCAGCAAGCTGATTACCATGCCCAGCGGTACCTTTTTTCGCGAATTTTTTACCTGTGCGGAAATTGGAACGATAAATTCCACACCAATGAACAGAAAGAAGGCCAGTCCCAGCAGAGAGAACACATCTCCCGGCTTAGAGGAAAGAACAGCCGGCTGTTCCACAACTTCACCCGTTCCCAACTTCAAAGCGCCCATAATGCCGAGGAACAGCAATGAGCCGATCAATCCGTAGGCAACGATGTTTTGTACCTTTGCGAACATATCTACTCCAAAAAGATTCAGCCCCAGCAAGAGCAAAATTAACACAACGGAGTAAACAGAACCGGGAATCGGCACACCGGTCAGCACACTGCTCAGGGTGTTGCCGAACATTGCAGCCTCAGAACTGCCCATAATCGTCTGACATGTGAGATAGCCGCCTACTGTAATTACAATGGAAACAAAGGGGCCAAAACATGCCAGGGTGTACTGCGCCATGCCGCCGGTCAGATTGGGCATCAATGCGTTCAGCTCGCAAATAGAAAATGCCGTCAGAATATTAAAGGCACAGGCAATCGCCATGGTAATGATAAACGGCAGTCCAATGGCAGAAGCACCCTGCCCGATGGAAAGCAGACAGCTTGTCGCAATAATCAGTCCCACGCCAGTTGCCACAATGCTGGGCAAGCCTAATTTTTTTTCTTGCATCACGATTCAACTCTTTTCTCAATCTTCTGAAAATTTGCAGCGGATTTTACACACTTATTTTTCTCCGTACATCAGGGCATCAATTCCCTCTTCCCCGGTACGAACCCGTACCACATTGGTGACATCCGATACAAATATTTTGCCGTCTCCGATGTGCCCGGTATACAATTCCTTCTTTACAAATTCCAGCAGGCCGTCCAGCTCTTCTGTCGGCAGCACAATCATAACCACTTCTTTGGGCAGCAGGCTGATCTCCTGATTTTTCTCCGCCACTTCAAATTCCTGTGTGCCGTGCTGCACACCACATCCCAAAACCTGATATACTGTCATGCCGGTGATGTGGAACTTTCCCAGTGCCTTTTTCAGCGGTTCAATTTTTGAGATTCCTGTAATAATCTCCACTCTGGATAATTTCATTGTCAAATTCCTCCCAAGGTTTATAACATTCTGCAAAAAAGAAAGATGCCGAATTTCTGCTGAAATTCGACATCTTTGTCTTTCTGCATTTTATTATAGCAAACATTTTATCAAAAAAATTGTATAAATCGGAACGTGGTTCCGTACAGCCTGTAAACTTACTGAAAACGGTCATACCGCAGCGCACTTAAATCCACTGCTGTTTCCTGTTCCATTGCCAGCTGTGCCAGAACCAGGCCTACTGCCGGGGAAATGCCGAATCCGTGACCAGTAAAGCCGCAGGCCAGAATCAGACCCGGCACCTCTTCCACCTTGCTGATTACCGGCACATGATCTGCACAGGCATCCATCCAGCCGGCCCAGGTACGAACCACTTTAATATTGGACAAATCCGGGAAATAATGCATGATGCCGCGGCATGCAGCGGAAGCGGCAATGCTGGAGGAAAGGGGCTTTCCCGGCTTTGCAAACGGTTCCAGACCGGAATTCAGGCCAAAGACAAACGAACCGTGCTCGGTCTGGTGTCCGTAGAAGTCTGCGTCTGCGGTACCCAGCATCTGCCAGAACATCGGGCCAACGGCTTCTGTAACCAGCGTTTCCAGCAGTACCGGCTGCATGGGCACATCGATTCCCACGGTAGAAGCAATAAACCGGCTTTCATAGCCTGCCGCCAGAATGATCTTATCGCCTTCATACACATTGCCAGATTCTGTGACAACCTGCCGGACGGCGCCCTTGATCTTTCGCAGTTCCACAACTTTTTCACCGGAAATGAAATGCGCACCCAGCCGCCGTGCCATTTTATAGTAACCCATAGTGGCCATCAGCGGATTGGCGTGGCCATCAGTGGGGCACCAGCTGGCACAAGTAACAGCATCTGACAAATAAGGATTGATTCGTCTTGCCTCATCACCGGAGATCATTCGCACATCCACACCGCAGGAAGCTGCACTCTTTGCCAGACCTTCCAGGATTTTCTGATGCTGGGGTGTGCTTCCGAGACGCAGGTTTCCTTCCTGATAATACTCTACATTGGTATCCAGCATATCCGACAAATGGGGCCAGATATGCTCAATGGAGTACATCACCAAAGGCAATTCTCTAGGGTCACGGCCGGACTGCCGCACGCCGCCGCCGTTCCGGGTGGAACCTCCGTTTCCGATATTGTCGCTGCCTTCCAGCACCAGGACAGAGACACCATTTTTTGCAAGGTTATATGCAGCAGCGCATCCAATGATGCCACCGCCGACAATAATGACTTCTGCATTCATTTTGTCTCCTCCTTATCTTTCGCCAGAACTTGCATTTCAATTGGACGCATGGGCGCTCTGCCAGTTGCAGGGCCGAGCATATTAGGGCGCACACCCAGTTCCCGTGCCATGATTCCCTTTACCAGTTTTGTACAGGTCTGTCCCTGACAAAGCCCCATTCCAGTCCGCAGATAGCGGCGAATTTCTGTTAATGTAAACATGCCGTCATGAACTGCACGGCGAATTTCTCCCTTTGTGATTTCCTCACAGCGGCAGACAATCATATCATCATCCGGCTGAGGAACAAACGGTTTCAGTTCACGGTTTCTGTCATTCATGCTGTTTCCTCCTCCCGAAAAAATCTTGCTTTCATGGCATATTCTTTCGGCACTTTCATTGTAAGCAGATTGGTGTGGTCGAACGCCTTTGCACTGCGCACATTTACCACTTCTGCGGCACAGACCTTATCACCCTTCCGATTTAGCGCGATACCCTTATCGCCCTTTTTCGGCAGGGGCAAAAATTCATAGGGCAGTGTAATTTCGGCTGATCCGTCGCCGCAGTCCTCATTGACCAAAAAGATCGCCTGACCGGAGCAGGAGGCCACGCACATACCGCATCCGGTGCATGTTTTTTCCGGATCAATTGACGGCAGTGCCGTAATATTGCTGCCAATCCGAATACAGTGCTTCGGACACGCATCCTGACACGGATTGCACGGAATATTCTGGGTACACTCCATTACCGGATGGATTCCGGCATGGTGTGTCACACCCGGAAAGCGCTCAATTTCTTCTTCTGCTACAAAGCCGTGTTTCAACAGGTTTTGCGAGATTTCAACGCCTTCTTCGGTTTCCGTAATCTGCTTTCCGCGCATACCTGGTGCAAACATCCCCTGCCGCAGGCCGGAAAGTGCTGCTTCCTGTTCTGCAGCTTCTGCCTTGGCCTCCTCTTCGGAAAGATATCCCAGTCTTGCAGATGCCATAATTCCGGCAATTCTGCCTTCAATCATTGCGCTGGATGCCTCTTCAATACCGGAGACGTCTCCGGCAGCATAAATGCCGGGAACAGAGGTTTCTCCGTATTCATCCACAATCGGAACAAATCCTGCCTTTGCCGGATTATCCTCCATGGCACATCCGGCCATATCACACAGCTTGGACATTGGCGAAAGGCCAACTGCCAGGCAAATGGTATCCACATCAAAATGCTTTTCTGTACCGGGAATAATCTGCCAGTTCTGATCCACTTCACCAATTGTCACGCCGGTTACAAATTCGTCCCCTTCTGCGGCAATAATGGTATGAGACAGGTAGAACGGCACGCCGCATCTGGCCACCTTTGCTGCATGGACACCGTATCCGCCCACACGAGGCGCAGCGTCTGCAACAGCTACCACTTCACATCCGGCCTGCATCAGCTGGAAGCTGACAACCAGGCCTACATTGCCGGAGCCTAACATGAGCACACGCTTTCCGGGGAGCGTACCGTGGAGATTCATCATTGTCTGCGCTGCACCGGCGCCAATGACACCAGGGAGCGTCCAGCCCGGGAAGGTTACCATATTTTCGCTGGCACCTGTCGCAATTAAGATGGTATCTCCTTTTACATGAATCACTCGATCTTCTACCTTAACCGTAACTTCCTTCTCCGGGAAAATACCAATTACAATTGCATTCAGCACCACTTCTACACCGAGAGAAGCTGCCTCCGCCAGAAGTTCTTCTCCAATCCGGAAACCGCGGATCTTTGCCTTGTGCTCCTTAGAGCCAAAAAACTTGTGAATCTGCTTGAACAGCTGTCCGCCTGGCTTTGCATTTTCATCATATACCACCACATGCATTCCATGCTTTGCGGCTTCAATTGCTGCGGATAAACCAGCCGGGCCGGCACCCACAATGATCATATCATAACGCTTCATCATTTTGCTGCACCTCCTGGCTGCTGTGCTGTCACACCATATTGTGTCCGAATCTCCATGCCCTCTTCCAGAGGTGTAATACATGTCCGCACATTTGGCTGTCCGTTGACTACCATAACGCAGTCGGTACAGCGTCCGATTGCGCAGAAAATTCCGCGCGGCTTATGTTCCTTTTTGGTATAGCGGTGCACCATCACGCCGGCATTTTTCAGTGCCATTGCAATCGGCTCTCCGGAATATCCCAGTAACGGCTTTCCGTCAAATGTAAAGGAAACCAGCTCTCCCTTTTCGTAGGTTCCCAGAATCGGATGTTCCTGTATTCTCATGTCTGCTCCTCCTGTCTGTTAAATCATCTGCGGTGTATTCCAAAGTGTTAGCTTCGTACCAATTCCCTTTGCCAGTGCATTTCGGTAAACCATGGTGCCCCATGCCACATCCTCTACCGGCATACCGCCAATGGAGTACACAATGATTTCATCGTCCTTCCGATGCACCGGAATCCGTCCCATGAGAATATCTCCCAGGTCGTCTACCTGCTCCGGCTGCATCTTGCCGTCTGCAATCAGATCCATGACATGCACAGCCGGAATCGGCACGGTGTTGTAGGCATTGGGCTTCATCTCTTCTTCCCATGCTTCATACAGCTTAATATTATCCGTTACGGTTCTGGCACGATTTATAATGAAGTCATCATCAAACCGGAGCGCCGCAGTGGAACTGATCAGTGCCCCTGGCTTAATCCACGATTCCTTGATGTAAGGATACTCTGCCGGATCTCCGGTGGGAGTCGAAGTGCTGGCAGAAACAATATCTGCATCTCTTACTGCTTCTTCCATGGTATCGACCGCATAAACATTGACCTGCGGATATTCCTGCTTGACATGGGCGATAAACTTTTCCAGGGAAGTCTTTCCGCGTCCCTTTACCTTTACCGTTTCAATTCCCGGCCGGACTGCCATAATAGCAGCCAGCGCTGTTTTGCTCATTACGCCAGGGCCAATGATTGCAGCCACCTTAGAATCCGGTCTGGACAAATGCTTGTATCCCACGCCCGGAACAGCACCGGTTCGATATGCGGAAAGAATATTGGCGGACATATAGGCAACCGGTGCGCCGGTATCCTTGTCATTCAATGTCAGCATCAGGATAGAACGTGGCAAACCCTTTTCCTTATTGGCACAGTTGGAACCGTACCACTTCATGCCTGCCATATCAAACTTTCCGCCCAGATATGCTGGCATTGCCATAAAGCGTCTGTCAGGGCCGTCCACCGGCATTTCCGGAAACGGAGAAGAAGGCGGAAACATCACCATACATCCGTGTGAGTTGCCGTTTGCGCCGCCCATGCGGTAGTTGCCTACCTTCATCAGCTTAAACATTTCCTCCATGGCTTCAATACATCCGGCCATATCTTTTACGCCGGCCTTTACCATGTCTTCTTCATTCAAATACAAGAATTCAACCTTTGGATATTCCATTGTATATGCCCTCCCTGCCGCTCTGAAATCCTATTTCAGTCTGGCTGTTTTTTCTGCAAAATGCAAAAAGGAGTTCAGACGGTATTGCTACCTTCTGAACTCCTTTGTTCGATATTTATTCTATCACAAAATCCATATCGAAAATTGTAAAAATCAGAACATCCAAAGATGCCTGGTCAGGATTGCGTAACCGGAAGTACATCTTCCAGCTTGACCAAAAACCGCAGCAGGATCAGTGCATCGTTTCCATTGATTTCACCGGAAACATCGCAGTCCGCGTTCTTTCTGCCCCGTTCATTCAGTGTAATTGTGTCGCTGACTGCCTTATTCAGCATAACGGCATCTACCAGATTGACCTTTCCGTCTACATTGACATCTCCATACAACAATTCTTCATCTGCTGTTGTCTGGCTGCCGATGACGGATGTAGTTGTGGTCGTAGAAACAGGATTTTCTGTTTCTGTGGTGGTTGTTGTGACTGCCGGTGTCTTTCCGTCCGGCTCAACGCCCCAAACCAGGTCACCATCTACATAGGCTGTGATTTTTTTGGTAATAGCTGCGGCATCGTTGTCATCCTCGAAGCTGATCAAATCACCATAGCTGTAGTCATTGGAAGAATCCCAGGTGGTATCATAGGTGGTCGGATTCATCTTGTTCAGCAATCCGAACTGATAAACCCGGCTTCCATAGAAATTGCAGTGTTCCCAGGCAATTTCAATATAATAGGTTCCGTTATCATCATACTTTACCGGATCAGAAATTGTCGCGCTGGTCTGATTGTTGGTCATGGCGCTTTCCGCGTCATAATCCACACGTGTTTCTACCATGGAGATATCTTCACCGATTGCAGTCAGTTCGTCTATATTAAAGTAGTAGCGTACCCGAAGATCATCACAGAACTGCGGCGGATCAATGGTACGGTTATGAATGACAATTTTAATTTGCAGCCCGGCATCATTCTCCTGGGCTTTTCCGGCCGTTACATAAATTCCGGTAGGTGTGCTTTCATCCGTGTCATACCCATACTTCGCATTTTCGGACATGTTGAAATCCGGAATCACAGCGTTTTTGTCTGCCAGTTCCTTTCCCTTTGCGCCATAGAAATGATAGAGTCCGGCCAAATCTCCGCAGAAGCCCGCGTTATAGTCATCCGTCACTTCATTGTAAATATAGTCGCTGGTGACATCGTGGTGATAGTCCTTCAGATCCGGGCCGCCGACCAGTGCGCCCCACAGGGTATGTGTCTGCGGATCCGGCTCATCCATGCTCTGTGTAGAAGAGCAGGAAGCGGCTCTGTGATGGGGATGGGTTGCATAGTTGTTCTCATATCCCACTTCATAGGCATAGCCCATGGGATTGTCTCCCAGAATATACTCCATCTGATCCTTTGACCATTCTGCAAATGTCAGGTCACCGGTTTCCTTGGCATAAACCATTGCACAAAGTCCGGCCGCCGTATTATAACGCGCACTGCCGTAGTCAGAAACTACTGCAAATCCATCCGGAGACTTGGCAATCCATGCGCCGTCTGTTTCCGGCAGATCCTGAATCTGGTCTGCTGTAATCGTTGTATTCCACAGCTGATCATCCATGCCAAAATATTTGTGCTTGGTCACAGGCACATCAAAGGAGGCATTGGCGGCATCCGCTTCGCTGAGTCCGGACCAGAACTCCAGATTCCAGCGGAAGATATACCAGTCCCGAGAAATATTGGTCACCGGAGCCAGCTTTGCAAATACGCCGCCCCAGACAGTGTCCCAGCAGTGCACCCAGATATTCTGCCAGCAGTTTCCGGTATCTGAGATTATCCGCTTCATGTAACCGGTATAAGGATGCGCGCCCATTTCGCCGGTAACGCTTTCGTCTACGCTGATAATGTCATCAATATAGTCATAGTTTTCTGTGCAGTAGTACAGCCATACCGCTGCCCATGCCAGTTCATCATAGTCATAGCTGGAGGTGTAAAAACCGCCGTCATAGCCCAGACTGTCTACAGTCAGTGTGGCATCTCCGATTTCATGATGGGTTTTCACAGAAAAATCATAGAGCGCCAGGGCGTAGTCCAGGCACTTCTGTGCATAATCCGGATCCGTATCTTTAAAGTTCAGATAATTGATCGCCAGGGAAGCAGCTGCGCCAGCTGTCTGATCAGATGCCGGTGTTTCAGTAGTGGCAAAGTATGCCGGACGCTTGACAGCACAGGAAGAAGTGGCAACATAAGTGCCATCTACCTGCAGTTCCGGTGCGCACCAATAATTGTGGTCATTGTTGCCCTCACCCACCTGATAGCAATATGCAACGACATTGCCGTCATCATCTAAGAAGGTGGCCTTCAGGAAATAGTCATTGATCCAGCGCAGTTCATCCTCCACATGCTTTTGCAGTCCGGTCTCAATATAAGAATCCCGGAATTCATAATAGCCCCATCCCACGGTAGAGGCCGAGTAGCTTCCCGGCAGACCGAACTTTACATGGTCTCCGGCATCGTGCCAGCCGCCGGTCAGATCGACACAGCCGTCTCCGTCCGGATCCAGGTATTTCTTGTTGGCATCGATAAACGCCTGGCTCATGTTGGTTCCTACATAAAGACCCTCTGCTGCACTGGCGCCGCCGTCTCCTTTTCCGCTGTCCTCATTTGCCTTTCCGCCGCCCAGGCTCTCCATGGGAACTAAAGGAATCATCCCGTCTTTCACATGGCAATTCCCGCGCCAGGAATAATAGCCGTCCTCAGCCACTTCATCACCGCACTTGTTGGCATCGTAGAAACAGAGCGCCAATTGCAGTGCTTCGGCAAAATTATCATAGTTATTAGGATTGTCTTTGTCAATGGTGGCTGCGCCCACAGGGAGCACTGCTGAAGAGGTCAGCATGATGCCGCTAAGCAGAAAAGCCGCCGCACGCCGTAGGAAATTAGGTTTCTCCATGTTTCAAATTCTCCTCACTTTCTGCATCTGCGGTGTCACAGATGCGGTCAAATATTAGTTGATAACCATTGCATCCATCTTTAATAGTACGATTCACACGGCTGATTGTAGCGGTGCTCGCACCGGTTTCTGCTACAATATCATGGAACACATGTCCACGGTGCAATAGTTTTGCCACCTGAAGACGCTGCGACAATGCATTCAGTTCCTGATATGTACAGAGATCTTTAAAAAAGGCATAGCATTCTTCCGTTGTCTTTAAGGAAAGTACTGCCTGAAACAACGCTTCCATATCTGTTTCCATTCGTTCTTTTTTCATACGCCAATCAATATCCTTTCCTTTTCAAACTATCGTTCATATTGTAACATACTTTCGGGAAAATGTAAATAGTGCACAGGATTATTTCCTGTTTTTCAGCAGATTCTATAGAAAAGCATGGATATTTTTCAGCAAAACAGCAAGAGGCATTTTCCGGTTTCCTTTTCTTTGTTTCCCTTTTGATAAAAATATACCAAGATTGAAATATATTTTTCATTATGCAAATTTCACCTTCAATTTCTGCAAAACGGCAAAAACCGGAACAGAAATGCAAACGATTCAGAATCGCTGTATTCTGTTCCGGCTACTGCCGTTTTCTTAGAAGGTATTACCCGATTATTTCAGAACTGGATTTTTTAAATCTCAGAGGGATGCGCTCAGACATCCTGCAAAGCATCGTATCCGGTTTCACCGGTACGAATCTTTACGACATCTTCTACATCGTAAACAAAGATCTTGCCATCGCCGATCTTGCCGGTGTAGAGCACTTTCTTGACTGCGTCGATAATCTTCTGCGGCGGAATCTTTGCCACAACTGCTTCGACCTTGATTTTCTTCAGCAGCTTTGTGCCCTCTGTCCGGACACCACGGTAATAGGACTCGTTGCCCTTCTGTGAACCATAACCCATTACATGTGTTACGGTAACACCGTTGACACCCATGGAAGACAACGTTGCCTGCAATGCGTCCAGGCGATCCGGGTTGCACATAACAACCAGCTTTGTCATCTTTGCCTTTGCACCGTTTGCCGGCTTCATAATCATTTCCGATTCCGGAATGGTCACACCGGTTGCAGCAGCATCTGCGGCATCAGAAGCCATGGAAACTGTGGACGGCATAAAGTCTGCATAAGCAGAAGGCAGATTGTGCTCGGTTGCGTCCAGACCGAGAACTTCTTCTTCAGCAGAAACACGCAGGCCGATTGTCTTTTTGATGATGAAGAAGGTCAGCGCAATCATCACGGATGTCCATGCCAGGATGCAGACAACACCCAGTGCCTGAACACCCAGAACCGTAAAGCCACCGCCGTAGAACAAACCGTTATAAACATCATTTGCCGGAACGGAAGTCGTTGCAAACAAACCAACTGCCAGTGTGCCCCACAAGCCATTCATGCAGTGTACTGCGACCGCACCAACCGGATCGTCTACGTGGAGAACGTGATCCAGGAACCATACACCGAAGCATACCAGCAGACCAGCAACAATACCAATGACAGCAGAACCAAAGGCATCCACAACATCACAGCCAGCAGTAATCGCAACCAGACCAGCCAGAGAAGCATTCAGGCACATGGAAACATCCGGCTTTCCATACTTGACCCAGGTAAAGATCATACAGGAAACAGTTGCCAGCGCCGGTGCAATTGTTGTGGTCAGGAAAATGGTACCCAGCTGCGGTACTGAAGTAGCAGCTGCACCATTAAATCCATACCAGCCAAACCACAGGATAAATACGCCCAACGCACCGATGGTCAGGGAGTGCCCCGGAATGGCATTTACCTTTACCTTGCCGTCCTTTGTCTTGGTGAACTTACCAATACGCGGGCCGAGGATTGCAGCACCAATCAGTGCCGAAACACCACCAACCATATGGATGACACCGGAACCTGCGAAATCGTGGAACGGAGTAGAAAGCTGAGACAGCCAGCCGCCGCCCCATACCCAGTGGGTTTCTACCGGATAAATCAATGCTGAAATGACAGCAGAGTAAATACAATAGGAAATAAACTTTGTCCGTTCTGCCATAGCACCGGAAACAATTGTTGCCGCTGTTGCGCAGAATACCAGGTTGAATACAAAGCTGGACCAGTCAAAGTTTGCATAATCTGAGAAGATATCAAATCCCGGCTTGCCGATAATGCCGACCACATCTTCTCCGCACAGCAAACCAAATCCGATCAGGATGAATACCACTGTACCCAGACAAAAGTCCATCAGATTTTTCATAATAATGTTGCCGGCATTCTTTGCTCTGGTAAAGCCAGCCTCAACCATTGCAAATCCGCACTGCATAAAGAATACCAATGCCGCACCGACTAAGAACCATATTCCATACACATTATCACTGATTAAACTCAAAATTGATGTTTGATCCATAATAAAGCACCTCTCCATGATGTTCTTGAAAACAGTGGTACCAGTTCTGCTTTCAGATTTTGGAATCTGTTATTACACAGATCCAAATGCGGCTTTTCTCACCGCATCATAAAAAAACAGCAAAGGCATTGTACATTTCTGCACAGCGCCTTTGCTGTTTGTGTTTACAGTATAGCGGATTTCAATTCGTTTGTCAAGGATTTTCAGTCGATTTTCTGCACTTTCTTATATTTCAAGAAAAAAATGCGGTTCTGCTTTTTAAAACAGAAAAAATTATCCGTTTTTCTTTTCACCAAAAGAAGCCGTCAGAATCTCTGCGGTTTTGGAGAGATACGGAACCTCTGTCTGAGCCAGTGTGCCGGCATCACAGGCAGATGCTACCTTGGGATCCAGAGGAACACGTTCCAGAACCGGTACATTGGTATCCTCTACTGCGGCATCAGAGCCGAACAGCGGAATTTCCTTTCCGCAGTCCGGGCACTTGAGAAAGCGCATGTTTTCTACCATTCCCAACACAGGAATATTCATCTTCTGTGCCATATTCACCGCTTTCTGCACAATCATGGATACCAGGGACTGAGGTGTAGAGACAATAATGATGCCATCCAGCGGCAGGCTCTGGAACACAGTCAGCGGAACATCACCTGTCCCGGGAGGCATGTCTACAAACATAAAATCTACATCGCCCCAGGAAACCTCTTCCCAGAACTGCTTTACAACACCGGAAATAACAGGACCTCTCCAAAAAACCGGATCTGTCTCATGCTCCAGCAGCAGATTCAGAGACATTACCTTTGTACCGTCTGCTGCAAGATACGGCAGCAGATTCTGATCATCGGTCTGTGCGTGATCGTGAATTCCAAAAATCTTCGGAATTGAAGGGCCGGTGATATCTGCATCCAGAACAGCTGTTTCATATCCCAGACGGCGTGTCTGAATGGCCAGCAGGCTGGTAACCAGAGACTTTCCTACACCGCCTTTTCCGCCGACAACGCCAATTACATTCCGGACACCCCTCGTATTGTTTAAAATCCGCGGATCCTGCTCTTTTTCCTGACAGACATCGCCGGAAGCACAGGAACTGCACTGATGATTGCAATCTGACATGATAAAAACTCCTTCCATTTTGAAATGCTGTTTTCAAATGTGCGGCAAGCGCAAAAACGGCCTTGCCATTTGAAACTGCAATGCATATATTATACCACCAAATCCGAAAAAGTGCAAGCCAATTCCAAAAACGAAAAAATGGTTATGTTCCTACCAGATCTTCATTTAAGACAAGCTTTGTAGGATGGTTGGTATTGCTCCGGGTTTCAATATGAATGGTTCCATTTTCATAGGACAGTGTTCCATAACCTTTTCCATCCAGGGTATCATCACAAAACTCAAACGCAGCTGTATTTTTCACCCACTGTGCTGTAATTTGCTTTGCCGAAACCGTATCCGCAGCATAGCCACTGTCGCTGTACTGCACAATGGAAAACGTAATAGTCTGATCTGTGATAGATTCTATTGTTAAAATCGTGCCGCCAATATCTGTGTAGCCGCCATAGCCTTGAATCTGACTCCGTGTTTTCCCTGCCGTGATATAATCGCCGATGGAAAGGGCACTGGCTTCTGCTTCCGATGCTGCGGCAGTTTCAGCAGCATTTGCATTTTCCATGAAGTCCGTCGCAGAGGATGCAGCTGCATCCACGCTTACAGTTGCAGCTGCTGTTGTTGACTGCGCCGGTTCTGTCCATGTGGCGGCACTTGATTTCACAGTGTCTATCGCAGAGTCCGAAGGCAAGCTAGTTTCCGCCGGCTCCTTTCCCCAAACCAAGAGACAGAGTACAGCAATCGTCGCGCACAACAGCAGAAGCAAGCCTGCTTCCAGAAATCGATAGCGGATGTTTTTGGATTTTTTCTGCTGCATTGCCGCACTCTGTTTTGCAATCTGACTCTTCATGCAGTACGGACAAAAGCTGGAGGCGGTGTGCAGCCCTTTTCCGCAATATTTACAGTACTTCATCTTTTCAGACTCCTTTTCAAGGCTTCCGCAGTCTGAAATCGTTTGTCCGGAGAAATATGAATACACTTTGCAATCACATCTGCCAGTGCTCCGCTGTATGGAATCTTGTCAGAAGTTTCTCCGGTCAACATCACTTTCATCAATTCCCCCACCTGCTTGATATCTGTTCTTCTGTCGCTAACACCGCTGTATTGTTCTGGAGCGGCATAGCCCGCTGTCCCCAGATACTCTGTATCTCTGGGGGAATACTTCTTATAGATTCTGGCCGCATTGAAATCGATCAGCTTCAAGGTCTGTGTACCGTTTTCAATGATAGATTTACAATATAAGTGCAACACAAAAAAAGAATGACACATAAAGCCA
>UQYK01000038.1 GCA_900545285.1 uncultured Ruminococcus sp.
ATCACGAACCAAACGAACACTTTTTAATTTACGAATCAACATATCCATAGATGGTATGGGCATGCTGTTTGCCCAATTCCGCCGAAGCGGTATTCCACCGGAACGGTTCTATGACATCTGCTGTTCCTGCGATGGACAGCTGCAAGAGAAAACCATGGATCTTTTCCGGATTTACCAGCAGTACGACCATCTGCTTTATGCGCACCATCTGAAAGATACCGAAAGTGATCTCACAGAAGCAGCTGCAATTGCCAATGGAATGGATGCTTTTTTAGGAGACACACTGTTCATTGATGAATTTGAAAGCTTTACCGAAGATGAATACGAGATGCTTTCCGTCCTGATTTCCTCCTGCAAGGAAATCTACTTTGCACTGCGCACGGAAGAAACTGAACCATCTCCTTTTTCACTCTTTGCTTCGGTCAACGAAACCCTGTCCCGTATCCGGCGCATTGCCGCAGAGCTGCACATTCCGGTACAGATAGAAACTTGCAGCACACCCTACCGCTTTCAGAGCGCCGATCTGCAATGGCTCAGTACACATGCTTTTCGTAAACAGGAAACCTTTTCCGGAAAAGCAGAGCATGTGCACATTCTGGATGCCGTGGATCCGACAGAAGAAGCAGATTTTACCTGTGCTACTATTCGCCGCCTTCTTGCCTCTGACCCTTCGCTGCGCTGCCGGGATATTGCTGTTCTCACCAATCAGCAGAATGAATACCACAGCATTTTAGAAACCGCCATGGAACGGTACGACCTGCCCTGTCATTTTGATGAAAAGCAGTCTGTGCTTTATACACCGCTTATGGTCTATCTTCTGACTTTGCTGGAATTGATCCGCCTGCCGTTTCCGGACACGGAACTGCTCCTTCGTCTGGGAAAAACCGGTTTAACTGCATGTATGCCAGAAGAAATGGCTATTCTGGAAAATTATTGCTACTGCTGGAATATCGAGGGAAAAACATGGAATACGCCCTTTATCGGGGGAGAAGCAGAAACCGCAGAACAGCTCCGTCAAAAGCTATTGGCACCGCTCCGTCCGTTAAAACAGCAGTTTTCCAAATCAAACAACGGAAAAAAATTCTGTCAGCTGTTGTTCTCCTTTTTGGAACAGCAGCAAGTGGAAGAAAAGTTAAACACACAGCTTCTGGCAATAGCCAATTCCCAGATTCGAATGGAAACATCTGAAGAATGGGCATTTGTTTGGAACAGCTGGATTTCCGTTCTGGATCATATGGCCGATTTGTATGCAGATTTCGTGATGGAACCAAACGAATTCTGTGCTGTCACAACGGCTCTGGCACGTACAATCCAGCGCGCGATTCCACCTCGTACACTGGATGCCGTTTTCGTTTCACAGGGAAACACCGCACGATTAAACGCACCGAAGATTGTCTTTCTTTTAGGCGTTTGTGAAGGTACCTTTCCCTCCGCGCCTGGCGGAAACGGTCTCTTTTCCGAAAAGGATTGCCTGACACTGGAACAGATGGATTTTCCTGTGCTAAAATCCAGAGAAACACAGCTGGCCGATGCCAGACTTGCCGCCTATAAGCTACTCTCTGCTGCATCGCAGGATCTCTACCTGCTCTATCCCCATGTCAATATCACCCACCAAAAATGCTATCCGGCTGCAATTCTGACGCAAATCACACGCTTATTTTCCCGGACAAAACAGCTTAGTCAATCTTGCAGCGATTATGACAGTACCTATTATGCAGTAACGATGCGTGCAGCATATTTTCAATACATTCAGCATTACAGTGATCATACGCCGGGAACAGAGAGCATCCGCAGCCTTCTTTTCTCCGATCCCTTTTATCAAAAGCGGCTTTTCGCACTGGAAAAAATTGCAAACGCCCACAACGATGATCCAGACGCGCCGCTGTTTACCATTTCTAATGCCAAGTGGATTGAACAGTCCCTGGGCAAGACCCTTCGTCTGTCTGCCTCCGGACTGGAACAATATCAGCTGTGCCCGTTTTCTTATTTTTGTCAGCGCATTCTCCGTCTGCATCCGCGGCAGAAAATGCAGCTGGCCGGCGCCGGAACCGGAAGCCTGATCCACTATTGTCTGGAACAACTGTTCCGCTGCTGTGACCGGGACACATTTCTTGCTATGGATCTCGCCGCACTTCTTGCCAAAGTTCAGCAATATGCATCTGCCTTCTGGCAGGAGAGCATGGGCGGCGATTTCTCGAAAAGCGCACGGGAAATTGCTGTGCTCCATCACACCATCCACAATATGGAACCACTGCTTCAGCATTTGCAGGAAGAACTGCGGCAGTCTGCCTTTTATCCAAAGTATCTGGAATTGCCCATCGCATCGGAAAGCAAGGATTTTCCGCCGCTCTACCTGCATACCAAGCAGGGGCAGACTGTTCAGCTGCTGGGAAAAGTAGACCGTGTGGATCTCTGCCAAAAGGATGCACACACCTGGGTACGTGTCATCGATTACAAGACCGGAAGCCGCAGCTTTTCTTTTGGCAACCTCCTCTATGGACTGGATTTGCAAATGCTGATTTATCTCTTTACCATCACAGCACCTGGTACCGCACTGGAACATGCAAAACCAGCCGGCGTCCTGTATCTGCCGTCCGGAAAAATCCGCAGTGACCAGCAGCGAACTG
This sequence comes from uncultured Ruminococcus sp., assembly GCA_900545285.1. GTDB lineage: Bacteria > Bacillota > Clostridia > Oscillospirales > Ruminococcaceae > Ruminococcus_C. Next base: position 2,628 of record UQYK01000038.1, read on the forward strand.
CACATGTGCTTCCACAGAAGCAATACTACGACACATACCGCATGAACGGCATTTTATTAAAGGACAGCGCTGTTTTAACGGCAATGGAGGCAGACGGAAAGGGATTATTTCTTCCCGGCACACTCACGCCGGATGGTACTATTGCAGAAGGCTCCGGACAGTTTCTCACGGATACGCAAATGAAGAGCCTGCAAAACTATGTATTCCGCACATTGATTCAAACCGCAGAGCGCATTTACAGCGGTGAGATTGATGCAAACCCACTGCAACTGACCGATCATGACGGCTGCACATTCTGCCAGTTTTCCAATATCTGCGGAAATATCGATCACCGACACAGCCGATGTGGAAACGGCACACAGCGAACACGAGAAAAACTCTTGCTGGAAAAGCTACAGGAAATTGAGCAAGAAGAACAAGGAGGGAACCTCTAATGGCATGGACAGCTGCACAGCAGCAGGCAATTGAAAGCCGGGGGAGTGGTCTGATTGTATCTGCCGCCGCCGGAAGCGGAAAAACATCTGTTTTAGTAGAACGCCTTCTGCGGATTCTGACAGAGGAAGACCCGGAAAAACGTGTTCCGGCAGACCGCATGATTGTTGTTACATTTACCAATGATGCCGCCGCAGAAATGAAGGCACGTCTCTCTCAGGCCTTGGATCTTCAGATTCAGCAAAATCCGGAAAATCGCTGGCTCTATCAGCAGCAAATCCTGCTGCAAAGCGCACAGATCTGTACAATCAGTTCGTTCTGCTTCTATCTGATTCGCAATCATTTCACACACGGCGGCATTACATCCGGATTCCGGATTTTAAACGATACCGAAAGCCGCATGATTGCCGCAAAATCCGCCGACCAGGTGCTCAATCAGTGGCATCAGACACGCCCGGAGGATATGAAGCTGCTGTGGGATGCGTTTTGCGAAAAAAATGATACTCCCTTAGAACAGATCCTGCTCCAATTCCATCAGTTCCTGGCATCGGTTCCGTTCCGCGATCAATGGGAGACTGCCGCCCTGCGCAGTTTTTCTCTTCCGGTGGAAACCAATTTCTATCATCTCACGCTTTCGAAGCGGCTTCTGCACATGGCTAAAAATGCAGCGCAGCTGGCCGATAACGCAGCTGATCTTGCAACCGATCTTTACGAAAGTCCCTCTGAAAACACAGTGCTTCCCTGGATTGAAGAAGATCGCAGCTGCATTCAGCAAATGTTGCAGCACCTAAAGCAACAGGAAACAGATGCCGAGAAAATTCTCTCCGCCTATCTCGCATGCAAACAGCAGCGTGGAAGAAAACCATTTCCGAAAAAAAAGAAAAGCATCACAGACCCAGAAGTCTACGCCCAGGTAAAGCAAATCCGCGACCAGTATGTGCGCCTGGAACAGGAACTTGCAGACAATATCGCCGCAGTATTTCCGTATGAAGAAACCGATATTCGTCTGCACCAGCGAATTCTTCCGCTGATTCTGGAAATGGAACAAGACCTGTCCGATACTGTCTGGGCAGAGAAGGTACAGCGCAATGTCCTTGGATTTGAAGACGGCGAGCGGCTGGCATTGGAACTGCTCTCGTCTCCCGGCGAAAACGGCAAAATTCAGCCCTCTCCGCTGGCAAGAGAAATGGCAGAGTATTATCAGATCATCATGATTGACGAGTACCAGGACTCCAATAATAAGCAGGATGATATTTTCAAACTTTTATCGCGGAATTGCATCGATCCGCTCACCGGAGAACTCCGCTACGGTGACAATGTGTTCCTGGTAGGGGATGTAAAGCAGTCGATCTATCGATTCCGCCTGGCAAATCCGCAGAACTTCATGCATGCTGTTTCAGGTGCAGTTTCCGGTTCCGGCGTTTGCCGCCATATAGCACTCAACCGGAATTTCCGCAGTACCCCCGGTGTGTTAAGATTTGTCAACTTTGTCTGCGGCAATCTGATGTCCCCGGTTTGCGGTGATGTGGCATACACAAAAGAAGAGGCGCTTGAACCCGGCTCCGCACTGGGAACCTTGCTGCAGCAGGAAGAACAGACTGTCCACATTGCCGTATTGCAGGAAACCTCTGAAAATGACACCCCGGTTCAGATGCTGTACGTACTCCGGCAAATTCAGAACATGCTGCAAAGGCAAGCTGTTGTAATTGAGAAAAACGGCACAAAGCGACCCTGCCGCTACAGCGACTTCTGCATATTAGTCCGGAACAATATCCAGTGTCAGGAGTTTTCGCATCTGTTGGAGCGACACGGCATCCCCGTACAAAGTCCGGAAGAAAAGGGATATCTCCAGGCAAGGGAAATCAGCATCCTGCTGGATATGCTCCGTATCCTGGACAATCCGCTTCTGGACACCTCTCTTGCCGCAGTAATGCTGTCTCCCATGTTCTGGTTCACCGCAGAGGAGCTCACGCGCATCCGTCTGCTTCAGTCGGAGGAACCGCTTTATATCACCCTGCGCCTGGCAGCTGATTCTGATGCAGCAGCACTGAAAGATGCTGTTCTCCAAAAAAAGTGTTCTGATCTGCTGGAAACACTGCAAAAGCTGCGGCAGATCTCCGGCATGGTCACACTGGAGAGTCTGATTCGCAAAATATATGATATGACCGACTTTCTCTCTGTCATGCAGCTGACGGAAAACGGAGAAAAAAAGCGCGCCAATCTGAATCTGCTTCTGCAATATGCCAGACAGTATGAAGAAAATGCCGAAGCCTCCCGAAGCGGACTTTCCGGCTTTTTGCGTTACATTGACTGGCTGATAGACAGCGGAAATGATTTTCAGCAAACCACTGTCTCCGCAGGAGCCGAAAACGCCGTTGCCATCAAAACCATGCACCGCTCCAAGGGACTGGAATTCCCCTTTGTGTTTCTCGGGTATCTGGAAACCCCTTTTTCCACAGAAGAAAAGCGAAAAAATGCCTTGTTTTCAGATCAGGGAATGGCTGGGTTCTGCATAAAGGATCCGAAGACTTACACCCGTGCCAAAACACTGCCGTTTGCAGTGATTGCACAGGAAAACGAAGCACGTGCCAAAAGCGAAGAATTACGCCTGCTCTATGTTGCCATGACGCGCGCCAAACAGCAGCTGTTTCTTCCCCTGTGCACCAATCGAATCCAAACCAAGACACATCATTACTTAGAAGAATTTGCAATGTCCATATCTCAGTCCGGAGAACTTCCTGTCTCCCTGGTGCAGTCTGCCGGATCTATGGCACACTGGATCTGGATGTGCCTGGTGCTGCTGCACCCGGAACAGCTTCATGCAATCATTCCGCTTCCGCATCAGCAGTGGAAAACGCCGGCATGGAGTGAAGGATTAAATCTTTGCTTCGAAGATGCCGTTCCGGAAATTTCGGAAGAAAAATCAGAGGAAGCGGCATTGCCTGCCTTTGAAAATGCACACCTACTGCAAGAGCTCCAAAGCCTGACTGCGTTTGCATACCGTTCCCCTGATGTGAAAAGGGAATCCCTGCTCAGTGTTTCTGCACTACAGGAAACCAGACAGCAGCGTCCCTCTGTCTGGGAACGGCCCAGATTCTTACAGGAACAAACCACACTGACGGGAGCAGAACGAGGAACTGCAATCCACACCTTTTTCCAGTATGCGGACTTTCCCCGTGCACAAGCTGATTTCCAGGCAGAACTGCACCGACTTTGCAAAAACGGCTTTCTTACAACCGCACAGGCAGAAGTAGTCACGCCAAAAATTGCAGCTGGATTTTTTTCCAGTTCTCTCTACAAACGTCTGCAAAAATCCAGTCATGTTCTGCGGGAGCAAAAATTTCTGGTGCAGTGCAGCGATTTGCAGTCATATCCAAGGATGCGAGAAATCCTGGATTTCTACGATACATCCGATAGTATGATCAAGGGAATTATCGACCTGGCATTTCAGGAGCCGGATGGTTTTGTTCTGGTGGATTATAAAACAGACTTTGTAACAGATCCGGATCTGCTCCTGCAAAATTATCAGGAACAGCTTCTGATCTATCGTGCCGCACTGGAGTGCATTACAGGCCAGCCGGTAAAAGAAGCATGGATCTACAGCACGCACCTGCAAATGAGTATTCCGATTTCCATGGAGGTAGAAAAACAATGAAAAATTTAACCGATATCCGATATGTAAAATCATTGCTTTCACGGCATGGCTTCCATTTTTCGAAAAAGCTGGGACAAAATTTTCTGATTGACCCCTCTGTTTGTCCGCAAATCGCAGAAATGGGCAATGCCAAAGCAGGGCAGGGGATTTTAGAAATCGGCCCTGGCATCGGCACACTGACACAACAGCTGGCCATGCGGGCAGAACGTGTCACCGCAGTGGAACTGGACAGCCGGCTCTTTCCCATTTTAGAAGAAACTGTGGGAGAATTTCAGAATCTGCACATTTTAAGCGGCGATATTTTAAAGTTTTCTGTCCCGGAACTGCTGGAACAGGAATTCCCCGGTATGCCGGTCTCTGTCTGCGCCAATTTGCCCTATTATATTACAACACCCATTCTGATGCACTTGCTGGAAAGCGGCGCGGATATTGAGACCATTACAGTAATGGTGCAAAAGGAAGTTGCCGAAAAGCTCAAGGCTCCGGTAGGAAGCCGGGAAGCCGGCGCCATTACCGTTGCTGTGAATTTTTACGGCAGCGTAGAACTTCTGTTCCCGGTACAGCGCGACAGCTTTTTACCACCGCCGAATGTTGACTCGGCAGTGATTCAGATTCGCCTGAACCGGAGATACGATGCGTTGCTGTCTGACCGAGCACATTTCTTCTCCATGGTAAAGAATGGCTTTTCGCAGCGAAGAAAAACATTGGTAAATGTACTCTCTTCCACGATGCACTACGAAAAATCCATGCTGACACAAATTCTTGCAGAGATGCAGCTTCCGGAAACTGTCCGGATAGAAAAGCTCACCATGGAGCAGCTGATCACCCTAAGCAATCATCTGGCGAAAATCCACCCGGATGCACAGCAGTAACCGGAACCTTGGCTTTATGCACCGAAGCTGGCATACGCTTTCTGTGAACACACTCTAAAAAATGTAAAACTTGCAAAAAAGCACTGGACAAACCCCAGGAACTGTGGTATAATACTTGTAATGAATCCTTTAAGTCGATCCCGTGAGGTTGACAAGGCGTTTCTTTCAAAACAAAATGAAGCATTTCTCAAAGCATAATCTGCTTCACGAACGGATATTTTGTAAGCACTCGCCTGGTCACTGGGGTGAGTGCTTTTTATTTTGCTTTTTGGGAGGTGTACATGGAAAAGAAAGCAATCATCATGGATGAAAGCGCCATGAACCGTGCCATTGCACGGATTACATATGAAATTCTGGAGAGAAACCGCGGTGCAGAGCAGCTCTGCATTGTCGGAATTCTTTCCCGGGGTGTGATTTTGGCAGAACGCATCGCCCGGAAAATCTATGAATTGGAACATGTTTCTGTGGAATTTGGCGCACTGGATATCACCCCGTTCCGGGATGACCGAACTGCCGAAGAAACGAAAAGTGCAAAAAGTACCATCCACTTTCCGGTACAGGACAAGCGTGTCATTATTGTAGATGATGTGCTTTATACCGGGCGAAGCTGCCGGGCGGCAATTGATGCCATTCTGGCAATCGGGCGGCCCCAGTGCATGCAGCTTGCTGTTCTGGTAGACCGTGGCCACCGGGAACTCCCGATTCGTCCAGATTATATTGGAAAAAATGTTCCCACCGCCCAGTCTGAAACGGTTCAGGTTTCGGTACAGGAAATCGACGGCACAGACTGTGTGGCAATCTATCAAAACTCCTGATTCATTCCCGACCAACTGATGGAAAGAAGGTTCTCATGAAACAAACCATTTTGATTCGAAATGTTCTGGCGCTCCAAGGAAACCATCTGAACCGATGCAGTCTGTTTCTGAAAGACGGAAAAATCGCAGAAATCACTGTACCGGACACCGATCTTGCCGCAGATACAGTCATTGACGGAACCAATCTGACTGCACTGCCCGGTTTGTTTGACATGCACGTACATCTGCGTGATCCCGGACAAACACACAAAGAAGATATTCTCACCGGAGCCGCTGCTGCACTTGCCGGCGGCATCACTGGTGTGGCATGCATGCCAAACACCACACCGGCAATCGACAGTGTGGATACAGTGCGCTACATTCTGGAAAAGGCTTCTTCCACTGGCGTTGCCGTGCATCCTGTGGGATGCATCACAAACGGTCTTGCGGGGAAAACTATGAGTGACTTTGCCGCATTGAAAGAAGCCGGCATCTGTGCCGTTTCTGATGACGGCCGTCCGGTAGAAACAGCAGAAATGATGCGTCAGGCACTGATCCAGGCATACGCATTGGGGATTCCGGTGATTTCCCACTGTGAGGATCTTTCCATTATAAACGGCGGCATTGTCAATCATGGAAAAGCCTCTGAAATGCTGGGCGTAAAGGGGATGGATCGTTCTTCAGAAGATTATATTACCGCACGGGAAATCATCCTTGCTGCATCCACGAACACAGCCATTCATATTGCACATGTCAGCACAAAGGGCAGCGTGGAAATCATTCGTCAGGCAAAGGCACATGGTGTCTCCGTTACCTGCGAAACCTGTCCGCATTATTTCCTGATGACAGAAGATCTGGTGCTGTCCAAAGATGCAGACTATCGGATGAATCCACCGCTCCGCACAGAAGAAGACCGTAAGGCTGTTCTGGAAGGTGTTCTGGACGGAACCATTGACTGTATTGTCACGGATCACGCTCCCCATAGCCCGAAAGAAAAAGCAGATTTCCTGCATGCACCAAATGGCGTAATCGGCATGGAAACCTCTCTGGCCGCTTCTTTGAAATTGGTTCATGCAGGCCTTATGACACTGCCGCAGCTCGTCAATTGCATGGCAGTAAAGCCCAGACAAATTCTCGGACTGCCGGAGGTAAAAATTGCCTCTGGTGTTCCGGCAGAACTGACACTCGTGGACACAAACTACAACTGGACTGTAGATCCGGAAAAAATGCATTCCAAAGCAAAAAATGCCATCTGGAAGGGGAGAGCTCTGAAGGGAAAGCCAGTCATCACGATTACAAATGGTGTGATCCGGTATCAGGATCATGCATATTTTGAAAAATAGAAAGGAATTTTGCCATGTCAATGGACAGACTGATTGAACGAATTGATGCAATGAAAAATCCATCCGTTGCCGGATTGGATCCGAGACTGGAATATGTGCCCCAGTACATCCAAGATGCCGCTTTCGTCAAAAAAGGCCGCACCCTGGAAGCCGCTGCGGATGCAATTCTGGTTTTTAACAAAGCCTTGATTGATGCACTTTGCGATGTTGTCCCGGCAATTAAGCCGCAGGCCGCATACTATGAAATGTACGGCTGGGCAGGTGTTCGCACACTGACAGAAACCATCCGCTATGCCCAGGAAAAAGGCATGTATGTCATGACAGATGGAAAGCGCAACGATATTGGCGCAACTATGACTGCATATGCAACTGCACATCTGGGAAAAGTAACGGTAGACGGCGTAGAACTGGAGCCTTTCGGCGCAGATGCATTGACAGTAAACGGATATCTTGGCACAGACGGCATTCAGCCGCTTCTGGATGTTTGCCAGAAATATGACAAGGGCATCTTCGTTCTGGCAAAAACCTCAAACCCCTCCAGCGGCGAATTGCAGGATCGCCTGATTGACGGCAAGCCGGTTTACGAAATCATGGGCGAAATGTGTGAAGCCTGGGGCAGCGCACAGATTGGTCGTTACGGCTACTCCGCGGTAGGCGCTGTTGTTGGTGCAACTTATCCGGAACAGCTGGCTGAGCTTCGGAAAAAGCTGCCGCACACCATGTTCCTGGTACCGGGCTACGGTGCACAGGGTGGCGGCGCACAGGGCGTTGCCGGCGCATTTGATGAAAACGGCAGAGGCGCTATTGTCAACTCTTCCCGCGCCATTATGTGTGCATGGAAAAAAGAAGAAAACTGCCCGGAAACCGACTTTGCACAGGCTGCAAGAAGAGAAGCTATCCGGATGCGGGATGATATTACTTCCTATCTGCATCACTGATACAGACGGAAATTATAGATATAATCATGAGAAAGGACTGATGTCATGTCACTATTGGATCGCGGCGATAAAGCCTACCTGCTTTTGGCAGACGGAACTATCTTTGAAGGGCTGCATTTTGGCGTAAAAGGAACTGTAATCGGAGAAGTTGTTTTCACCACCGGTATGACCGCTTATCAGGAAACTCTGACAGACCCGAGTTATTATGGTCAGCTGGTTACACAAACCTTTCCATTAATCGGAAATTACGGTGTCAATCAGGAGGATAATGAATCCGCACGTTCCTATATTAAGGGATACATTGTCAGAGAATGGTGTGATACTCCCTCCAATTACCGTATGGAAGGCGATATCAACACATTCCTGAAGGAACAGAATATTGTGGGAATTTACAACATCGACACCCGCCGTCTGACACGGATTATTCGGGAAGTCGGCGTTATGAACGGTGTGATTACAACAGAGGATGTATACGCAAAAAAAGAAGAGCTGCTGCAGCAAGTAAAGCAGTATGTGATTCAGAATGCAATCACCTCTGTTACCGGAACTGAAATGCGCACCTATTCCGCAGATGCAACGAAATACAAGGTTGCACTCTTTGACTTTGGTTATAAGCGCAATATCCGAAATGAACTGGTAAAACGGGGATGTGAAGTCACAGTCGTTCCGGCACAGACAACAGCAAAGGAACTGATGGAGCTGCATCCGGACGGCATCATGCTTTCCAATGGCCCTGGAGATCCCAGTGAGAATCAGGAGATCATCGCAAATGTCCGGGAAATTGCTTCCCTTGGCATTCCGATTTTCGGCATTTGCCTGGGACATCAGCTTCTGGCATTGTCACAGGGATGTATCACGGAAAAGCTGAAATACGGCCACCGCGGTGCCAATCAGCCGGTTATTGACCTGAACAGTCACCGTACCTATGTTACCAGCCAGAACCACGGCTATGCTGTAGTCGGTGAGAGCTTGGATCCTGCTGTGGGAACAGTCTCTCATATCAATGCGAATGACAAAACATGTGAAGGAATCCGTTATCATAAGATCAACGCCTTTACCGTGCAGTTCCACCCGGAAGCACACGGCGGACCGCTGGATACTTCATACTTGTTCGATGAATTTGTTGCAGTGATGGAAAAGGAGAAGAAATAAGATGCCATTGAGAAGTGATATTAAAAAGGTTCTCGTCATCGGTTCCGGCCCGATTATCATCGGACAGGCTGCTGAATTTGACTATGCAGGCACACAGGCCTGCCGTGCACTGAAGCAGGAAGGACTTGAAGTCGTTCTGATCAACTCAAATCCTGCAACCATTATGACAGACAAGGCAATGGCAGATAAGGTTTATATTGAACCGCTGACATTGGACGTTGTAAAACGGATTATTCAGATTGAAAAGCCGGACAGCCTGCTGTCCACTATGGGTGGCCAGACTGGTCTGACACTTTCCATGCAGCTGGCAGCAGAAGGCTTTCTGGAAGAAAACGGTGTCAAGCTCCTGGGCGCAGATCCTCTGACAATTCACAAGGCAGAAGACCGGCAGGCATTTAAAGACACCATGGAAAAAATTAACCAGCCCTGCATTCCGTCTAAAGTCGTAGAAACTATTGAGGATGCTGTTGCATTTGCGGAAATAATCGGCTATCCGGTTATTGTTCGTCCGGCATTTACTCTGGGCGGCACCGGCGGCGGTATTGCAGATAACGAAGAAATGCTCCGCGACATCACGAAGAACGGTCTGCGTCTTTCTCCGATTACACAAGTTCTGATTGAAAAATGCATCAGCGGCTGGAAGGAAATCGAGTTCGAAGTCATCCGTGACCGAAAGGGAAATGTAATTACTGTCTGCTCGATGGAAAACTTCGATCCGGTTGGCGTACACACCGGTGACAGTATCGTTATTGCACCGACTGTAACACTGACAGACCGGGAATATCAGATGCTGCGTACTGCTGCAATTAACATTATTTCCGAATTGAAGGTAGAGGGCGGCTGCAACTGCCAGTTTGCACTGCATCCGACCAGCATGGAATATGCGGTAATTGAAGTAAATCCCCGTGTATCCCGTTCTTCTGCACTGGCTTCCAAGGCAACCGGCTATCCGATTGCAAAGGTAGCCGCACGTATCGCAATCGGCTATACTCTGGATGAAATCATTAACCAGGTAACCGGAAAAACCTATGCATGCTTCGAGCCAGCGCTGGACTATGTAGTTGTTAAGTATCCGAAGTGGGCATTCGATAAATTCGTTTATGCAAAGCGGACTCTGGGCACACAGATGAAGGCAACCGGTGAAGTTATGGCAATCGGCACCACCTTCGAAGAGGCAATCATGAAGGCAGTTCGTTCCACAGAACTGGGTGTAGACTCCATGAACATGAAAAAATATGAGAAAATGTCTCTGGATGAAATCATGGAGCATTTGCAGGTGGTTGACGATGAACGTGCATTCCAGCTGTATGAAGCATTAAAGCGCGGAAAAACCGTAGAAGAACTTCATGCACTGACCATGGTAGACTGCTGGTTCCTGAACAAGCTGTTGAATCTGGTAGAATTGGAACGGGAAATGGCCGCAAAGCCGCTGACCGAAGATCTCTATCTCCTTGCTAAACAGTATGGTTACCTGGACGAAACCATCGAACGTATTTCCGGAAAGAAGTGCCCGATGCACCGCCACGCCGTCTATAAGATGGTAGATACCTGTGCAGGGGAATTTAAAGCAGAAACACCTTATTTCTATTCCACCTATGATGAGGAAAACGAAGCCAAAGAGTTCATCGAACGGCAGCACAGCGACAAGAAAAAAATCATTGTATTCGGTTCCGGCCCGATTCGAATCGGACAGGGTATTGAGTTCGACTATTGTTCTGTACACTGTGTCTGGACACTGAAGGAGATGGGCTGTGAAGCAATCATCTGCAACAACAATCCGGAAACCGTTTCCACAGACTTCGACACCGGCGACCGCCTGTACTTTGACCCGCTGACAAAGGAAGACGTTGCAAATATCATCAATACCGAGCATCCTTACGGCGTTGTTGTACAGTTTGGCGGACAGACTGCAATCAAGCTGACACGTTATCTGGCAGATATGGGCGTGAATATTCTGGGTACATCCGCAGATGATATTGATGCTGCAGAAGACCGGGAACGTTTTGATGAAGTCCTGGAAAAGTGCGGTATTCCCAGACCTGCTGGTCTGACTGTCATGACAACAGAAGAAGCCCTGCATGCAGCAAATGAGCTGGGTTATCCGGTACTGATGCGTCCTTCTTATGTCCTGGGCGGACAGAATATGATCATTGCACATTCTGATAAGGACATCGAAGAATATATGGCAATCATCATCAGCCATATGATTGAAAACCCTGTCCTGATCGATAAATATATGATGGGTACAGAGGTAGAAGTCGATGCGATCTGCGATGGAACAGACTTCCTGATTCCTGGTATTATGGAGCATGTAGAGCGTGCCGGCGTACATTCCGGTGACTCTATCTCAATCTACCCGGCACAAAATCTCAGCCAGTCTGTGACAGATACCATTGTACGCTACACCGGACTTCTGGCAAAGGAACTGCACGCCGTTGGTCTGATTAACATTCAGTACGTTGTATACAACAACGAGGTTTATGTAATCGAAGTAAATCCTCGTTCTTCTCGTACAGTACCATATATCAGCAAGGTTACCGGCATTCCTATGGTTGATATTGCTACAAAGATTATGCTGGGTGAAACCCTCAAGAGCCTTGGCTATCAGCCTGGCCTGAATCCGAAGGGCAAATATGTTGCTGTAAAGGTACCGGTATTCAGCTTTGAAAAGCTCCAGGATGTAGACACTATGCTTGGCCCGGAAATGAAGTCAACCGGTGAGTGCCTGGGTATTGCAACCAATCTGGAAGATGCACTGCTCAAAGGCTTGATTGCAGCCGGATATGATCTGAAAAAAGAAGGCGGTGTACTCATCTCTGTACGAGATACCGATAAACAGGAAATCATTGCAATTGCAGACAAGTTTGCTCGCATGGGATTTGAATTGTACGGTACCAGCGGCACTGCGGCAGTACTCAATCACAATATGATTGCAACCAATCTGGTGAAAAAGATTTCCGATGGGGAACCGAATACCATTACACTCCTGGAAAGCGGAAAGATTCACTACATGATTTCCACTTCTGCCAAGGGACGCCTCCCGGCAAGAGACAGCGTAAAAATGCGCCGGAAATCTGTAGAACGTTCCATCTGCTGCCTGACTGCAATTGATACTGCAAAGGCACTGGCAAATGTATTGGAATCCGGACGTAGCATTGATGATGTTGAAATGGTAGATATCACAAAAATCTAAGTGATTTCTTCACTTTATCATCCATTCCAAATTTTTCATACACGCAACCGTGGCGGACGGGAAGATTTCCCGCCCGCCTTTTTTGTAAAGGAGATGTGTATTACTATGGCATATACCCAAATGCTGGCACCAGTTTTGGAAAAGCAGGCGCTTGCAAAAAATATCTACCGCATGGTGCTTTCCTGCCGTGCCATTGCAGAAGCCGCTGTTCCGGGACAGTTTGTTCATCTGCTTCCGGCCGGCTGCACACTGCGCCGTCCGATTTCCATTTGTGAGATTCACAAGGAAGCCGGCACACTTACGATTGTTTTCGAGGTAAAAGGTTCCGGAACAGATGTACTTGCCAATACACGTGTAGGGGAGAACTTAGATGTTTTAGGCCCTCTCGGACACGGCTTCTCCATTCTTCCGGAAGCCAGACACGTTGTACTGGTTGGCGGCGGAATCGGAAACCCTCCCATGCTTTCCCTGGCACAGGAATATGGTAGCCGTGCAACTGCAATCTGTGGTTATCGGAATGCTTCTATTGTTACATTGCAGCAAGATTTCCAGATGACCGGCGCAGAAACCATTCTCTGTACAGATGATGGCTCTGCCGGCCGCCACGCACTGGTTACAGAACCGCTGAAGGAAATCCTTTCTGTCGGAGAAACAGAAATAGTTTACGCCTGCGGCCCGCGACCGATGTTGAAATTTGTTGCAGCAGCAGCAAAAGAGGCTGGCGTTGCCTGTGAAGTTTCCATGGAAGAACGCATGGGCTGCGGAATTGGTGCATGCCTTGTATGCGCCTGCCAGCTGGAACGAGAAGGAAAATCTGTAATGGGACACGTCTGCAAAGATGGCCCGGTATTCCGTGCAGAGGAGGTTGTTTGGTAATGGCAAATTTAGCAGTAAATGTCGCCGGTGTTGCATTTAAGAATCCGATTATCCCGGCATCCGGCGTTTTCGGATACGGCAGAGAATATGAGCAGCTGTTTCCGCTGTCCAAGCTGGGCGGCATTGCAACAAAAGGAACCACAGGACAGCCGCGCCCCGGCAATCCGGCTCCCCGTATCGCAGAAACGCCCAGCGGCATGATCAACTCTGTTGGTCTGCAAAATCCGGGAATCGATGCATTTCTGGAGCGAGAGCTGCCAAATCTTTTGACAAAGGATACCGTCATCCTGGCAAACATTGCAGGTTCTACTATTGAAGAGTGTGTTTCTATTGCAGAAAAACTTGATGCAACTGACGTACACATGATCGAGCTGAATATTTCCTGCCCGAATGTAAAAAAAGGCGGTGCTGCATTTGGCGTTCATTGCGACAGTGCAGAGACGATTACCGCAGCTGTTCGAAAAGCCACCAGCAAGCCGTTGATCGTCAAACTGTCTCCCAATGTTACCAGCATTACTGATATCGCAAAGGCTGTTGAATCTGCCGGTGCAGATGCAGTTTCTCTGATCAACACACTTCTTGGCATGCGGATTCAGATTGAAACCCGGCGGCCAATCCTTCGAAACAATGTAGGCGGCATGTCCGGCCCTGCTGTATTCCCGTTGGCTGTACGAATGGTTTGGCAAACCGCAAATGCAGTTTCCATTCCCGTTATTGGAATGGGTGGTGTTTCCAGTGGTGCAGATGCAATTGAAATGATGATGGCAGGTGCCAGTGCCGTACAGGTTGGTGCAGCTATTTTCACAGACCCATATGCGCCGATCCGCATTATCGATGAAATGAATGCTTGGCTGGATGCACATCATATTGCATCGGTACAGGAAATTATCGGTACTGTACAGCCGTGGTAAGGAGTTTTCTGCTATGATTATTTTAGGTGTAGATTTTGGAGACACCCGAACCGGGCTTGCTGTTTGCGACAAATCTGAGCTTCTGGCTTCACCGGCAGGTGTTATTACAGAGCGCGACTTTGCGTTATGTATGAAAAAGGTTGCAGATGCTGCAAAAGAGCATCGTGCTGAAATGCTGGTGGTTGGCTATCCCAAAAACATGAACGGCACAATAGGCGAAAGAGCCGAACGGTGTCGGCTCTTTGCGGAAGGTTTAAAAGAATTGACTGGAGTTCCGGTTGAACTCTGGGATGAACGCTGTACAACGGTATCTGCCCATGCTTATCTCAATGTTACCAATACCAGGGGCAAAAAAAGAAAAGCAGTTGTAGATGCTGTTGCTGCAACGATCATTCTGGAAAGCTATCTGGGCTTTCGAAAAAATCAGCTTACCACATCAGAGAAGTGATATCATCCAGTACACACCCAGCTGCCTTTACCGCTTTTCCTGCATTCTTCTTGATATCATGCTTCTGTCTGGAAGTTGCCTTTGACATCATATAACAAACAGTTCCTACTGTAGCACCAACGGTAACGCCGCGCACAACAGATTTGATTGTCATGAAACATCTGCCTCCTTTCTGCACAGCCGCAAACTTACGGGTTCCTGCTGCAACTATAGTATAGGAGAAAAACGCAAATCTATCCCTGCGGATTATTTCCATCCCTGGAAAAGAAAGGAGAGGATTTTTCCTTTGAAACCACAATTGCATATTGTCTTAGTAGAGCCGCAAATTCCACAAAACACCGGAAATATTTCCCGCACCTGTGCTGTTACAGGCGCAAAATTACACTTGATTCAGCCAATGGGATTCACGGTAACAGATAAACATTTGAAACGTGCCGGTCTGGATTATTGGGACAAACTGGATATCACATATTACAATAATTTTGCTGATTTTTCCAATCAAAATCAGCAGGGGCTTTTCTACTTTTTTACAACGAAGGGGCGGCATATTCATAGTAATGTTTCTTATCCGCCGGATCAACCTATCTATTTGATATTCGGAAGGGAAGACAAGGGCCTCCCGGAAGACCTGTTATTTCAGCATCCTGACACCTGTGTGCGAATTCCTATGCGTCAAACCCTACGCAGCCTGAATTTGTCCAATTCTGTTGCTATTGCAGCCTATGAGGTGCTGCGGCAATGGAACTATCCAGATTTATCTACAGAAGGAAATCTGACACAATATTCCTGGGATACAGAATAAAAATGAAAAGCACAGAACTTTCTTAAAGGTTCTGTGCTTTTTGCATATAAAAACGGCAGGGGAGTCCTATTCCCCTTGATTTTCCTTCTCCCCCTCTTGTTTTTTCTTTTCAAAATGCGCTAGGGGAGAGCTGTCTGTTGCATTTTTTAAGATTTGATTGGACAAATGGGTATAGATCTCAGTTGTTGAAGTGCTGGCGTGCCCCAATACTTCCTTCAACGTTAACGCATCTACATTTCCATATTGGTACATAAGCGTAGCTGCCGTATGACGCAATTTATGCGTAGAATATCCCTGACCGCCTAAATCAGCCTGATTCAGCGCTGTTTCCACAATCTGCTGCACGCGTCGTTTGCTGATTCTGGTATGTCGCTTGCTCAGAAAAACGGCATCTTCTGCGGAACCTTCCGGTAATTCCCGTACTTGCAAATAGGCATTTAGGGCAGAGATACAGGCATCATTTAAATATACCATACGTTCTTTGCTTCCTTTGCCTAAAACACGCATTTTTGCTTCTTTAAAATTGATATCCGATAAGTTAAGACCGACTAACTCGCTCAATCTTACACCGCAATTCAAGAAAATTGTTAAAATGCAATAATCCCGTTCTGGATATGCAGTATCTAAAGATTGCAGCAAATGTTGACTTTCTTCCAATGTCAGATACCGCGGCAGTGTTTTTTTTGGCGATGGGAGTTCCAAGCGCTCCGTAGGATCATGGGAAATGAGATTCTGATGATGGCAAAGATACCCAAAGAAGCTGCGCAGCGCCGAAACCTTGCGTCCACGGGCGCGATCATGATTTTCACGTTCTTCTGTAACATAATAGAGATAATTATACAAATCCTGGAGCGTTACAGATTCTAGCTCCGATATCTGCATATCCTTGATTGGAATTTCATGCAAATTATCTGTATTCTGATACTGTGAATCCCGCATCATGCGCAGATATTTGAGAAACATGCGGATATCTAAATAGTATTCCTGAACAGTGCGGCTGGAAAGTGATTTTGTCACTGTAATATACAAAATATAATCCAGAAAAAAGTCAGGGCACTGCGTACGATCAATTTCCATATTTACCCCTTCCCCGGATGAGCTTCGCTTCTAATTGCGCCAAATTTGTATTTGGTGTAATTAGAAAAGTTTTCATTTTTGCCCTCACCCAGCAA
>UQYK01000039.1 GCA_900545285.1 uncultured Ruminococcus sp.
GTGGCTTTATGTGTCATTCTTTTTTTGTGTTGCACTTATATTGTAAATCTATCATATATATAGATTTTATTCAGAAAGGAGGAATGATATTCTAAGGTTCCAGATCATGTGACCGTTTTTTGCCCGGTTCCGCATTTGCCACAGAGCCGGTCTTGAAAACAACTTTCGGAAGATTCTTTTACGACACAGCGTCTGGACAGACTTTCTTTTCTGCTTTGCAAACGGACATATCAGGCAGTACCCATAAACATAGAAAAATCCCCTGCCTGTTTCGGAATACATGCAGAACAGAAGATAATTGGAGCACAATTGGCAAAACGGTCGGATCATAACCCGGCAACACCACGGCAGACCAAAGAAAAAAAGACGGCCGCTGTGCGAAAATGCTTTTTGCCGCAGAATCTCTCACCAGGATTCCGTCAAATGTTCTTTAGAGTAGGGAGAACAGAAAAGCAAAAATAACTGTTTTTTCACCAGAAAGCAGAAGGAGACAAAAACGAGTATCCGAATAGACGAAAAGCATAGATTTCCATGCGTGCATGCGCCGCGTGGGAATCTATGCTTTTTATTGGTTTCCTGAAATTTTAGCCTTGCTCCTTTTCTGCGTCCTTCTGTTCAGCAGCCAACCCCAATCGAACCAGTCGTTTAATTTCCGTTTGCTTGGGCTTTCCTTCTAAAACGGATAAAATGTCATGGTCGGTCTTTCGATTCAGCTTGAGTCCGATAAACTTCGTGTTTACCTTATCGTATTTTTGCTGCGGTGTCAACGCTATCACCTCCGTTGTCCCAATTCCCTTCCCTATTCTACTGATTGGTCTTTCTTCCACTCTGCAGTTTCTCTTTCTATGGGATACAGAATGTGCGTTTCTCTTATCAAATCTGTTACAGAATTGCATGTGATATTTTCAAGAACCATGATTGCTGTTCTTCCCATTCATTATTCCGTATTCAGATCTGAATTGATTTTATATTTATACTATATCATAAATTTAGATACATTGTCAATAGATTTCCCTTTATTTTGTATTATTGCACAATTTATGAATTTGTTAGCACATATATTCGCGTTGTTTTTGTGTAAAATGACAACAGAGGCACATTGTAAAGCAATACAATGTGCCTCTTTGAAACGATGCATTTTCTTCGCTTATCCCAGCGAAAGGACGCTGCGCTTTTTCTCCGGACTCATGTAATGCAGCATGCCGTCCTGGATACACATGCCTTCAATAGTATCTTCATACACTTTTTCGTTGACTAAGCCGTCCAGTGCAATCCGATACAGTGCGTTACCGTAGCCAACACCGGCGCTGGTGTGATTTTCCAGGTTGGTATAATAGACATACTGTCCATCTGTGTTAATCCACCGGGTATAGTTGCAGTTCAGCTGACGGGAAGTACGGTTGCTCAGATTCATTTCATAGAGATACCGCGTGTCGCTGCCCACGCAATAGTAGGCATTGCCGCCGTAAATCAGCAAATCATAAACGCCGGAGCTTACCAGTACCTCCAGGCCTGAGCCGTCCAGATTACAGCTGCACATCTGTCGTTCATTACCCAGCAGATCAAAGTACAGCTTGTTTCCATCCAGATTCAAAAACCAGGTGTTTCCAGAAACCAGCTTTTGCAGGCCGGAGCCGTCTGTTTTCACGCGGTTCAGCGCATTTTCTGTTCCGAAATAAATCCAGGAGCCGTCCACTGTGACTTCGTGCACAGCGCCGGTATACAGTACCTGATAGTCGCTTCCGTCCGTCTTGACTCTGGCGAGACACTGGTCGCTGTCATTGGCAAAATAGAGCCACGGTCCCTGCACATTGATATACCAGATCTCCTTTTTCAGGACACAGCTGGCAGTGTTTTCCCCATTCTTTGCCTTATACAGGTATCCGTCATCGGCACGGTAATACTGATAAATTCCGTCTGATGCCAGGAAGCCGCCATTGAAGATGTTTCCGCTGGTGGTTCCGTTGGATTCGGACGAGTAATCTGCGGTATCTGCGCTGTCCTCTACCTTTTCCGGCTGATCCAGGTGGTCGGCTGCTTTTACCGTCTGTGTCGCAGTTGCCTCGGCTTTGGATGGCTTGGTTTCTGCCGGAGCGGCTTCTGTTGCCTCTTCTGTCGCCTCCTCAGAGGTGGATTCTGATGCTTCCGCTGCGGATGTGGTCTTTTCCATCTGCACCACAGACGGCGCACCATCTGCGCCATTCTGTTGTTTTTGATTCCGGTGATACCAGACCAAAAGCAGCACTGCAATTGCAATTAAAATCAAAAACAGGATTTGAACGCCGATAATCCACACAGTTTTCTGATTCTTACGCTTTACCATAATCTCAGCCGCAGGCTGTTCTGGTTCCGCGGCATCCGGCTCATACTGCGCCGTGCGCGATTCCTGCCCCGGTACAAAAGGCAGCGGTGTTGGTTCTGTCTCCTGCGCATTGTTGAGCTGTCCGGATTCCAACCGTTCCCGCAGATGCTTCGGCACCTGATTGGGAAGCACATCCGGAACCGCCTCTTTTGGTTTCGACACCTTTTGTCCGCAATAGAGGCAAAAGACACTGTAATCTTCGATTTCTTTTCCGCAATTTGCACATTTCATCAGAATTTCTCTCCTTTTCTAAGAAATGCAGACGTTTACAGAGTATTCTTTCCGCAGTATTTGCAAAATTTCAGATCCGCACGGATTTCCTTTCCGCAGTGGATGCAGCGTTTCATTGCCGGTGCTGCCGACTGCACCGCCGGAGCCGGGCCGGGGGCTGAAACCGGTGTACCGCAAATAGTACAGAAGCCCTGTCCCTGTTCCAGCGGACTGCCGCATTTCCGGCAAATTTCCGTTGTTGTACAGGGAAACTGATACCCACATGAGCTGCAAAAAGGCGTTCCGTTTTTATACTGATTTCCGCAGCGAGGACAGGTCACAACGCCCTTCAAGTCCTGCACCTGCTGTTCCAGCACTTCGTTCTGCTGCTGGAGCATCCGGACATGCTGTACCAGAGTGGCCACCTGCGCCGCAGCTGTTTCCGGCGGGGCGGCACAATACTGTCGGCCGATCTCCTGGTAAAGCTCTTCGATCTGCTTTGTGTTATTCGTCAGCTGGCCGCTGATTTTGACAATTTCCGCGGTATCTTTCATTTTATTGGACGCATTCTGTCCAAAGTACGAAACCTTTCCAATAAATGACATAGCTAAAAGCCTCCTTTTTCCCTAAACTGGATCCCTTTTTATTCCATGCCGGGCCATTCCGATTCTGACTCTTCCCAATGGTTTGCACTTTCTTCCGTCTCTGTCTGTGTTGGCGTGCGCCGCTTCACCCGGCCAGGTGTTTCTGTAGATGAAACACTGGTCTCGATTTGCTCCGGTGCTTCCCATTCTGCCGGCGTTGTGGTTTCCTCGGTGAATGCCTCTGTAGCCGTTTCCGTGGGTGCTTCCGTGAAAGCGGTATTTTCCGTGGTATTCTCTGACAATTCCACACAGGAAATCAGCTGTACGCTTTCCCCTTGAATATGGTAGAAACTATACTGATGCTGAAGATTGGAGTAAATCAGCAAGTAATAGGAACCACTGCTCTGCCAGTCTGACTGATTTTGATCCACACGCGCCAGATATGCCGCGCCCACTGGTTCAAAATCCTCATTTGTCACAGTATACGCGAAATCGTCAATCGACTGAATGCGCACAAAGTCAAACCACAGTTCCTTTCCATCAGGGTCGCTCAGTTTGAATTCCGGCTGACCTGCGGTATCCGACTCCGTTTCCTCTTCCCGATCCAGCTGGGCGGTTTTCGAAAAGCGCCAATCGGTCTGATAATACTGGCTGTTGGATTCACCGCCCACTGCCAACGTCTGATTTTCAGACGCTTTTACGGAAATAGTCGGCGTTTCCTTGTCTTTTTCCTCCATCAGCGCCTGATAGTCCGCAGCATCCCATTTGTCAGTGTCTGAAACCTTAGCATCCACTGACAAATCCGAATCTGGCTCTGCCCCGTCCCGGCAGATAAGTTCATACATCCGATCCTGTATCTGCCGCATATCAGTTTCATTGACGGAAAGTTCCTGCCGGGTTCGGCACTCTTCTGTTTCCGAGAGATAGTCGCACACGTTCAAATACGTTTTTCCCGTGGATTCCGTTTCCGTACCCGGCTGTTCTGCCGGAACTGTTTCTGAGCCCTGAGTTTCCTCTGAACTGGCCGCATCCGTGTTTTCTGCCACTTCTACTTTGCTGTCTTTCTCATCCTCCTGATGATGCAGATAACGGACAACCCCGATCGAACCTGCACTCACCAGCACCAGGCAGGCAACAATGGCAGCAATACGCCACGGGAATCTCCGCTGTTTTTCCGGTTCCGAAACATACATCTGTTCCTGTTGAAAGCGTTGCGGTTCCATCTGCGGCACATAATCCTGCACCGGCGGTGTTTCCGGCATTTCATACGTTCTTAACGGTTCCTGTTCCGGCATAGATTCCGGTGTTCGGAATGTCTGCGCTTTGGGTGCATCTGTCTGCGGCTCCGGAATATCCGTCCCGGAAAGAATCGCTTCCAGCTCTGCATAGCCGTGATTGGACAGGGAAACTGTGTTGTGACTGCAATTTCTGCACTGCAAATCATTGACCGCAATTGATGCGCCGCACTTTTTACAAAACATACCTCTGTCTCCTTTTTAATCCCATCTGATCCACGGTATCGGCATCCGGTTTTTCGCCCACTCCACCGGTGTAACCGCACCGGGAGCCAGCACATTTCGTACCAACACATACGCCAGAACGCCTAACAGCAACAGAATGCAAATTCCCAGTAAAATTTCCAGTACAATTGCAACCGGACTTTGCTTTCGGGGCGGCTCTTCCGGCAAGTAGCTTTCTTTCCGCCACACTTCCTCCGGCGGCCGTTCAGGCGGCGGCATATATCTGCCTGGATCCGGCGAAACAGAACCCGATGTTGACGAAGCAGATTCCGTTCTTGTACTGCTGCCGCCGTCTCGTTTTTCCGAAGCGCGTTCTGCAGACTTCTTTTCAGCATCCAGCTTCTTTTGTTTTTCTGCCTGTTCTGCCGCGGCAGCACGCCGCTGTTCCTCTGCTTCCAGAAAGGCTGTCCACTTTTGAGAACAGGAAGCTGTCATTCCGCAAATCTGACATTTTGCGTCTTCATCTTTATTTATGACTTCACATCTGGCACAGCGCCACATGATACAGCCCCCCTTTAATCAAAATCTGTCGGCACCTTCCACCGGCCAGACGCTGCACTGCTGTGCGTCTCCGGCTTCGGTTTTGGTGGCTCCGGCTTTGGTTCCGGCTTTACAGCCTTCCGATACGGTACATTCGGCGGTTCCGGACAACCCGGATCCGGCGGATCCATCTCCCTCAGCTTTTCCAGCACCTGTGCACTGGAAAGCCGTTCTTCCGGGTCACAGCGGAGCATTCCGGCGATCAGATCCTGATAGCGCTCTCCCAGAACCAGTGTTTCCCCGTTCAGGACAGCTTCACCCATGGAGCTATATTCTTCGTTTCCTTCTACTGTCGGCATAGAACCATTTATAATCTGATGGAACAGCAGACCCAGCGCAAAGACATCGGCCTTTGGCGTGATTACAGCATCTTCCTCCAGCATCCGCAGGATGGTTTCCGGGGCATAGTAGGCGCCGTCTCCCATAATCTCCTCCGGTTCCAGCTGCTCCTCTTCCCAAAAGCTTGCATCAAAGTCGATTACCTTCGCGGTAAACCAGCCCTGCATGGTTCTTTTAAACAGCAGATTGGCCGGTTTTACATCGGCGTGCACGATGCCTTCTTTGGCAAGGCTGGCAAACGCATGGGCAAGCACCTTGAGGAGCATATGCTGTTGTTCCGGCGTTGCCTGGCTGACCTCTTCCATGGAGATGATCTCTGCATCAATGCGTTCCGTCACCAGGTAAAACTGGTTGCCGAACCGAAAAAAGTCAGAAGGCAGCACCAGATTGCCGTCAGAGCTGCGGATAATCCGCTGATAGATCTTCTGCTTTGCCTGAAACCATTCATTGCACTCCCGGACACGCTGTGTCCGCTGGCGCTCTGAAATATCGGCGTCTTCTTTCGGGAATTTCGGAGAGAGAAACTCTTTCAGGAAAAATTCCCGTTGAAATTTCCGGCAAAAACCCCATTTACAAAATCCACCGCCGTTTGTGGTCAGCGGCTGTTCTACCCAATAACCATTCACCTGATACGGCTGAAACGGTGCTTCTTTTTTTGTCGTATTGCTTACTTTAATTTTTAGCTCTGACATCTTCCATCCCACCTATAATAGGAGCGCTTATAGTCCTCCCACAATTTTTTCAGTGTCTCATAGTCTGCCTTATCACTGGGAATCACATACGTATTTGTCAGCGCGGTAAAGCGATTGTAGAAATAATTTTTTACCTGAGTAAAATCGGCAAAGCCAAAACAGGAAATCGCCAGTGTAAAATCATCCCCTGCCTTCCGGCGCAGCAAAGCGTTCATGCCCTCTTCCCACTCTTCCGGCACATTAGCCTGCCGCAGTGTTGCCAGCAAGGCCGCCTCGAAGTTCATCGGGGTTTCAAAATAGGAAAAGCCGCCGTCCGTTGCCGTAATCACCACAGACGGAAGATTCAGGCGCACCTGCCGCACGTGCACTTCAAACGAAACATCCGCGTTAATCGTATTGACCAGGCGGCCGTCCTGCTTTAGGTTTTCCAGTGCGTCCGCATCCGAGTCGATATCATCCCGTGTCACCTGAGAAAGGCCGTACTGATCCAGAATATAGCCTCTGGAATCCCCTGCCCACAGGAATTCGCACAAAATGGTGTTGTTTGTTTCCGGACGGATTGCCGCAATTGCCGCTGTGGTAGGAAAGCTCCGGCTAAGGCTGCCGCGGATGGTAATTCCCCCGTTTTCCGTATAGGCATTCTTCAGCTTTTTGAAATCCTCTGCCAGTTCGCGCTGCAATGCCGGGCCGTCCTCTGCCAGAAACCGCAGTTTTCCCTCGTGCATAAAGCGGTCGGTTGTCATGCCGGCAGCCCGGGAGGCTGCCCATGCACCAGTGTGCCCGTGGAGCTGCGCATACGTTCTGGCCCCCAGGCCGCCGCATCCGTCAAACACACCCTGATAATAAAACTGATCCTCCACGCAGCCAGTGGTATAGCTGTCCTCGCCGCAGTTTTCCGTCACTTCGCCTTTCATGACAAAAAACGGAGAACCTAGATTTCGCACATCCATCTTGTTCCTCTACTTTCCTTATACCGAGTGTACGATTGTGTTCAGGATTTCCTGATAATCGGCTTCCCGCAGGCCGGCGCCGGCCTCAGACGGATAGTGAATAACGCCGTCCCATTCCTCTACAATATCGCTCCAGCCCGGCTGGTTCGGGGTGTAGAGCACCAGACGCTTTGCTGAATGGTTCATGTAGGGCTGGTTCTGCTTGTCGCCCCACCATTCAGACAGTTCCTGGAAGTTCTTCGCCATGCTCCGGGGGTAGTTCGGTGCAGAAGCGCCAAAGCCCAGCGGATGGGTGGACGCATCCGACCAAACCACGATCAGTTGGCGGCGGCGTGTGCCCTCTGTATTCCACTTCGAACGAATGGCAAATGCCAGGGCTTCCAGGCCGTCTTCCGGCTCGTCACCGCCGCCGAAGGCTTCGATCGACTGCACGGTATCACTGAACGCCTGGGATTCCCGGGGCAGTTCAAAGAAATCGGTATTCAGCATTGCGTCCTCCCGATCTGCCAGATAATCCCGGAATGCAATAATCTTAATCCGCAGCGAGCTGATTTCCTTGTTATTGGCGCGCATTGCGGCGGTAACATCATCATAAAAATGCAGTGCATTGTCCTTTACGATGTTAATGACGTTGTCCATGCTTCCGGTTGCGTCAATGCAAAAAACGATATCTACGTTATAAGTCAATTTGAAATTGCTGGCCATTTTGGTTTCCTCCGATCAAAATATTCCTGCTGCATCGGATTGGATGCAGATTTTTTCGTTTGCATCAGAATTGCTCTGACACCCTTTGTTATTTGAAAAAACTGCCGTTTCTGGGAAAGAACACAGCAGTTATTTTCAGCTTTAGAAAAAATAGAGCCATTTGTTTGAAAAAGCTCCTGCATGTGCTGTCTTGCAATTACGAGAAGCACATACGATTATACGTCAAAGTCGCTGGCCGACTTAAAGTTGCGCTTCGCCTGTTCTACCGCAGGAGAAACCGGACGCGGATCTGGACGAAGCTCTACACGATTCACCAGCTTGCCTGATTCCGTCTGGCTTTCCGCAGATTTCCCGGAAATGTCGCTATGCGCAGCAGACTCTTCCCCAACCCGATAGCCGCACACGCTGCAAAAACCGGCATTGATAATGCCGCCGCACCGCGGGCAGCGATCCAGGTTCTGATCCAGTACAGCGGAACAATTGGGACAGAAGGCTGCATCTGCCTCCACATAGGAATTGCAGTTGGGGCAGACTTTAAATGACGGCTTCGGTTCTTCTTCCGGCACTGGCGGTGCTACTGGTGCACTGCCTGACAGATTGTAACCGCAGGACGTGCAGAACGCTGCATCCGGTTCCAGAACAGCGCCGCAACCCGGACAGGTATTCTGATTCAGAATCGTGGTATCTTCATAGCTTGGCGCCGGAGACGGTGCCGGAGATGCAGATACCGGGGTACCGCAGGATGTGCAGAACGCGCAGTCCGGTTCCAGCGCCGCGCCGCATACCGGGCAGGTATTCTGATTCAGAATCGTGGTATCTTCATAGCTCGGCGTTGGAGACGGTGCCGGTGCGCTCACCGGGGTGCCGCATGCCGTGCAGAAGGCACAGTCCGGTTCCAGCGGCGCACCGCATACCGGGCAGACACTGGCAGTGCCAAAGCCACCACCCATTGGCGGTGCAGACGGTGCTGTTACCGGGGCGCCGCATGCTGTACAAAAGGCACAGTCCGGCTCCAGTGGAGCGCCGCACGCCTGACAGCATCCGGCAGCATTTGTTGTGGAATTTTTTGAAAAAAAGCCCATAGTTTTCATCCTTTCCTTTTATATAGGAAGATCTTTATTCTGCATCCTCAGCGGCATCGAGCACATTTAAAATTGCACTTTCTGAATACCATTTCCCCTTATACTTATACACAATAGATTCATCATTGGAAAGCGTGTCCAATTTGTCGCCATCCTTATCTTCAAAGCGCACTTTGATCTTTATAGCTGCGGTTTTCTTGATCTTCTTTTCATCAAATCGATCCATCAACTTTTTATTATATAACTTGACAGTGTCATTTACATCATCCGCAAAATCCTCTGTATCTCCTTTGCTCTGATCTTTTACCTTTTTGATATCCAGTTCAACCTTATCGATATCTTCATCATAGATGTCATTCATATCGCTATACATATCATCAAGTGCCTGCTTCAGATCTTTTTTACTAATATCGTATTCTTCCAAAATATCTTTCTGGAGATCAGCAGGAACACAGTCCAGCATTGCAGATGCACTTTGCTTTTCAAACGCCTTGTAATATGCCTTTATCGCACCCTTCGGAGAATTGCTGCCCCGGCCGCCGAGAGATGCAAGCAGTACAATAATAATTACCAGTGCCACTACGCCAGCGCCGATTGCCAGGAACAGATTCTTCTGATTCTTCTGAACAGCACCGCCATTATTTCCGGAAATCGGATTTACGAAAGGTACGCCGGACGGATTGGATGCTCCATTTACCGGGTTCACATTGGGCATCGGGGGTACGCCACCAGCCGGTGCATTGTTGGTGCCGCAAGACGGGCAGAAGGTACCATTCTTAATTTCAGTTCCGCACTTTTTACAAAACATTTTTCTAACTCCTTGATTTTATTTTACGATCCTTTTCGACTGTGATTGAGGTTCTTAATCCATTCCCATTGCGGACAGCATATCGCTGGGGATTTCGTCCTTTACGCCGCTGACATTGTTGAAATCATCCATGGTCAGGTTCATATCATAGCTGTTATAGCCGCTCATCTGAAAATCAATGGATATTTCATCCAGCTTCTTTCCACTGTACGAAAAAGAGCTGTCCAGATAAAGATCTGTGCCTTCTACAGAGATGGAATAGCCGAGGCCGGTGAGCTTTGCACCCTTGGTGCGCCATTCGATATCGCCCATGTTGTCGAATTCGCTTACATCATCGCTGTCCAGTGCGTCCAGCTCATCCTGGGCATCGCTGAACCAGCTGCCCTTAATGGCATCGCCGGCTTCTTCATCCAGAATGTTCATCAGAATCTTAGAAGTTTCCAGCAGATTTTCCCCGGTGGGGCTAAGGGTGTAGACATACTCGCCAGATTCCTTGCTGGTTTCAATCTGCAAGGCGTCTTCCAGTTCCTTCTGTGTGCTGCGCTTGCTGAACCGCTTCAGGATATTCTGATAGGCATCGTCCACTTCATCTACATCGATGTAGTCATCCAGATAAGAATCCAAGCCATAGTCTTCCAGATACTTTTGCATGCTGAAATCCTTCATGTCTGTTTTCTCACAGGCATCCCAGAAATCTGCGAGGATGCCACTGTCAATATACTCTGCATAGCAATCGCCGTCATAGGAAGCAGCATAGGCGCCGTCATCTCCTTCAATGCAAACCGCAACTTCAATGCTTTCTCCTGCGGCCTCTACCGTGCCATAGGCATAAATCTGTTCGTCCTTCTGGCTGGTTTCAATGTCAAGGTCCACGTTCGCATTCTCACCCTCAATGGTGGCTGTTCCGGAAACATGGAAGCTCTCCAAATCCTTTGCGGCTTCTGCCAGATTGTTCAGACCCAGCGCCAGTGCCGGAAGGGGCTTTGTGGTAATGGAATGAACCACTGCTGTAGTAGCAATTGCGCCTGCTGCAACAACGGCAACTCCTGTGATCACGATAGGCTTCCAGTGGCTCTTCTTCGGCTTTACCATGCCATAACCCGAACCATCCGGAACGGGATTGTAGTACGGCTGCTGCTGGTATCCCTGCGGGGTCGGCTGCTGGTATCCTTGCTGCTGGCCTTGCTGCTGATAGCTCTGCTGATTCGGGACAGCACTGTGCTGTACATTTTGGCTCTGCTGTGCCGGCGCTGCTATCGGCGCGCCGCACTTGGGACAGAATTTTCCATTTGGTGCAATGGGCGTTCCACACTGCTTACAAAACATAACATTTCCTCCTTAGAAATAACCCAAAAACTCCTATTGCCATTTTTGCCCATTCCAACAGGCAAATTCAAACGCAACAGTTTACCCTATTATACCATAATCCGACGAAAAATGCAACCATTTCTTTTCAAAAAAATCCGAAGGGAAAAATATTCGCAAAAAAGAGCACAGACGCAAAAATCTGTGCTCCGAAAACGGTTTTATTTCGCATAAGTTTTCATCGTAGCGGCTTCTCCAACCAGATATTTTTGAAGCAGCACCACGTCTGCCAGGGTAAAGCTGCCGTCACCGTTGGTGTCCTCCGGTCTGGCAGTCAGGACTGTTTCGGTGCTGGATTCCTGTAGAATTTCCTGCCGCATCAGGGACAAATCCGCGCCGTTGACGCGCAAATCCTGGTTCAGGTCGCCAGGAATCAGTTCCTTTTCCGGTGTGTCTGTGGTTCCCGGCGTTGTACCGCCGTAATAATCGGAAAGAGAGATACCGTTTTCTCCCAGCGGTATCGTGTGATCCAGGCTGATAAATCTGCCGGCATCATCCTGCCAGAGAGAGGGCTTTACCAGGGCATACTTGTCCTCGTCCCACTTTCCGAAGTTGTCATACACCAGGCCGCCGGTATCCCCGGAATTTTCATTGAAGCACCAGAAGGTGTGGTGAATCCGGTGTTCGATCATGAAGTCCCGGAGATAAGTCATCCACTGTTCATTTTTGCCGCCGTCCATAAAGCCGCCCCATTCTCCCATCAGGAGAGGCGCTGTGCCTTCGTCCTGCAAAAAGTACCAATTGTCATACCAGCAGTCTTTCAGCAGCGTTTCCTGGGTGAACCCGTCATAAAACCACTTCTGGTCATAGACAAGAGGGCCGTAGTCATGGGGCGAATAGACCAGCTGACTCTGATATTTTCCCAGATCAATGGGATACTCTTTTGCGCCCCGGAAATTGCCGCCCCACCAAGTGCCGTAATAATATTCTGTCATGGTGGTGTAGTCAATCCGGGGTGCCGTCCAGTCATAGCCTTCCTTGGGATAAACCTCTGTCCCCTCTACCATAATCAGTAGATTGGGGTTTTGCTCCAGCACTCTCGCAGCGCAGGTTTCTGCGGCGTACTTCCAGTTTGTGGGGTCTGTGGAATCATCCCACTTTGCCATCTTGTCCTTAACATCTGCGGTTCCGTGGGGTTCGTTTTTCAGATCAATGGCCAGGATGGTGTCATCATCCTTGTAGTAATCAGCGAACCACGCCAGTGCATCGCACCAGTCCTCCGTGCTGAACTTGTCGGTATACCACAGACTTACCTGGTGACCGGCGGAGGCTGTCTCGGCACTGTGAATGTCAATCATAATCTTAATGCCCAGCTCCCGGCACCACTCCACAGCCTGATTCCAGATGTCAAAGCTGTACTTTATCGTTCCGCCCTGCACACCCTCTACTGTCAGTTCCGGGTTGGAATATTCGTTGACCTTCGGTGTAGCCGGGTCGGGATCGCCGTTTTTCCATTGCAGCAGGATTTCTGTAGACATAGGTACACGGAGAAAGTTGAAGCCGTGGTCGGCAATCTGCCGGAGCATATCGTGCATATTCTGCGACCATACGCCGTCAAACACCTGGCTTCCAACGTTATAGCCAAACCAGTTGCATCCGGTAATCCAGACAGGATTGCCATCCATATCTACAATTTCAGCATTTTCATTGACGTGGAGCCAGTCATCGTGATAGCTGTCCGGTTCTGCCGCCTGTACTGTAATCCCGGCCGCAGCCGGCAGCAGCATGGCTCCCACCAGCGCCAGACTGGTGACGGCTCTGCGAATGATACATCCTTTCATACATTTCTCTCCTTTATCGAAATTCAGATTTTGTATTTAGTGTATCATATTTTATGTGAAATGTCAATTGTTTTTTGCAGATTTTCACAGAACAGCATTTACTTTTGTGTTTGAATTTTCTCAATAAAGCGATGTTTTAATCGATTCAGTAAAGCATCATTCCAGATCTGCAATCCTCACCTCGTCATCTACCACTAATATAGTTTGTGTCATGATTCCATACGCTTCCTTTTCGAATACAGAAGCATCCCACTGCGCCGCTCCCCATGCACAAGCCAATAATCACAGAATATAACAGGGTGGTCAGGGTGTAGGTACTCCCTACCGCGGCCAGAGCCTGCTCTCCCAGACAGCACCCTACAATCCAGGTGTCTGCCAGATTATACATCTGCTGGAGCAAATTTCCGGCAACCATCGGGCCGGCAAACGCCAGAAGAGCAGTAGAAATCCTTCCGGATGTCAGATCATGTTTCATTTTGTCACACTTTTTTTCCGTCAAATTGTATGGTGAGAACCTATTCTGTTTTTCATTATAAATAACATAAAACCGGAAAAAGCACAATGTGAAATGCCTTTTCCAATCCAAGACGGATGCTTCCAATTTGTTTGCAATATCAATTCTCACCAAAATCCACAAAAAACTATTGCAATTTTTGTGAAAATATGGTATAATAATTAGAAAATCTGTTTTTATGGGAGGGGAAAGGTTTGAAACAATTCCAATTTGGCTACAAGACCTACGAACAGTTCCGGAACGAACTGACAAAAATCCGGCAGTGGCAAAATGCCCGCATTGTTTCAAAAATTGTTTTGCAGGTATATTCTGTTGAACTGGAAAGCAGTGTTTTTCGAAAAATGTTTGCAGCAATCGATGAGATTCTGCCGGATGCCATCTATCTGGGGTGTTCCACCAATGGAAATATTATTGACGGCAAAATTGCGAAGTCGGATATCATTATTGTGTGTACTATTTTCGAATACCCGTCCACGCATGTGCAGATTTTGCAGTACGATTTCAAAGACTTTGATTCCGCAGAAATGGCAAATCAGCTGAATGCAGTCGTAAGCCACAATCCGTGGGTAACAGCAATTGAGTTTCTCGTAACAATACGCGGAAAATCTATGACCACTTTCTGTGACCGAATGTCGAACATTCGGGAAGATGTGGTGCTCTTCGGCGGCGGTGCATTTGCCCCGGATCTCAGCAGCAGCAAGGCATGCGTCTACTCCAACGAACATGGGTATTCCAATGACGGAGCTATTTTCATGCTTCTGGGCGGTGAAGATTTTCATATTGAGACACTGTACATTGCCGGCTGGAAGCCTCTGGGACGTGTATTCCGGGTTACTGCGGCAGATGGCTGCATTTTAAAGGAACTGGATTACAAGCCGGCGTATGATGCGTACTACAAATACCTGAGCATCAAGAATGATGAGAACTTTTTCTATAACACGCTGGAATTTCCGTTTTTATACCAGCACAACGGCATTGATCTTCTACGTGCGCCGGTGGCCAGCAATGCGGACGGCTCACTGGTTATGACATCCGATATGGATGAAGATGTCAATGCACGCATTGCATACGGCGATCCCTGGACAATCCTGGAAAGCGTACACCAGGGCGGCGAAAGAATCCGGGCATTTCAGCCGGAAATCATCCACATTTACTCCTGTGCAGCGAGAAAAACCTTCTGGGGCACGGACGAGGTGAGCAAGGAAACACTTCCCTTCCAGACCATCGCACCTACCTCCGGATTTTTCACCTCCGGTGAATTTTTGAGAACGGGAAAATATTTGAACCAGCACAATGTGACACTGGTAATTGCCGCCATGCGGGAAGGCGAAAAAAGCTGCAAGCCGAAGACGTTTGAGATGCAGAAGGAAGTCTTTTCCGGAAAGGTCTCCATGATCAACCGGCTGGCCACTTTTATTGAAGCAGCTACGGAGGAACTGGAGGAAGCCAACCGCAAGCTGGCGCTTTCGGTAATTACAGACGGCATGACGCAGTTGTTAAACCGTTCTGAGATCACCCGGCTCATCCGCTGTGCCGTAAAGCAAAAGTCCAAGAAGGAAATCAATCTCTGCCTTGTTATGCTGGATATTGATGATTTCAAGCGCGTCAATGACACCTGCGGACATAAAGAGGGGGATAATGTTATCATTGCCCTGTCTGACATTTTACGGGAAACTGCAAAGACACAGGAAAACATCAGTGCCGGCCGGTGGGGCGGCGAGGAATTTATGCTGCTTTTCCAGGATTACCCTACAGACGACGTACAGGCAATTGCCGAATGCATCCGCCGGGAATTTTCTGAGACGGCATTTGAAAAATCCGAACCGAAAACAGTGAGCATCGGCATCGTTGCCATACAGAATGCAGAAACCCCGGATGCTGCCTGCATTCGGGTAGACAATGCCCTCTATGAGGCAAAGAAATCCGGCAAGAACAAAATTGTAGTACTCTGAAAAAATTCGAAAGCATGCGGCGTGTATTTTTCATCTGCATGCTTTTGTTATAATACGAATGATGCCAGATTAAGCGTTGCATGGATATGGCCTCTGCTGGCTGAAACAATGGCATTTCGAGAAAGAGTATTTGTACAAAATGCCCGTCTGCACCGTAAATATAAAAGTGCGAGAAATTACTTGATAGGTAAATAAAGCAACAAAAATGACGCAGTTTCAATCCTCTTGAAACTGCGTCATTTTTCCTTTTTGGTGCGGATGACAGGACTTGAACCTGCACACCGAAGCAATAGAACCTAAATCTATCGTGTCTGCCAATTCCACCACATCCGCACACCAAAAGAGTATACCACATTTTCCGGCACTTTGTCAAGTCTTTTTTCAATACATCTGAAAATGTCACATGTCAAAAAGCCGGCTGTAGATACTCTTCTCCGGATACTACATAAAATCAATATGGCAGGGTAAATGTTCCCACCAGCCATGCGCCATCCTCATAAATCAGTGAGAATGCGTTGCTCTGTGTGGTAACTTCTCCGGAATCCGGATCTGTATAAGTAGAAACCGCTGTAAATGACACGCTGCTGTCAGAGCCGGCGGTCATTTCGGTAATTTCCGTACTGGTATAGGTGATATCTGCTCCGCGATCACCACAGCAGCGGTAAAGCTTTTCATCCTGTTCCTGAAACTGATCGGCCAGATCGCCGCTGTGAACCGAAGGCGCAAATACAGCGAAATAATCCGCTTCAGCAGCCTCAATGCTATCACAGCTGGTCACGCGGTACCAACCCCCCCCCAGGGTATCAGATTCATCATAAGTAAAGCTGTCTGAGGTGCAATGATAGGTAAAGTATACCGATGCTGCGGAATCGAACATCTGCTGCGCCTTTTTGCACCACTGGGCAGATGTCATGCCGGTATTCCCTACCACGTCTCCCCCGGCAGCGGCAGTTGTGACAGCCGAAGTCTGAGTCTCACTGGCAGTGTCTGTCAAAGCAGCTTCTGTTTTTGTCTCTGTTTCGGTCTCGGTTTCTGTATCTGCGTCAGAAGCCGTTACACTGGTTTCCGTTTGAGAAACTTCCATTTCCACAGTGGTCTGTGCGGAAGATTCTGTTTCCGAAATATTCGTACAGCCGCTCATCAGGCATGCACAGGAGAGTACAGCCGTGCAAACAGCAGCCCATTGCATTCGATTCATTGATAAAATCTCCTCTCTCACAAAGCATCCATTCTGCATTTGTACAGAATCGGTGTTGTCATAGATTCTATTATACCACATTTCTGATTGAAAGGCAATCCTTTTTTCAGAAAAAAAACAAATTGCACGTGGCTTTTTGTACTTTATATTCTTTATTTGCTTTGCCATCATTTTTGCAAATATTACAACATTTAATTTTATTCATTCTGTTCCAGCATATTATATTTTGTTTTCTTAAAACATTTTGTTTTTTCTTGACAGATTTGATTGTTCGTGATATAATATATATCGTTGAGTCGCACTGATAACGACTAAACAAAAAATCAAAAATGCTGTTATAGCTCAGTTGGTAGAGCACTTCCTTGGTAAGGAAGAGGTCACCAGTTCGAATCTGGTTAACAGCTCCAAGAATTTGCACGTAGTTTCGGGAAGTTTCCGGGACTGCGTGCTTTTTGGTTTTATGAGAAAAGCAGTAGTACGACACTTAGTACGACAATCTTGGCACAAAAACCGGCAATACAAAACAGGAAACCGCCGCCGAAGTTACAGTACTTCGGGGCGGCTTTCATTTTATGCTTGTTCGTTGCCTTTCCATGCCATGTTATGCAAGAAACTATACGTCATACAAAAAAGCCGCCGCAGGATAATCTCACATCCCACAACGGCTTTTTTATGTATACTTGGACTTTCTAAAATCAGCTAACAGCTTTTCCGTTTCGAAAAAGCATCAGTCCCGCATGCCCCGGAGAATCCAGTCATACATTCCCTGGTACTGCAATGCAGAGCTCTTCCAAGAGAAATCTTGTTCCATGCCCCGGCACAGGATATCGTTCCAATCCTCCCGGTGATCAAAATAGATCTTCTTGGCATAGTTGATGGTATACAGCAGATCATCCGCATTATAATGTGCAAAGGTAAAGCCGGTTCCAATCTTTTCATACTCATTGTACGGAACCACAGTATCCTTTAATCCGCCGGTTTCCCGCACAATGGGAACCGTGCCGTACCGAAGAGAAATCAGCTGTGTCAGACCGCACGGTTCAAACCGGGACGGTACCAGCATTGCATCTGCGGCAGCATAGAGCTTGTGCGCCAGCGGATCCGAATAGAAGATGTTTGCAGAAACCCGATCCGGATATTTGCCCTGATAATAACGGAACATGTTCTCGTACCGCTCTTCCCCGGTGCCAATAATTACAAACTGGGTGAACTCATCTGTAATCCGGTCTGCAATCCAGTCTACCAGATCCAGCCCCTTCTGATCAGTCAGACGGGAGATAATGGCAATCATAAACTTGTTTTCATCTTCCGGCAATCCCAGTTCCTTCTGGAGCGCCAGCTTTGCCTTTTTCTTCTGTGCAACTGCATTCTTTACAGTATAGTGCACATTGATTTTGGAATCTGTTTCCGGATTATAGACATCATAGTCAATGCCGTTGAGGATACCCCGGAGAGAACGGGATCTGGCACAGAGCAGGCCGTCCAGCTGTTCGCCGTAATAAGGTGTCTTGATTTCTTCGGCATAGGTTTCACTTACAGTCGTAATGTAATCTGCATAAACCAGGCCGCCCTTGAGCATGTTCGCATCGCTCTTGAACTCCAGCTTATCCGGTGTAAACATATAGTCTGGCAGATTGGTATTGTAGATAAAATGTCGCATATCCCACACGCCCTGGAATTTCAGGTTGTGAATGGTCATAATGCTCTTGGTGCCCCAGTAAAAGCTGTGGGTTGCAAATGTGCTGCGCAGGAACACCGGAATCATACCCGTCTGCCAGTCGTGGCAGTGAATAATATCCGGGCGGAAATCAATCACTGGCAGCG
>UQYK01000040.1 GCA_900545285.1 uncultured Ruminococcus sp.
CCGCTCCGTGCGACAGCTTTATTATTATATCACGATACTTCGTCTTTGTCAAGTAAATATCCTCCCATATATTTTTCTAATATTTGTTTAATTTGCACAATTCGACTTTTTATCCCTCTGTTTCCAACTGATCTGAAATTGTAAACCGTCTTTTCTCCGCTTGTATTCGTCCTTCCTTTCGCAGCTTTCCGATCTCTGCCGACATTGCACTCCGCTCAACACCCAGATAATCCGCCATTGTCTGCCGATCCATCTCAATCTCAAACGATGCTGCCCCCTGCCGTTTCGCTTCTTTTACTAAAAACGCCATGATCTTTTCCTTTGTTGTCCGCTTTGACATAATCTCTATTTTATCATTGAGCGCCAAATTATTCTGTGCTACGATCTTCAATAAATTACTCAGCAGATTGCTGTGAAACGTACAGGAATGCCGGCACACATTTCGAATCCTACTATAATCCAAAAATAGGACCCTGCTCTTTTCAATTGCTTCAATATCCGCCGGCAACTCCGCCATTCCTGCAAACGCAAATACTTCTCCAAACAGCTGCGCCGGTTCTATGGTCAAAAACACATCCCGGTTGCCGCTGTAATCATCTTGTACCATTTGAAGCCGCCCTTCCAGTACAACTCCAAAGTGCGTTATCTTCCTGCCTTTTTCCATTACCAGCTCTTTCGCCTTATATTCCCGTATCATGGAATGGCTGCACTCAATAAGTTTATCTATCTCTTCTTCTGTCATTCCATAAAATAAGGAAAGCTTTTGGAGTTCTTCGCTTTCTTTTTCTTTCATTCTTCCCTCCGTGTTGGAAATCCAACATACATTTTTCTTCTATTATATTATAATCATAGTATCTTGTCAAGGATACCATTCCTGTATTTTTTGAAACGGAGGGCTTTTGATGCAAATTTCAACTCATATTTTTTATATTGGTGTAAATGACCATTCTACAGACTTATTTGAGGGGCAATATCCGGTTCCCAACGGTATGGCCTATAATTCCTATGTGATTCTGGATGAAAAAATTGCCGTTCTGGATACCGTTGACCAGCACTTCGGTGCACAGTGGCTGGCAAACCTAAAAGCTGTTTTAAACGGAAAAACACCGGATTATCTGGTTGTCCACCACATGGAACCGGATCATTCCGCAAACATCACTGCTTTCCTGGCTGAATATCCGGAGACAACTGTTGTTGCTTCTGCAAAAGCATTTACCATGATGCAAAACTTTTTCGGCACAGATTACGCAGCACAGCGCATTGTTGCCGGAGAAGGCTTTGTGCTGGAACTGGGAGAACACGCACTTCAGTTTATTACTGCACCAATGGTGCACTGGCCGGAAGTACTGGTCTCTTATGAAAGGACGGAAAAAATCCTCTTTTCAGCAGATGCATTTGGCAAATTCGGCGCACTGGATGTGGAAGAAGACTGGACAGATGAAGCACGCCGCTACTATATCGGCATTGTGGGAAAATACGGCATGCAGGTACAGGCGCTTCTGAAAAAAGCTGCCGCACTGGAAATCCAGACCATTTGTCCGCTCCACGGCCCTGTTCTGACGGAAAATCTTTCTCCGTATCTCGGCTTGTATCAGACCTGGTCCAGCTACACCCCGGAAACAGACGGTGTACTGGTGGCATACGCTTCTGTTTACAGGCACACAGAGGCCGCTGCAAAACTGCTGGCCGATTCTCTGCGGCAAAAAGGAATTGCCGTAACAGTATGCGATCTTGCCAGAACTGATGTATCCTATGCAGTACAAAACGCATTCCGCTACAGCAAGCTGGCACTTGCTTCTATTACTTATAATGGTGACATGTTCCCCCACATGAAAACATTTCTCTCCCACCTAATGGAGCGGAACTATCAAAGCCGCACAGTCGCTTTCCTGGAAAACGGAAGCTGGGCACCCACTGCTGCCAAGGTGATGCGAAAAACTCTGGAAACCGCTAAAAATCTCACCTTCACAGAAACAACTGTTACCATAAAGTCTGCCGTCAGCGACGCCAGCCGCGCACAAATTGAAGCACTTGCAGCAGAGCTAGCCGGCGAAGCGCCCCGTTCTTAAAAGGAATCTCCCATGAAAATACACGAAACCTTACAGCAGCTGGACAGCCTGCTCCGCAGCAGCCAATTGGAAGAGGCAGAATCCTTCCTGAAAACGCAGACAGAACAGGCAGCGGCATCCGGCGACTGGGAAACAGAGGCTGTTCTGCGCAATGAACAGATGGGATTTTACCGGGACTGTGGCAATTTTCCGGAATCTCTGCATGCCGCACAGCGAGCCAGATTTTTATATGAGAGCCATCATCAGACCAACTCTGTTTCCTATGCAACCACACTCCTGAACTGTGCCAACGCTTACCGTGCCTCCGGTTCCTATGATGCCGCATTTGCTGCATTTGCCGCTGTTCAGAGCTTGTATCAGAAGCACCTGCCGCCGGATGATATCCGCATCGCCGGCTACTGGAATAATCTTGCATTGCTATACCAGGAGGTACAACAATGGGAAAACGCCTGTGACTGTCTCCGAAACGCATTGGATCTGGCACGAAGCAAACAGGACTGTGTGAAAATCGCCATTTCCTGTACCAACTTAGCCGTTTCCCTCCTGCACCTGTCCCAGATTGAGGAAGCAGAAGCCCTGCTCTTGGAAGCAGACACCATTCTTGCCGGACGAACCCCATCTGACTTTCACTACAGTGCAGTTCTCGCCGGACTGGGGGATGTCTGCTATCAAAAGGCAGAATTTGAACAGGCGGCTGCATATTATGAAGCAGCTTTGGCAGAAATCGATCTGCACATGGGACACAATAATTTTTATGGGATTGTCTCTGAAAATCTCCGGCATGCCTATGAAAAATGCCATACTTTCCGTCCACATCTGACCGGGCTGGAATTGTCCAGTCGTTTCTTCCAGACATTTGGTCTGCCGGTATTAGAGCATGCCTTCCCTGAGTTGCTTCCGGAACTGGCCATAGGATTGGCCGGAGAAGGCTCCGAGTGTCTGGGTTATGACGATGCCTTTTCCGCAGATCACGACTACGGCCCCGGCTTCTGCATCTGGGTTCCGGCACATCTGCCAGAAGAAGCACAGCAGGCGCTTCAAAAAGCCTATGATGCACTTCCTCACGAATTCTATGGGATCCGGCGTACCGCCATGCCTACTGCGGTTCAGCGAGTGGGGATCTGCACCATACCCTCGTTTTTCAGTCGGCTTCTGGAATTGCCGCATCTCCCAGAAACTGAACAGGAATGGCTCTCAGTACCGGAAAGCAGCCTCGCGGCGGCTTGCAGCGGTGCCATATTCCGGGACGATTCCGGGAACTTTACACAGCAGCGCAGCTTACTGCAAAAGGGCTATCCCGAACCGGTTCGTCTCCGACGGCTGGCACAGCAGCTGGCGCGTATGGCACAATGCGGACAGTATAACTATCCTCGCATGCGCCGCCGTGGTGATTACGGCACGGCACAGCTGTATCTGATGCAGTTTTGCACGCACGCCATGCAGGCGGCGCATCTAATCAGAAGGCAATATGCCCCCTATGAAAAGTGGCTTTTGCGCAGCACCCAGAATCTGCCTGGATTTTCCGATTTTTCTGCACAGATCAGTAAGCTATTGACAATGGCACCTGCCTGCACCACTTGTTTTACGGAATCAGAAGATCCGGTTTGCAGGAAAATACAGCAAATTTGCAACATCATCGAACAGGAGGTCGCAAATATGATGCATACAAGTCCACAGGAAAATGCCTATCTGGAGCAAACCGCAAACATGCTGGCAGAAACGGCTGAATCACTGGAACAGCACGAGAAAAATGTTCAGGCAATTGTAAAACTGGAATGGGATGCCTTTGACAAAGTGCAAAACATCGGCGGCAGAGCCGATTGCCAGGACAACTGGGATACCTTTTCCATTATGCGCAGCAGTCAGTACACTGTCTGGCCGGATGCACTTCTGACGGAGTGGCTGCAATTTTTTGAAACTGCCTGGAAAGACGGCCGAAATCTGATTGCGGAAAAGTACGCCCGGATGATGGAGCACACCGATCCGGCACGCTATGCCACATTGCAATCTCAGCTGCCGCCTCTTTCAGAAGAATTTGTACAAATGCGCGAGGCCATTGTACAAATTCAGGTTTCCTGGATGGAGGCCTTTGCTGCGGAATATCCCAATCTGGCGGCAAATGCACGGATCATCCACACGGAGCAGGATACCCTGACCAATACCAGCTATGAAACCTATCTGCGCGGTGAACTCTCCACCTATCCCCCGGAGATTCTGTACGCCTATGGGCGGTGGGTTGTCTCCTTGTTCCAAAATCAGCAGAACCTGGCCAAAATGATCCTGGAAAAGACCACAAAGGCCTATGGCTATCCGGATCTGGAAGCAGCAGAGCATACCAGACAGCTCTGACATCGTTTTCTAAATAGAATCGCCCCTGTCATGGCGCAGCAAAAAGCAGTCGGAACACGTTTTTGTCCTCGGCTGCTTTTTGGCTGTTTTAAGATGCACCAAATACAAACTGTACCAAAAATTCAGTGGCAAAAATGTGCCTGTGATTCATGAGAAAATTATGAAAAAGTCTTGTGCAGACAAAGAAAAACAGGATATGCCGCATAAATCAAAACAATTTTTCCTGTGCAATAGAAGGTAGTTTTGTTTAACTCTACAAAAAAGCAAAAATGCCCGCTTTGCTATTGACAAAATGCGCTATTTATTGTATACTGATTATTGGTTAGAATTTGCTAACCATACTTTTTTACCTATAGTTAGCAAATCCTAATCTAAAGACCACATGCCGGAATGGCGCAAAAGGAGGGTTTTCTATGATGCCGCTTTCATTCGCACAGGAAGGCGAAGAACAGACAATCCAGAAGATCGGCGGAAATCTGGAAACAAAAAAGTTTCTGGAGAACCTGGGATTTGTTGTCGGCGGAACAGTAAAGGTTGTGCAGACAATTAACGGAAATATGATCGTCAATGTAAAAGAATCCCGCGTTGCAGTTTCCAAAGAAATGGCAAATAAAATTATGGTGTAACCTTATGTGCTTGAAAAGTCCTGGTTTTCGCCGGATTGCATCTGCCTGCCGGCAGCCTATGCTTTGAAACACATGAAAATACAAATAAGGAGAGGAGTTTGAGCTATGGCAACATTGCGCGACGCAAAGGTTGGTCAGACGGTTCACGTCAAAAAAATTACGGGTGAAGGTGCCGTAAAACGCAGAATCATGGATATGGGCATTACAAAAGGTGCCGAAATCTATATCCGCAAGGTAGCTCCTTTGGGTGATCCGATTGAGGTTACCGTCAGAGGATATGAGCTGTCTCTGCGTAAAGCAGACGCTGAAATGATCGAAACAGAATAACTTCTGTACCTTCCGGCAGAATCAAAAAGCGACAGGAATGCACTGCTGCGGCCTTTTGGTTCTGTGATATGCAGCATAGTCCGTGGAGAGACGGTAAATGCTGCATGAAATCCGAAATAGTTAGCAATTACTAATACTGTTAGCCATCACTAGCAGAGAAAGGTGATTAAGTATGAATCTGAAAATTGCGCTTGCCGGCAACCCAAATGCCGGAAAGACAACCCTGTTCAATGCGTTGACAGGATCCAATCAGTTCGTCGGTAACTGGCCCGGCGTAACTGTCGAGAAAAAAGAAGGTAAGCTCAAGGGACACAAGGATGTTGTCATCACAGACCTTCCGGGTATTTACTCTCTTTCCCCTTACACACTGGAAGAAGTTGTTGCCAGAAACTATCTGATTCAGGAACGCCCGGATGCAATCCTGAACATCATTGATGGTACAAACCTGGAGCGTAACCTCTATCTGACCACACAGCTCATTGAACTGGGCATTCCGGTCGTTGTTGCCATCAACATGATGGACATTGTCCGCAAGAGCGGCGACAAGATCCGCATTGACCAGCTTTCCAAGGAACTGGAATGCAAGGTTGTTGAAATTTCCGCACTGAAGGGCACCGGTATTCAGGAAGCTGCCAATGAAGCCATTGCCGCAGCAAAGAAAAAGGAACCGACTGTTCCGCAGCACACCTTTGGCGGCCCGGTAGAACACGCCATTGCACACATTGAAGAAGAATTCCTGCATGACGTTCCGGAGGAACAGCAGAGATGGTATGCAATCAAGATCTTCGAACGGGATGAAAAGGTTCTGGAACAGCTGAAAATGTCTGATGCCCACAAGGCACATATTGAAAAGGACATTGCCGCTGCGGAAGAAGAACTGGACGATGATGCAGAAAGCATTATCACCAATGAGCGTTACAAGTACATTGCTTCCATTATTAAGGATTGTCTCCAGAAAAAGAACAAGGGCGGTCTGACCACATCCGATAAGATCGATAAGATCGTTACCAACCGTTGGCTGGGTCTGCCGATCTTCGCAGTAATCATGTTCCTGGTATATTACATCTCCATGGTTACCGTTGGTTCTGCTGCAACAGACTGGGCAAATGACGGCCTGTTCGGCGACGGATGGCACCTGCTGGGCATTGGTTCCGGCGCATACAATGACGCTGCTGATGAATACGGTGACACCAATGCGATCATTGACGGCTATGTTGCATACCTGGACGAACAGGGTGCAGATACTTCCGCTCTGGAAGAATACATCGACACAGAAGCAGACACCTATGACGGTGAAGCTGCAAAGGAAGCAATCCTGGCTTTCGAACAGGATTACAATGATGACTTCTCCTATGATGTAGAAGATGAAGAAACGCTGGAAGTTACAACTGAAACTGCATCCATGGATGACCTGAACACTGCTGCTGATCAGTTCGCACAGGGTGAACCGGATCCGGCTGATTACGGCGTATGGGTTCCGGGTATTCCGGTTCTGATCGAAAAGGGTCTGGATGCTGTAAACTGCACCGACTGGCTGAAGGGTCTGATCCTGGATGGTGTTGTTGCCGGTGTAGGCGCAGTTCTGGGCTTTGTACCGCAGATGCTGGTACTGTTCATCCTGCTGGCTATCCTGGAAGCATGCGGCTATATGGCACGTATCGCATTCGTTCTGGATCGTATCTTCCGGAAGTTTGGTCTGTCCGGTAAGTCCTTTATCCCGATTCTGGTTGGTACCGGCTGCGGCATCCCCGGAATCATGGCTTCCAGAACCATTGAAAATGAACGTGACCGCCGTATGACAGTTATGACAACCACCTTTATCCCCTGCGGCGCAAAGCAGCCGTTCATCGCAATGATCGCAGGTGCAATCTTCGGCGGCTCCGCTTGGATTGCAACCGGTGCATACTTCCTGGGTATGGCAGCAATCATTGTTTCCGGTATCATCCTGAAGAAAACCAAGATGTTCGCCGGCGATCCGGCTCCGTTCGTTATGGAACTGCCGCCGTATCACATGCCGACTGTAGGCAACGTACTCCGCTCCATGTGGGAGCGCGGCTGGTCCTTTATTAAGAAGGCTGGTACAATCATCACACTTTCTACCATCTTTGTATGGTTCACATCCTTCTTCGGGTGGGTAGATGGCTCCTTCCAGATGCTGAGCGAAGATCAGATGTCCTCCAGCATCCTGGCTTATATCGGCAAGGGCATCTGCTGGATCTTTGCACCGCTTGGCTGGGGTGACTGGCAGGCAACCGTTGCCGCAGTAACTGGTCTGGTTGCAAAGGAAAACATCGTAGCAACAATGGGTATCCTGTACGGCGGCGATGCCGGCGTATACGCAAACCTGGCTGCTGCCTTCACTGGCGTGGCTGGTATGTCCTTCCTGATCTTTAACCTGCTGTGCGCACCGTGCTTCGCAGCCATGGGTGCAATCAAGCGGGAAATGAACAGCGCAAAGTGGTTCTGGTTTGCAATCGGCTATGAGTGCGGCTTCGCATATGTCATTGCCCTGATCGTAAATCAGCTGGGCAACCTGTTCACCGGCAACATCCACGGTGTCGGCGGTGTGATTGGCCTGATTGTTGCAATTGCACTGATCGTTGCTATGATCTATCTGCTGGTTCGTCCATACAAGGAAAGCAATAAGCTGGGCGTAAAAGTAAAGGCTTAACGAATTTTTGGGATTTGTGAAAGGAGGCATTTCTATGGGAAGCATTCTCGGAAGTGTCATCGTTGGAATCATTCTGGCAGCAATTATCGGCGGGATCATCTGGTCTCTCTGGAAAGATAAGAAGAAGGGCAAGCACTCCTGCGGCGGAACATGCGGCGGATGCCCTAACGCTTCCTCCTGCCATCCGAAATCACATCAGTAAATCCCTTCTCACATTTTTGTTTTTCCACAAATACGAAAAAACGGAAGCTGAGGCAATTTGCCTTGTGCTTCCGTTTTTTCTTGACAGAACATCCGGATTCCGGTACAATAGGATTATCGTGCTTTATAAGCGCATTCATGCACAGAAAGGAAGGAGGCAATTTCATGCCAGAAGCATTTCCGCTCCAGGCTGCACTGCAATCTGCCAGCGACGCTGAATTGCTGGAGTATCTCACAGCAGAACAGGAATTTCCTGCCTTACAGCAGGAAGCAGACGGCGTTCGCCGTTTGTATTACGGAACAGATGTCTACATCCGGGGTCTGATTGAATTTACAAACTACTGTAAAAACAACTGTTACTACTGTGGCATCCGCTGTGCAAATTCCCATGTCAAGCGATATCGTCTCTCACCGGAAGAAATTCTGACCTGCTGCCAGGAGGGATACGCGCTGGGATTCCGGACGTTTGTCTTGCAGGGCGGAGAAGATCCATGGTTCACCGATGCCATTCTGTGCCGGATTGTGTCCCGGATACGGGAAGCCTATCCGGACTGTGCCATTACACTTTCGGTAGGAGAGCGTACCAAAGAAAGCTATCAGGCGCTATTCCAGGCAGGTGCCAACCGTTATCTGCTGCGGCATGAAACCGCATCGGAACCGCATTACCGCAAGCTGCATCCGGAGAGCATGTCCCTGGAAAACCGGAAGCGCTGTCTCTATTCCCTCAAGGAAATCGGCTATCAGGTAGGTTCCGGCTTTATGGTCGGCTCCCCTTTCCAGACAGCGGAATATCTCCTGGAAGACCTGCGGTTTCTGCAGAAGCTACAGCCCGATATGATTGGCATTGGACCGTATTTGCCTCAGGCAAACACCCCCTTTCATCAGGAAGCCGGCGGCAGCCTTGCCTTGACACTGCGCCTGATTTCTATGTTGCGCCTGCTCTTCCCCACAGCACTAATTCCGGCAACCACAGCTCTGGGCACTGTTCATCCACAGGGAAGAGAACTGGGGCTGAAAGCCGGCGCAAATGTGGTAATGCCCAATCTCTCCCCGGTTGCAGTCCGAAAACTCTACGCACTTTATGACCATAAAATCTGTACCGGCGAAGAATCGGCACAGTGCAGAAGCTGTCTGGAACAGCGTGTTGCCTCTGCCGGCTATCAGATTGTGACCGCAATCGGCAATCCAAATTGTGTCCCAATTCCGGAAAATCTGAAAAACTGACAAAAAAGGGTTGCTTTTTTCTCAAAAATCTTGTATAATAAAGACAATACCAAATACGGCATATGCCGCAGAAAAAAGGAGCTACACCATGACTACAAAAGAAATTATAGAAAAAATCCGGGAAGGACTCACCGGAGAATACAGCGTCGATATGGTTTATCTGGAATCACAGGCTGACAAATACCGTCCGACCAAAAACGGAAAAGAAATCGAAAGCGCCATTGCAGATCTGGCCTATGAAATCCTGCCGGATGACAAACGGGCACTTCTGAACAAGATGATGTATATTGACGGAAAGCGGCTGGATGTTGTCTTTGCTGATGCCAGAAAGCTGATCGATGAGAAAAAAATCGAAGAATCCTTCAAACTGACAGAAGCACTCTATACCAAGATTCGCATGAACTATCGGGAAACTGAAAAAGAGGTTTACCTCAGCTTCCGGAATCCCCTGGAGCATCAGCTGTACCTGTACTTCTATCAGCCGTCCAAAAAGCTGGTGCGTCCGGTATTTGACC
The DNA here is from genome assembly GCA_900545285.1 of uncultured Ruminococcus sp. Classification (GTDB taxonomy): domain Bacteria; phylum Bacillota; class Clostridia; order Oscillospirales; family Ruminococcaceae; genus Ruminococcus_C. The sequence continues at coordinate 9,983 of UQYK01000040.1, forward strand.
TGTCACAGATGGTTCTGCTCCATGGATACAATCTGCTGGAACTGAAACGGGCAGAAGAAGCGGCCCGCGTTATCGGGGATGCAATCCGGTATAACCCCATGAACACAGATGCCTACTTTGAACTTGCAGAATGCTACAAAATTCTGCACGATCCGGAGCAGCTGCTTTCTGTCATCAAGGAAACGCTGGAAGTGGCAGTAACACCGATTCAGATTTCCCGCTGCTACTGCAATCTGGGATATTACTGCGTGGAAACAAAGGACTATGACCGTGCCGTATGCTTCTACTATGAAAGCTTGATTTATGCGGATAATCCCTTTGTTCCTGCTGAACTCCACCACATTCACACAATCACCATGAAAAAGATTGTGCCGCCGACACGGGACGAGGTAAACGAAGCATTTGCACACTATAACATGAAGAGCGGTGCAAATTCTGAAGTTGTTGGCGTAATTACAGCGCTGGCAAAGGAAGCCATTGAAAACAAAGATCTGGGGATGATTCGATTCTACCTGCATATGCAGCACGGACTCACCAACGATCCGGAAATCAAGGAAATGATGGATCGTTATGATCTCCTGGCGAAAGAACGTCAGCAGGGCTGATTTTCATTCAATACAAAAGGAAAGCGCGTACAGCTGTCTGGAAAAGCTGTACGCGCTTTTTGTTTTGCAGTTGTTCCTCAGCGGAACGGCTTTTTCAGAACAACGCATATACAAGGAACAAGTTTTTGAAGTGTCTTTTTATGATTTGTATTTTCCGACGCGCATAGCACGCATGGAATTGAGAATTGCAATGACAGATACGCCCACATCTGCAAATACCGCAGCGCCAATGTGTGCCAGTCCCAATGCACCCAACGCCAGAACAATTGCCTTTACCCCCAGTGCAAAAACAATGTTTTCCTTTGCAATGCCCATGGTCTTTTTCGCAATATGCATGGCAATTCCCAGCTTAGAAGGCTGATCATCCAGAATGACCAGATCTGCCGCTGCGATTGCCGCATCAGAACCCAAGCCGCCCATGGCTACACCCACATCAGATTGCGCCAGAACCGGAGCATCATTCATACCATCTCCCACAAATACAAGGGTTCTGCCCTTATCCAGCTTCTTCCGGTATTCCTGCATCCACTTTACCTTGTCTTCCGGCAGGCACTTTGCATGCACTTCATCCAGCTGCAATGTATCGCTGATTGCCTTGGCAGCCAGTTCGCTATCTCCTGTAAGCATGGCTGCGGTGGAAACACCAGCTTCCCGGAACAAACGAATGGCATCCGGTGCATCTGCTTTCAGAGTGTCTGCAATCAAAATGTATCCAGCATACCGGCCGTCTACTGCCAGATGTACCGCAGTACCAATTTCTGTGGGTGCTTTTGTTTGCAGCCCTGCATCTTCCAGATACTTTGCGTTTCCGGCCAGAACCTGTTTGCCGTCAATCTTTGCAGAAACACCGTGTCCGGCCAGCTCCTGCACATCTGTAACACGCGCGGTATCCGGTTCTTTTCCATAGGCATCCTTTAACGACTGCGCAATGGGATGGTTCGAGGCAGACTCGGCCAATGCGGCATATTTCAGCTGTTCAGCCGCTGTCAGCCCAACTGGTTCCTGCTTTGTCACATGGAACTTGCCTTCGGTCAATGTGCCGGTTTTATCCATAACTACGATTTGTGCATGAGACAGCGCTTCCAGATAGTTGCTGCCCTTTACCAAAATGCCGTTTTTGGAAGCACTGCCGATTCCGCCAAAGAAGCTCAACGGAACAGAGATAACAAGTGCACATGGGCAGGAAATGATCAGGAATGTCAGAGCACGATAAATCCAGTCCTTCCATACTACGGCACCGCCGCCCAAAATCAGCGGTGGCAGCACGGCCAGAATCACAGCAGCAATTACAACGCACGGCGTATAGTACCGGGCAAACCGTGTGATAAACTGCTCCGTCTTCGCCTTGCTGGATGCAGACTCTTCCACCAGTTCCATAATTTTCGAAGCGGTGGACTCTGCTGCCGGCTTTGTTACCACCAATTCCACTGCACCACTCAGGTTGACGCAGCCGCTACATACCTCATCTCCTGCCGAGGCAGCAACCGGCATGGATTCTCCGGTCAGCGCCGCAGTATCAATGGTTGTGTGTCCCTCACATACCTTTGCATCCAGCGGAATCTTTTCTCCCGGCCGAACCAGGATGTGTTCTCCAACCTCTACTTCGTCTACCAGTACGGTTTCCGGCTTGCCATCCCGTAAAACAGTGGCTTCATCCGGACACAAATCCAACAAATCGGACACTGCCTGACGGGATTTTCCCACAGCAATTTTTTCAAACAATTCGCCCACCTGGTAAAACAAAATGACTTCGACTGCTTCCGGGTACTGCCCGATTGCAAATGCTGCAATCGATGCCACCGTCATCAGGAAATTTTCATCGAAAACCTGACCACGGGAAATATTTTTGACAGCCTTCCACAATACGCTCCAGCCGGGTACTAGGTAAACTGCCAAAAAAATCAACAGCTCTCCCCACCACGGCAGCGCAATGAAATGTATGACAATCTCTGCTGCAAGAAATAACACTGCACCAAGAAGAATCCGGTACAAAATCTTTTTTTGTTGCTTTGTCATCTCCATACCCTCCTCCGTTTATTTTCCAGTTTCAAAAAGCGTCTTATGAAAAAGCTGTCTCGATTCCAACGGCACAACCCTTCAAATCCGAGACAGCTTTTTCGATAAAATGAATGCTCACTTTACAATAATTTCGCAGTCCGGCTCTACCTTATGCATACACTTCTGCGCTGCCTTCAGAATCTTATCGAATTCTGCGTCATCTGCCTCCAGTGTCAGTTTCTGTGTCATAAAGCTGATTGTTGCAGACTTTACGCCATCCAGCTTCTGAATTGCAGCTTCCATTTTTGCTGCACAGTTAGCACAATCCAGGTTTTCCAGTTTAAATACTTTTTTCATTTGATTTTCCTCCAGCAAGAATAATGATCATATGAACATCTGTTCATATGATCATTATATCGGATTTCTGAGAAAATGTCAATACTTATTTCCACTTCCCTGGAAAAGTGATATAAATAAAGTTTTTGCAGAATTCTCCTATCTTTTCATTCGCGTTCCGTTTCAGTTCCTCTTGTTTCTTTTGCAGTGCCTTTTCTTTTGCAATCTATACGGTTCAAACAACTCCAAAAAAGAAAAAACAGCCAGAAATCTGACTGCTTTTCCCTTACATTTTTATGAGATTGTTTCCGCGCATGCTACCCCTGCAAAGCTGCTGCGTAGTCATTTCTGGTCAGTGTTCCCTCGGAATGATAAAAATCCACCAACGCCTGATTATCCGTATATTCTCCCAGATACGGCGCATACCACAAGCCGAAGAACGACCAGACCGCATTGTCCCGGAACATAGCCGTAATATCCGGAATATTGCTGCATTCACTGATGGCAAGCATTTTGCCGGGAACCATATTCCGCAGTGCCACGTACTGCTCATAACGGCTGCCGTAGACCTCTTCCTTTTCTACGTAGAGATCCAGTGCGGCAATATCATACTTGTCTGCATCTACCTGGAACGCATTGCTCTGTCCGTTCCAGACCCAGATCAGGTTATGCAGATTGTGATAGGATGTCATACGGGTGTACATCAGGTTCCAGAGCCATCGATAGGCATCTGCACCAGATGCGCCCCACCAATACCATTCGCCGCTGGCCTCCATCAAAGGCCGCCACAGCACCGGAACATCTGCATCTGCCAAAGGCTGCATATCCGCAGACAGCGCATCGATATCCTGAATCAGCGCGCAGCATTCCTCTGAGATTTCACCGGCCTGCTGCTTTTTCTGTAACGCTTCCAGAGAAAGACTTGCCACATCTTCCTCAGTTACCGCCTTCGCCAGATCAAATGTGGTATCCTTGGCGTAAACACTTGGCGTGCCGGTAGGCGCATTCCAATACCAGCTCAGACCCACAGCACCGCCTTCTTCTGCCCAGGCCAGACTGTCTGCAATGGCTGTGGCCTTTGTCTGATCGCCGCCGTTGGGAGAATATGCCCCCAAATCCGCAAAGCGTATCATAGGATATTCACCGGTAATGGAATAAATCTCTCCGATTTCTTTTCCAGTGTTGTCTGAAACATACTGCCCGGTTGCAATCTTGGAACCGTGGGCATCCTTCAGATACGTGTACAGTTTTTTTGCCCCGGCAGAAGCGGATGGATCTACCGGCGCATCTGCTACCGCGGCAGATTCTTCGTATAGACTCTCGTTATTGGTAAGTTCCAGACAGTCTACATCAATAGAGCCTTCTACCGGTTCTATGGAAAATGTGCAGCTGCCGCTGTTTAAAAATACACCCTGTACTGTAATGCGGACAAAATTATCCGTTGGTTCCGCTTGCAGTGTATAAACCGGCTCATCATTTGCCAGTATCTTACAAGTACTCGGTGCCACAGAGCCGACCACAAACGTAATGTCATAGTGCTGCGTTGCAGGAATTTCTGCCTGTAGTGATAATTTCACCTTATTTTCCGCATTCAGCCCGCTCAGGTAACCAGTTCCGGAATATCCCAGACGCGGCATTACTGCCACAGCGCACTGCTCCGGAATGGCGGCATCCTCTGCCTCGATATTGATCTTCGCGTCCTGTCTGGTGATTTCCGGCACTTGCAGCGCAACGGTTTCCCGCTTCGGGATTGTGGAATCTGCTGCGGACTCTGATTGAAGCGCAGTTGTTCCAGTGGCGGTCAACACTGTTTCCGGGCTCAGCTCTCCCTGTTCAATTTGTGCACAGCCTGATAAAAGCGCACACGCGGTTATCAGACAGAGAAATTGCTTTTTCTTCATGCTTTCATCTTACTTTCTATTGCTCACAAATCCCCGTATCAACATGTTCATGCCCGAATCCGGTATACCATGCCGGCTTCTGTCGAAAATGTAACCAGATCGCCGTCTACACGCGCATCTACCGGTCCTGCATCACTGCTGACGCTGACAATGGTATTGGCACGAAGGGTGCAGACACCACCGTGCAGCGAACGAATTGCCGCAGATTCCAGCTTCTTGTTATACCAGGTGATGTCCACTTCAAATCCGCCTCTGGCGCGCAGACCGCAGATGCTGCCCTCCGGCCAGGCTTCCGGCAGTGCAGGAAGCAAATTGATTTCACCCCGATGGCTTTGCAGCAGGCATTCTGCAATGGCAGCCGTGCCGCCAAAGTTGCCGTCAATCTGGAACGGCGGATGAGAATCCAGCAAGTTGGGATTGGTAGACCACGCCAGCAGCTGCTGCAAGTTTTCATATGCCATGCCGCTGTCCAAAAGACGTGCCCACATATTGATAATCCAGGCTCTGCTCCAGCCGGTATGACCGCCGCCATGAATCAGACGGCGAATCAGTGTGGCACGAGCTGCCTTTCCAAGTTCTGGGGTGTGATACGGTGTAATCAGGTCTGCCGGATAGAGCGCAAACAGGTGCGAGATATGCCGGTGGCCGATTTCCACCTCTTCATAGTCCTTCGCCCATTCCTGAATCTGGCCGTATTTTCCGATTTTCAGCGGCGGCAGACGATGCAGCAGTTCTTCCAGTTTTTCCGCAAATTCTGCATCCCGGTTCAATAGCTTGCTGCTTGCAATCACATTCCGGAACAACACAGTCAGAATTTCCGTATCCATAGACGGGCCGATACAAAGGCTTCCCTTTGTTCCGCGCTGTGTCTGATAGGTGTTCTCCGGGGAAACGGACGGGCATGTCACCAGCTCGCCCTCCTCATTTTCCGTCAGATAATCCACAAAGAACAGAGCAGCCTCCCGCATGGCTTCATAATGCTGATCCAGGAATTCCAGATCCTGTGTAAACTGGTAGTGCTCAAAGATATGCAAGCACAGCCACGCAGCACCCATAGGCCAGATTGTGGCCGGCATACAGAGATCCTGGGGTGCCGTATCCCCCCAGATATCTGTATTGTGATGGCAGACAAAACCATGACAGCCATACATGGCCTGTGCGGTTTCCCGTCCCGGCGCACGCATGCGTTCAATCAGATCAAACAACGGCAGGTGGCACTCGGATAAGTTGCACACCTCAGCCGGCCAGTAATTCATCTGCGTATTGATATTGATGGTGTAGCGGCAGCCCCACGCCGGCCACATATCCTGATTCCAGATTCCCTGGAGATTCATGGGCTGTGTTTCCGGACGGCTGGCAGACAGCATCAGATAGCGGCCATAGTTGAAGTACAGCACGGCCAGTTTGCTGTCATGAATCTGAAGCTTACACTCTTTATGATCGCCCTCATCACCGCGCAGACGCATCAGCCGTTCATCCGTAGGCAGGCTGCTGCCACCTTCGCTGTTGTCCGGCAGCGTAAAGCGTACACGGCGGAACTTTTCCTGATATTCTGTCAGATGGCGGTACAGCAGTTCCTCATAGCTGCACTCTGCGGCATAGGACGCATCCAGCAATGCAGAGGCTTCGTAATGATCGCCGTGATAAAAGCTGGTTCCCACGCTGAGAATCAACGTTGCTGCATTGGCACCAGATACAGTCAGCGCGCCGCCCAGTGTCCGCACGGTTCCGCCTTCTGCAAAGCAGGTAAGCGCAGCAGCAAAGAAAATCCCGTCCCGGCTTCCGGTTCCGCCGGTATACAGGAGCGTATTTTTATCGTCCGGACTGGGACGGCAGTCGTCATAATAATCGTCCCGTCCGTCTAAGGAAGCATTCAGGAAAATCTTTCCCCGTTCGCTAGACTCAATGTGCATGACCAGTACATGATCCGGCACTGATACAAATGTTTCCCGAATATAAGTCACATCGCCTGCATCAAACCGCACAGTGCTCAGGGCGCGTTCCAGATCCAGGCTGCGGACATACTGCTTTGGTTTTCCGGGAAAATCCATGTGCAGATTTAAATTCCCCAGTGGCATATAGTGCCGGGAATTCGGTGTAACGCCCTGTAATTTCTGAAAGGCAATCTTCTCGGCTTCTGCAATATTTTCTTCCCGCAGCAATGCGCGTACTTCTTCCAGACCTTCCCGTGCGTCCGGGTTATTCCGGTTCCGCTTGCCGCCTGACCAGACAGAATCCTCATTGAGCTTTAATACCTCATCTGCTGCGCCGCCGAATACCATCGCACCAATCCGTCCGTTTCCGATGGGAAGTGCGTGATCAAAATCTGCTGCCGGCTCTGTATACCAGAGCATCGTTTCTGCATCCACGTGATATCCTCCATTTCATTCTGATTTTCTTCAGGTTTATCAAAAGGTTTGTTTCACTGCTGCCGCAGGAATCCTGATTTGGTTTCTTTTTGTTCCATCAGCTGTTTCAGCATTGTCCCAAGCCGGATATTGTCCGCCTCTCTTGCCGCCGCATTTTTTTCTGCTGTAACAACACGAACTGCCATAGAAGGCGCTGGAACTTGCTTCTCTGTCTGCTTCCAAACTGCCATTTTGATGCTCGCCTGCTTTCTGTATGATATCATCTGTCTGAAGATGTGCTCTTACTATCCTATACAAAAAGCAGCGTTTCTATCCCTTTTTATTCTTCCAAAAAGAGAAAAAGCAAGGCCAATATCCAGGCGAAACATTAAAAAGAAAGCGCAGACAAATGCTGCGCTGTTCTGCATGACCAGACCTATAAGCCGAGTTCTGTCGTGTGCGATAATTTATCTCGTCTGCAAGTCGCCTCACAGCTCCAGCCGCCATTACGTCATTGTCCACCGGGCCGATGTTAAGACAAAACGTACCAATAGGCGTTGCACCGAATAAGGTTTACATAGCAGTATAGTCTCCTATACTCTGGTGCGCTCTTACCGCACCTTTCCACCCTTACCGCATTGCTGCGGCGGTATCTCTCTGTTGCACTGGCTCTAGGGTCGCCCCCGGCTGCCGTTAGCAGCTATTCTGCCCTGCGGTGCTCGGACTTTCCTCATGACCGAAGTCACGCTATCACACAGCCTGCTCATGGTATCCCTATTATACCGGATTTTCAAAGATTTGTCAAGTATATAATTTGCGGTGAACACGGCCAACCGCTTGTACCGCCGGCGAATTTTGAACGTGAAATCCAGCGGCAAATCGTATTCCCAGGAAACGGTATCACAGAAACACAGCATTGCCTTTACTTAGGCAGCGTATCCTCATAATCTTTATATTTTTCGTCCGCAAGCAGCTTTTTATATGCGTCATATGCTTCATTCAAGCTACCATAGCATTTACCATTTGTATGCGTTTTAAAAGCAGCCGAACTGTTGATGTGATCTGAAATAGCAATATATCGTTCCCCTTTATTTACTCTTTCTGCTGTTGTTGTTTCAGAAATATAAAAACTGCCATCTCCTCTACTGATAATCACAGGAATCTTTTTTCCTGCACCAATTGCATTATAGCAATTCCACAAATTACCGCAAATATCCACAATAGCGAAACCACCCATTAC
>UQYK01000041.1 GCA_900545285.1 uncultured Ruminococcus sp.
TGCAGCACAATTTGCCGAAAAGACACGTGTATACGCTTGTGAAGACAGGTTCTCAGTCAAACGCCTTGTTATATGCCGCAGTTCCTTTTGAAAATCACAGGAAAAAATGTTCTTGTGAAATCCATTAGAAAGGACATTCGTAGTCTTCCTCTTCCATCCATGCGCTCATTCCCTCGCAGGGGCCTACATAGAGATTTTTATTGCCGCGTATAATCCAGTCCAATGCATGCTCTGGTTCCCAGATGCAGGCGCTGGAAATGGTATATCCGGAAATAGTCTCCTCCGGCGGTTCAATATACATTTCGGGCGTGGTCAAAAATGACAACACTTCTTTCCCATGCAGTCTTTTCGGAATTTCACGCTGAATGGCTTCTACAATATCCGGATAGATATCTTCAAATTCTGCCCATTCTTCACGCATGAACTCACAATAGGCAATTGCCATCTTACAAAATTGATCGATCATCTGGTCTGAGAGGTGGTTAAAATGTTCCACACACTGCTCCGCATATGCCATATCTACCTCTGGGTCAATGTGAATGGGAATCTGACGCTGAAATAAAACAGATGCAAAGGTTCCGTTTTGGTAATATTCATCTTGATCCTGGATGCAAATCAAACTCATTTTTACGCCTCTTCCTGTTCCCGAATTCGTTCGCAGATTTCCCGTACCTGTTGTTTCTTTTCCATGAGCTGATCAAACTGCCGGATGTACTCGTACGGGAATTTATAGTTGTGAATTCGTGTGATTTTTCCGCATGGCTCTACCAGTTTAGTCGATGCACCGCATCCGGCACCGAAAATGGACTGGCTCTCATCCATAATCAGGATGTTGTATAGGGACTCTTTCCCGGCACGGGCGTAGCCCACATTTTCCTGATTGTCGATGGTATTTTTCTGCCGATACATGTAGTAGGGCGCATATCCGTGTTCCGGCAGACGGCGCATGCTCTCCTGAACCATTTGTTCCACCGGATTATGTACCTGGCGTTCTCCTTCGGAAAAAAGATTTGCGGCTCGTTTCAGTGTCAGGGCATGTACAGTGATGCTGTCCGGGTTTAAAGCGAGAATCTGATTTAAGGTATCGTGAAATCCGTCCGGCGTATCGCCCGGCAAGCCGGCAATCAAGTCCATATTGATATTTTCAAAGCCGGCTTTTCGTGCCATATGAAATGCTTCCACCGTTTGTGCAGTCGTGTGCTTTCGTCCGATGGTTTCCAATACGCTGTCCTGCATGGTTTGCGGATTTACGGAAATGCGGTTTACACCAAATCTTTTCAGGGTTTCCAGCTTTTCCAGCGTGATGGTATCCGGTCTGCCGGCTTCCACGCAGTATTCCCGCAGATGAGAAAGGTCAAAATTTTTCTGTACTGCTTCCAATACCTGTCCCAGCTGTACCGCAGTCAATGCAGTTGGTGTTCCGCCACCAAAGTAAACGGTATCTACTAATAAGCCCTGTTCCCGTACCAGCTGCCCCCAGATTTCCAGTTCCACGCACAGCTTTTCCAGATATCCCGGAATCAGTTTCTGTGCCTGTTCGATGGAATGGGAAACAAAGGAGCAGTAGCTACACCGTGTGGGGCAAAACGGAATCGAGACATACAGGCTGATTCCGTGTGCCGGTGTCTGCTGCAAAAGCGGCTGCTGTACCATGGCGGTGTCATAGACGAGAGACAGCTTTTCCGGAGCAATCCAGTATTTTTCGTGCAGTTCCTGACAGACTTCTTCCCGGGACATACCCTTTTCCAGGAGCGGCTGCACCTTTTTCACAGGACGAATCCCGGTCAGCAGTCCCCATGCCGGATGCAGATCTGTAATCTGTTCCAGGATGCGGTACAGCATACAGCAAAACCGGTACTCGCACAACTGCTTCTCTGTTTCCGGAGAACATGCCGGAAACAGATGCTCCTGTTCTAGCTGCTGTCCCTGATACTGTACCCGGACAAAGAAGCGGCTCTGGCTCCCCTGCTGTTCCAATGTCACGACAGCGCCTTCTTCTGCATCCTCCGGCAATGCCGTCAAATCATACAGAAAGGCGAATTTTCGAATGGGCAGAAAGATTTTAAAGATGCATTCAATTTCATATTTTAGCGTATGCCCGGAAAAGGCAATGGAAAAAGGTGCTTTTGGATTGGTTTCTATTTGATTTGGCATGAATTATAGTCCTCGCATTGTTGGATTGTGTGCTTTTTCAAAGGAAAGCGTTGTTTCTTCATTGTGCCCCGGCAATACCCGATAGTCCCCTTCCAGGGATTTCAGCTTGCGGAAGGAATCCAGCATCTGACCGTCGCTTCCGCCGGGGAAATCCGTCCGTCCCCGTGACATGCGGAACAGCGTGTCTCCGGTGTACAGCAGATCTTCACACATCCAGCAAATGCTGCCAGGAGTATGGCCTGGTGTGTGGAGTACGGAAAAATCTGCCGTTCCGAATGTGAGATGGTCGCCCTCTTCTACGGTTTCCCAGGCCTTTACCGGCTGAAACGGCAGATCAGAGAGCCAGTCCCCCAGATTCAAACGGCTGTCTGTCAGCATGGCAGCATCCATTTTGTGGATATATACCGGAATGTTCCATGTTTTCTGTACCTGTTCTACTCCGGCAATGTGGTCATAGTGGCCGTGTGTCAGTAAAATTGCCACAGGTTTCAGGTGCATTTGCTCCAGATGCCGCAGCAGAACCGGAGCACCCTCGCCAATGTCCACAATGACACACTGCCCGTTTTCAACCGATTGGATATAGCAGTTGGATGCCAGAGAACCTAGTGTCAGTTTTGTGATTTCCATGAAAAGCACCTCACTTTTTTGCACGTTCTACGGAAATAACACCGCGGATTTTGCGCAGTTTGTCCATAATGGTTTTGAGCTGATCCGTTCCGGCCACCTGTACACTGGCTTCAAAAATGGCGTTTCCGTTCCGCAGATTCCGGGATGCAGAATGCACAATCTGGATATGCGATTCTGAAAGAATCTTTGTAATGTCAAATACCAGTCCCACCCGGTCTACTGCAATGACTTCAATGCTGGTGGGAATCAGCGCAGTGGTGTTATTTGTCCACTGTACCGGGAGCCAACGCGCCATCTCCTCCGGATCATTCCGCTTTAACGCTGCCTGATAATTGACGCAGTTGATGTTATGCACGGAAATACCATGTCCACGGGTAATAAAGCCTACAATCTCATCTCCAGGGAGCGGATTACAGCACTGGGCAAACTTAAAGACGCAGTCAATTTTATCCAGAACGATACAGCTTTTTCCGGCTACTGCATCCTGAGGTGTTACCGGTTCTACCGGATTTTCATTGACTTCCTCCGGGCCGTGGGTCTTGACATAGACCTCTTTGAGACGGGGCATGATCTTCGACAAGGTAATACCGCCGTATCCGATGGAAGCAAAGAAATCTTCCAGTGTGGCGCAGTTATGCCGTTTCAAGTCATCCGCCAGGAAGGCTTCCCATTCAGATTCCGGCAGGTTGATGTGACATCGTTTGAATTCCTGTTCCAGGCTCGCCTTGCCGGTAGCCACGTTTTCCTCCCGGCACTCTTTTTTGAACCAGGAGCGGATTTTCGACTTTGCTTCATTGGTTTTTACAATGCCAAGCCAAGCACGGTTCGGTCCCTTATTGGGATCCTTGCTGGTCAGAACCTCGCAGATCTGGCCGGTCTGGAGCGGATAGTCCAGGGGTACCATTTTGCCGTCCACTTTGCCGCCGATGGTTTTATGGCCGATTTCCGTATGAATGCGGTATGCAAAATCAATGACAGTGGAGCCGACCGGCAGGGATATGGAATCGCCACGGGGGGTCATGACCACAATATCCTCCGGAGAGAGGTCATTTTTAATGGCACGGACAATTTCTTCTACATCATCGGAAGTCTGCTGAGCCTCAATGACCTTTCGAACCCATGCCAGACGCTCTTCCATCTTATCCTTGCCCTGGATGCCCTCTTTGTACTTCCAGTGGGCAGCGATTCCGTATTCCGCGGAAACATGCATATCCCAGGTGCGGATTTGTATTTCGAAGGGAATGCTTTCCCGTCCCAGTACGGTGGTGTGCAGGGATTGGTACATATTGGATTTCGGCGTGGAAATGTAGTCTTTGAATCGATTGGGCAGCGGGCGGAACATATCATGCACAATACCCAGAACCATATAGCATTCCGCAACGGTAGAGACGATGACACGGACTGCATATTTGTCATAGATTTCGTCCATGCTCTTGTGGTTGACATAGACTTTTTTATAAATACCGTAGATGCTCTTGACACGGCCTTCAATAATCGGTTCCTTTGCAAACTGTTCCTGTGCCAGACGCTTCCGGATGCGGTCCTTGATGGATTCAATGAACGCTTCCCGTTCGTCCTTCTTGATTTCCATGATGTGTTCAATTTCAGAATACGCATAGGAATCCAGATAGTAAAACGCCAGGTCTTCCAATTCATCCTTCACGGTGCGAATGCCGAGACGATGGGCAATGGGCGCATAAACATTCATGGTTTCCAGCGCAATCCGGCGCTGCTTCTCCGGCGGAAGATATTTCAGCGTCCGCATGTTGTGAATCCGGTCTGCCAGCTTAATGATCATAACCCGAATGTCGTGGGACATGGCGAGGAGAATTTTTCGCACGTTGTTGGCCTGCTGCTGCTCCTTGTCAAACAGCGGAATGCGGTTTAATTTGGTAACACCGTCTACCAGGACAGCCACATCCTGTCCGAATTTTTTCCGGATATCGTCCAGGGTGTAGTCCGTGTCTTCCACAACGTCATGCAAAAGTCCTACACAGATGGTGTCCGTATCCATGCCAAGATCCAGCAGAATGTCTGCAACGGCAAGCGGATGGATGATATACGGCTCTCCGGAAGAGCGTGTCTGTCCGGCGTGTGCGCTCTCTGCCAGCTGATAGGCGGAGAGAATCTTGCTGAGATCATACTGCTTATCTGTGGCAAGAATCTTTTTGGCCAGTTCTGAAATTGTCACTTCATGCTCCGGAATCTGCGGCGCATCTTTCTCCGGAACCATCTCCGCATCTTTCATATCGCTTTCCTTTTCCTTTGTCATGATACATCCGCTCCTTTTTTCTGTAATCCCTGTAATAATTTCGATGCCTGCAAATCGGCTTTCCCCTGGACAGAAACGCGTGTCACCTGTTCTGTCCATCGATTTTGCTGTACCAGATGCAGCTCCGAAAAGATATCTACTGCAATCCGCATTTTGCAGTAGTTCATTTCCGGCAGGTTTTGCAGTCCGCCAAAAAGTGTGTCAAGAGACAAGGCACTTTCCGGAATGCGCTGATAAATCTGAATTAGCTCCTGCCGGCTGGGGGTAATGGCGCGGCAATATGCGGCCGACAAGCTTTCCCTGCGGCAGAATTTCTCATAGGTTTGTTTTGCAGCAAAATACTTTGCCTGTTTGAGTCCGCTTCTGCGGTAATCCTTGATGATCAGCGACAGCTGAGGCTTTCCCTGAAATGTGCTGATTTCTGCATTGACCAGAAAATCGCAAACGGTTCCCGGCTTCATGGGAAAGGCTTCCGGCCGGACACGGAACAACAGCAGTTCCAGTGCCATAGGGCCATATGTAATCCGCAGCTTTGTATGTGCGCCTTTCGCCAGGGGTACTACCTCGCGAAGTACTGCGTGGCACAGTGCGAATACCGGAATCGGATTCCCTTCCCCGAACGGCGCCAGTGCAGAAAGGCTCATCATATTTTCCATGGTGATCTGCTGGGGCAGCAGGAGCAGATCAGCTTCTATTGCCAGATCAGGCATTTCCGGAAATTCTGAAGCTGCATAGGCTTCCACAGCACTCTGGAATGCATCTACCTGCTTTGCCGGCAGAGAAAATCCCCCTGCGCCCGGATGGCCGCCGTAACGGCTCAGGTACTCCCGGCAGGCGTTCAGGCACTGGAATGCAGAAAACGCGCCAAAGGAACGCATGGAACCTCTTGCCGTGTCCCCTTCTATCGTAATCAGGATTATGGGCTTTCCGAATTGTTCTTCCAACCGAGAGGCTGCAATGCCGATTACGCCGTGATGCCAGTTCTCCCCGGCAAAAACCAAAACACGTCTGGTGAGCAGCTCCGGCGCTTCGGTCACCTGTGCCGCAATCTGTTCCAGAATGCGCTGCTCTTCTGCTTTTCTGGCAGTATTGCGGCGTTCCAGCTCCTGTGCCAGGTGCCCGGCTTCCTCCGGATCCTCACAGAGCAGCAGCTCTACCGCTGTGCTGGGGGAACCGAATCGTCCGGCAGCGTTAATGCGCGGCGCAATGCCAAAGGCGATGGAGGTTGCAGTAAATGGCTTTCCCAACAGTCCGGCCGTGTCCAGAAGTGCCAGCAGTCCCGGCCGCTCTGTATTTGCCAGGAGCCGCAGTCCCAGCTGCACTAGATAGCGGTTTTCTCCGGACAGGCTGACTACATCCGCGACAGTGGCAATGGCAGCCAGTTCTCCAAACTGTTCCAGTGCCATAGTATCGTCTCCGCCGTCCATCGCCGCCACCAATTTTAAGGCAACGCCTGCGCCGCAGAGCAGATGGAATGGGGAGGTATCATCCGGACGGTGAGCATCAACAATTGCATCTGCCTGCGGAAGCGTGTCCAGGGGCTGAT
Source organism: uncultured Ruminococcus sp. (assembly GCA_900545285.1). Lineage (GTDB taxonomy): Bacteria > Bacillota > Clostridia > Oscillospirales > Ruminococcaceae > Ruminococcus_C. Next base: position 6,600 of record UQYK01000041.1, read on the forward strand.
GGTGGTCTGTGATAACCAGATGCATCCCCAGATCAGCAATCAATGCCGCTTCTTCGATAGCTGTGATGCCGTTGTCTACCGTCACAATAAGCGACACACCGTCTGCATGCATCTGGGCAATGGCGGCAGCATTCAGGCCGTAGCCCTCTTCCCGTTCTGGAATCCGGTAAATGACATCCGCTCCCATTTCTGACAAATAGGAGTAGAGAATCACCGTTGCCATCACACCGTCACAGTCATAATCTCCGTAAATGCAGATTTTTTCACCCTGGTCGAGTGCCGCGTTCAGAATATCTGCCGCCTGCTGCATGTCTGCTGTAAGAAACGGATCTGCCAGGCCGTCACACTGTAGAAATGCAGCAGCATCCTGTACGGTTTCCATTCCACGAGATGCCAGAATCTGTGCGCACAGCAAAGACAGGTCGCTGGCGGATCGAATTGCATCAGCCGCTTTTTCTGATGGCTGATGAATGAACCATTTTTTCATAGACTCCTCCTGTTCCGCAGCAGAGAACCCGCGCGCTGCGGAAATGATACTTTATATTATACCTGAAAGATACAAAAAATGCAATAGGACAAAAGAAAAGTTTTTTCCCCATGAACCGACAGTGCATGCGGAATATCGGCGCAGCTTCCGGCGGATGCGGTAAAACATGTGATTTTGACGCATTTTGTTATTTTACGTAGATTTTACATTGAGGGCGATCAGACTTTACATTGGGTTTGTATAATAGTGACAATGCGCAGTGTCTAGGCGGCGCTTTTGCGGCATAGACACTGCGGCACAATCATTTCAAAAAACGCATTCCAATCTGAATGCAGCAACAAAGGAGAATGAGAAATTATGGATATTTTCTCAGTGATTACACTTCTGGGCGGCCTGGCATTTTTCCTGTACGGCATGAATGTAATGTCATCCGGTCTGGAAAAGCTGGCCGGAAGCAAGCTGGAAATCGTACTGAAAAAAATGACCTCAAACCGTTTCAAGAGTCTTTTGCTCGGTATGGGCATTACGATTGCGATACAATCCTCTTCCGCATTGACTGTTATGCTGGTGGGACTGGTAAACTCCGGAATCATGGAACTGAGCCAGACCATCGGCGTTCTGATGGGCTCGAATGTGGGAACAACGCTGACCGCCTGGATTCTGAGCTTGTCCGGGATTGAGGGAGATAATATTTTCCTTCGTATGCTGAAGCCGGAGTCCTTCTCCCCGATTATTGCACTGATTGGCGTAATTATGATCATGACGGCAAAGCACAACCGCACCAAGGACATCGGCCGGATTATGGTCGGATTCTCAGTTCTGATGACTGGTATGACGCTGATGAGCAATTCTGTCAGCCCGCTGGCAGATTCGCCGCAGTTCACACACATTCTGACTGCGTTCCAAAATCCGATTATGGGCGTTCTGGTGGGTGCTGTCTTTACCGGAATCATTCAAAGTTCTGCTGCCTCGGTTGGTATTTTGCAGGCGCTTTCCCTGACGGGTCAGGTGACCTACGGCATGGCCATTCCGATCATTATGGGACAGAACATCGGTACCTGTGTTACTGCGCTCCTTTCCAGCATTGGCGTAAACCGGAGTGCAAAGCGTGTTGCAGCGGTGCATATCTGCTTTAACTGCATCGGTACCTTGATTATTCTCCCGGTATTCTATCTGTTGCACTGGCTGATTCAGTTCAGTATTGTGGCCATGGCAATCGATCCGGTGGGCGTTGCACTGGTGCACACTATCTTTAACATTGTAACAACTGCACTGCTGCTCCCCTTCACAAAATATCTGGAAAAACTGGCATACTTTTTTGTACGGGACAGCAAGGAAGAAAAGGCCGAAAAAGAAAAGCGTGCCATGCTGGATGAACGTCTGCTGGCAACCCCGGCAGTTGCCATTGAGGTTTCCCGTGAAGTTACAGTACAGATGGCCGAACTGTCTAAGAAGACCATGGAACAGGCCATTCAGATTCTGTTCAACTACGATGAATCGGTTGAGGAAACCATCCGGGAAAATGAAAACCGCATTGACAAATACGAGGATAAGTTGAACGCATATCTGGTGAGGATCAGCAAGCACAGCCTGGCCTCTAAGGACAACCGGACAGTTTCCAAGATGCTGCACTGTATCGGCAACTTTGAACGAATTGGAGATCACGCCGTAAATATCATGGAATCTGCCCACGAGCTGCATGAAAAGGGACTGCATTTTTCCGGAGATGCGGCAAATGAACTGCGGATTCTGTGTGACGCAATGATGAAGGCGATGAGTATGGCGTATTCCTCTTTCGAAAAAGATGACCTGATGATTGCACACCAGGTCGAACCGCTGGAAGAAGTGGTAGACACCCTGAACATTGAACTGAAAAACCGGCATATCAAGCGCTTGCAGGAGGCATCCTGCACCGTTGAACTGGGTTATGTGTATCAGGATTTGTTAACCAATATTGAGCGGGTTTCAGATCACTGCTCCAACATTGCCGGTGCAATGATTGAAATTGATGAGCACGAAAACATTCACAAATATCTGCATAACATCAAGAAAGATGACATGGATTTTCAGGAATCTTATCACAAGTATCTGAATCATTATTATCTGGAATTGGGACAGCCGGAAGCGAAGGAAGCGTAATCAACAGCGCCTTTGCCTGCTGCAAAAGTGTTTTCCGTTCATTGGGGACTGCTTCATCTACGACCAATTCTAACAGCTTTTTTAGGATCACGCCCAGGCGTGGTCCTTTTTTGATGCCGATTTTTAAAAGATCATTTCCGTTGACGGCTAAGTCCTTCAACTGAAAACAGGCATTTTCCCGGAGAATTTGTTCCAGGAGCGCCTTTGCGTTTTGGATTTTCGGCAGTTCTTCCGGCAATACCTCCGGTGCCTGGCCGGTGCAGTCTGCCTTCCGCAGCAGCAGGTACTGACGCGTGATATCCTCCCCATAGCGGCAAAGCATACGCCGCATACTGCGCGGTTCTGCCGGAACGGAAAGCCCGTGACAGCGAATCAGTGTACAAATCTCGGTTATCCGCTTCTTTTCCAGATGAAAGCGTTTGAGGATGCACTCTGCCTGTACAGCGCCTGCGGCTTCGTGCCCGTAGAAGTGATCTGTCCCCTGTGCGTCTGTTGTTTTGGTATCCGGTTTTGCAATGTCATGCAGCAGTGCCGCCCAGCGGAGATCTCCGGAAGCCGACACTGCCTCCACGACCCGAAGTGTGTGTTCCCATACGGTATCGCAGTGCCTGGGGTGATGCTGTCCGCATGCCCGGAGCTTCCGGCATTCCGGCAAAATTACATCCCACACCGGTGTGAAATCACGGAGCAACGATGCCACAGTTTTGCCGTCCCCTTTCAAAAAACGGTCAAATTCCGCTGCAATCCGTTCCGCGGAAATCTGCCGAAGAGATGGCGCCAGCTTTACCGCCGCCTGTGCCGCAGTCGGTTCCAACTGGTAACGATAACATGCCGCAAATCGAAGGCCACGGAGAATCCGCAGGGCATCCTCTGAAAAGCGCTTTTTCGGATCACCCACACAGCGGAGCATTCCCTGCTTCAAATCCGAAATGCCGCCGTATAAATCCACGATTCCCTTTCCGGGATGGTATGCCATGGCGTTCATTGTAAAGTCTCTGCGGCGCAGGTCCTTTTTCAGATCAGAGATGAACTGCACGTTTTCAGGATGGCGGCCGTCTTTGTACACGCCTTCTGTGCGAAAGGTGGTGATTTCATAGGGCTGATGTTCCAGAATTACGGTGATAGTACCGTGTTTTTTGCCGGCATCAATCGTCTGGCAATCGGAGAAAAGACGCAGCATTTCCTCCGGGCGTGCATCTGTGCACAAGTCCCAGTCCTGTGGCGATTTTCCAAGTAAAGCATCCCGTACACAGCCGCCCACTGCATACACCTGATATCCGGCCTGTTCCAGACGCTGAAACAGCCAGAGAACCGGTTCTGGGAGCGCAATCGACTTTTTCATATAAGATTTCCTCCAATTTTCTTTCTAGATTTTACTGCATATTCATAAAATAAACTGGGAATTTCTGAAAGAATGTGCTATACTAAAATATATTCTCATAAAAGCCTGCGTGAAATTCTGCGCAGGAAAACAATGCACTCTGATCTATTTTCAGAATTTGCCTGCACGAAAGATGCAGGTGCCTAGGCACGGAAAGGAGCCTTGACTTATGCGGATTACCCCTTATACCAGAATGGTATTTTATCACGAGACAGACCGGACGGACATTGTAAACCATTCGAATTACATTCATATGATGGAAGAAGCGCGGGTTGACTTCATGGATAAGATTGGCGTTGGCTATGAAAGGATGGAACAGCAAGGGATTATGCTCCCGGTTTTGGGCATTACCTGCAACTACAAGCATTCCCTTCGGTTTGGACAGCATCTGGCTGTGTATTCCACCATCACAAAGTACAACGGCTTTAAGCTGGAGCTTTCCTATGAAATCCGCTGTGTGGAGGACAATGCCCTTTGCGCTGTGGGAACTTCTGCGCACTGCTTTACCGATACGAAAATCAAGCCCATGCGGATTATGGACAAGTTCCCGGAAATGCATGCCTTTTTCCAGAAGGCAATGGATGTCGAATATGAATCCTGAGATTTCCTGAAACGCGGCTTTGACGGATTGCATTGGAAAGCAAAATGCAGAACAGAAAATGAAAAAGAAGCACTGTGCAGAATGGCATTTCGCCGGCACAGTGCTTCTTTTATTTACGAGAATACAGGACAGGCGTTTATGGTTCCAGCTGTTGGTATGCCGCAGCATACCAGGAAAGTCTGGCATCTTCTGTCGTGGGAAACGTGCTGCGGAATTGGGATACCGGCGTTTCAATGGTCACATAGGAAAGAGACGCGTTCTGATCACATTGGACAAGGCAGTTTCCCTCCGGATCATAGCAGGCGCTTTGCCCCAGAAATTTCAGCGTGTTTTGCCGCCCCACACAATTGATGCCCAGGACATATACTTGATTTTCAATGGCTCTTGCCCGAAGCAGTGTGTTCCAATGGGAACTGCGCTGTGCCAGCCAGTTGGCCGGTACGAGCAAAATGGAAGCCTCTTGTGCCGCCAGCCGGAACACTTCCGGGAAACGCAGGTCATAGCAGATCAGCGCGCTTAAGGGTACACCGCAGAGATTTCCCACCGCAATGCGGCTGCCTTTTTCATAATACTGATCCTCTTTCCCATAGGAAAACGGATGTATCTTCTGATAATCCAGACAGATTTCCCCAGAGGGGAGCACGACCTGATAACGGTTCTGTCCCCTGCCGTCTGCTACCTTTGCAACATAGCCAAATCCAATTGCAATGTGCTGCTTCTTTGCAAGCTGCCGCATGGCATGCACCGCATCTGCACCATACGGCGCAATCTGAGATACGTGCATGGAAAATCCGGTAAAGCTCATTTCCGGAAAGAAGATGGCATCCGCCTTTGCCTCTGCCGCTTTTTCAATCCATGCCTTTGCAGTATTTTGATTTTCTGCGTAATTTTCAAATGCAATGTCTGTTTGTGCAATTGCAAGTTTCATCGGAGATCACACTCACTTTTTTCCGGAACCGACGGTTTCCTTTTCCCGTTCAGGTTTCTTGTCTGTTTGCTCGGACGGATGCCGGTCGGGGCCATGATAGAAAACAGAGTCTGAATATTTCCAGTTCTGCCGCGGAAGATCATCTATGTCTTTTGCATGAGGAATCAGATGAATGGGATCTTCCGGAATCACGCTGCGCTTTGCACGATAGGAAGCATAGATGCACAGCAGAATGTACAGCGCTGTGCAGACAAATCCGCCGATAAGGCCATAGCGGAACCACGGAGAGTGGGGAAAGTTTTCCAGCGCATACAGGTTATACTTTGTGAAGGAGCGATCTACCTGATTGACTGTCACCAGAGGAATCACTGCAATGACCTCTCCGGAAAATTTCAGTTCCATGGTGCCCAACTCCTGGCCGGCTTTTACCGGAGCCTGTACATTTTTATCCAGGTGAATCACCTTTTGAATTGCCGTTGTGTCTACATCCTTGCACCAAAGCAGAACACAGTCGGTTTTCGGCTGTACCAGGACGTAGGAGTTTCCATCCGAATTGGTGACCTCTACTTCCCCGATTTCCTCATCGCCTTCCAGAAGCGGTGTGTAGGTAAAGGAGCGAAATGCCCAGTTGAGCAGTGCTGTGGCATCGTCCAGGTGATAGTATTGCAGCTTGTTGTTTTCATCCTGGAATGGTGCATTCATCAGAACCACCAGGTAGGTATTTCCGTCATTGGTGGCTTCAGTAATGATGCTGCGCCCGGCGCTTTCCAGATTTCCGGTTTTAATGCCCTTTGCGCCCTCATAATAATAGTCGCTGTCCTCCAGCATCATGGCGTTGGAGTGCGTCCAGACCCAGGCGGCCGCATCCGGATGATTTTCCGGGTTAGAGGATTTTGGCGTGTAGGAAACGGTGGTGGAGATTTTTTCAAAGTCTTTCAGAGACAGTGCATAGTTGGTGATAGTCAGCATGTCTCTGGCTGTTGTCTGCTGCTGCGCATCTGCCAGCCCGGTGGGATTGGTAAAGGTTGTTCCTGTACATCCAATGGCTTTGGCCTTGTCGTTCATTTTGGCAACAAAGTTCTGCGCATTGCCGTCTCCGAAATGATCTGCCAGAATCAGGGCAGACTCACAGGATGAAGTGAGCATCATGGCGTACAGATATTCCCTTACGGTGAGGGTGTCTCCCTTGAAAATATCCGCATACCGCAGATCGTCCGGTTCGCTGTACTGGTAAAGCACATTGTACAGGCTGTCATCCGCTGTAATTGTGGTTCCGTCCAGATCAGAACAGGCTTCCAGAACCACTACAGCTGTCATAATCTGTGCCAGATGTCCCGGCATTTGCTGCTGATCAGCATTTTTTTCATAGAGTATCTGATCAGTATCGCGACAGTAGAGAATTGCCGCAGAGCTGTGCAGGGTGATATCCGGTGTAAAGGTGTACGCCTTTACTGTCACGGACATTCTACCCAGAAAAACCGCGGTAAGGAGCAATGTCAGTATTACCGCGCTGAAACGTTTTATAAAATGGAACAAATGCATAAAATGCAATCCCTCCTGAAAATTCTTTATTCCTGAAAGTCATCGACTCATCTATACTATTATAGCAAAAAAAATTCGATTCGAAAAGACTTTTTTCAAAATTTTATTTACCTTTTCCTGAAAATATGATAAAATAACTTTATGCACCTTTTTCCCCTGATTTTTATGGGTGAAAGAGAAAAGTCTTTTCGAATCATAAGGGAGGGTTTACCTTTGGTATATATTACAGGTGATATGCACGGAGATATCACAAGATTCAAGGATCCGATTTTCAAAAAGCTAAAAGCCGGAGACGTTCTCATTGTCTGCGGTGACTTTGGATTTATCTGGAACGGTTCGCGCCAGGAGAAGCTGCTGCTGCGAAAGCTGCGGGAAAAGCCGTTCACCATTGCATTTGTGGATGGCTGTCATGAGAATTTTGACATCTTAGAGCATGATTTCCGCGTTGTAAAGTGGAGAGGCGGCAGAGCACACCTCATTGCACCCAATATTTTTCACATGATGCGAGGCGAAATTTTTAACATAGACGGCCGCTCCTTCTTTGCGTTCGGCGGCGGACACAGCCAGGACTTCGAATTTCGGCAGGGGCGCAATTGGTGGCAGCGGGAACAGCCGACACATGCGGAAATCAACCGCGCCATTCACAATTTGAACGATTATGATGCCAGAGTGGATTACATCATTACCCATGAACCGCCAGCCTCTTTGAAAGACTGCCTGGGTGTGGACATGCAGCAGCGGCTGGAAATTCATACATTCTTTGAGGATATTATCAAGCAGTGCCAGTATCGAAAGTGGTTCTTTGGAAAGTGCCACATGGATCGGTTTATTCCCATGAAGTTTTATGCCATGTTTGAAGAAGTGCTGCCGGTGGAGTCCGAAGAGTGGAGAAAGCCTGTGCGGAAAAAGCAGACACAGGATGAGGCATAATCGGTTTCAGAACCGTTCTATCAAATAAAAAAGCTGTTCTCACAGGCAATACGCAGGAGAACAGCGGCTAAACCGGCGGAAATTCCTTTCGCCGGTTTTTTATAGGTGTAAATGCTTTTGAATCCGGTCATACTGCACATACATGGCTTGTACCTAATTTTCCAGCAGAAAATAATGCAGCAGATAGCAGAGAAATAACAGGAACAAGACACCAGTCAGGAGCAGCAGTGTAAAAAGTCCTGTCAGCAATGCAAATCCGGCAGAAAGCAGCGTCAGCACTGCAACAGTCATGGTAACAATCAGATGCACCAGCCGTTCGTGCTGGAAAAATACGATTTGCTGGAGATGGCTTTCCAGCACCAGCTTCCAGTCCGTGGATTGCGGCGGATTCTGGAGCAGCTGGTCGATAGATGCGGTATAGTTTCGGATTCTGTCTTTCATCCGAATGGAGATTTGTTTCATAAATGGTTCCTCGCTTGTCACTTGTGTTGGAGTCTTTTTGCAAGGCGTTGTCCGGTAGGCGTTGCCGCAAGGCCGCCTTCTGCCGTTTCCCGCAGGGTAGCAGACATAACGCTTCCTACTTCTGCCATTGCGTCAATCACCTCATCTGCCGGAATATGACTGACAATGCCGGCCAGTGCCATATTCGCACAGGAAATGGCATTTACAGCGCCAATGACATTTCGCTTAATACAGGGTACCTCTACCAGTCCTGCAACCGGATCGCAGACAAGACCCAGCAGATTTTTCAAAGCTATGGCGCAGGCATTGGCACAGGCATCCGGCGTACCGCCGCGGAGATAGGTTAATGCAGCGGCGGCCATAGCAGAAGCTGCGCCGACCTCTGCCTGACAGCCGGCCTCTGCGCCGGAAATAGAAGCACGTTCTGCAATAATTGTGCCAAAACCGCCGGAAACAAACAGCGCGTGGAGCATTTCTTCTTCTGTGGTATCCGGATAGGCCTGCTGATACGGAATCAGAACCGCCGGAATGACACCGCAGGAACCAGCAGTCGGTGCCGCAACAATACGTTTCATGCAGGCGTTGCATTCGCCGGTTTTCAATGCCGTTGCAATGACCTGGTTCAAATAATTGTCACAGAGCAGCTTTCCGGTGTCGGCCATCTGCGCATACCGCGCACCGTCACCGCCGGACAGTCCGCTGAGGGAATGCTGGTTTGGTTCGTATTCGGCCACGGTTTTTTTCATCGTGTCCCACAGCAGCTGCATTCTGCGGATGGCTTCTTCCGTGTGCTCCGGTGTGATTTCGTCCAGATCATCTTCTAGGATTACCTTCCATATGGGAGCGGACTGGGCGGCCGCAACCAATTCTGCAATCGAATTCCATTTCATCTCAGATATCCTCCTCCCGGTTATAGCTGGTGATTTTCAGAATGCCGTCCAGATCTTTCAGCCAGGACAGCATATTCTCCGGGATCTTGTCATCGCATTCCAGAATCATAACTGCATAGCCCCCTTTTACATTCCGATACAGCTGCATGGAAGCAATATTGATATTTTTTTGCGCTAGAACGGTGGTAACCTGTGCCACGTGTCCTGGGGTATCTGTGTTGTGGACAATTATAGTATGATAATCTCCGGAAAAATCGGTTCGGATTCCGTCAATTTCACAAATGCGCACACGGCCGCCGCCTACAGATGCCCCCACTACTTCCAGCGTATTTCCGGAGAGATCTGTTACAATCAGCTTTGCTGTGTTGGGATGATTTCCCCGTTTTGCAGATTCCAGCGCAAAACAAAAATCCAGGCCGCTCTGCTTTGCCAGAGAGAAGCTGTCCGGAACGCGGATATCATCCGGCTTCATGCCCAAAAGTCCGGCAATCAGCGCGCGGTCTGTACCGTGCCCGGCACCAGTTGCCGCAAAGGAACCATACAGTGTGATATCGGCATGAACCGGGCTGTTCCCCAGGAGCTTCCTGGTGATATACCCGATTTTTACGGCACCGGCTGTGTGCGAACTGGACGGCCCGACCATAACGGGGCCTAGTGTGTCGAACAACTTCATAATTTCATCCTCCCGGATTTGGCGTGAAATGGGATTTCTTTGGATTCTGCAATGAGTATAGCACAAATTCTGTAAATCTGTCAATAGATACCGAATTTTTTTAAGTCACGAAGGAAATATCCATTGATTTCAATAAAATTCAGGCAGATTTTTCAGAAAGAAAGCAGAACCCAGGGAACGCGTCACGCATACACTGGAATGCGCAGATAAAGCGCAGAAAGGAGTGTTTTGTATGCAAAATCAGCAGGAACGTGTCCCCATTTACAGTGGAATGCAGCATAATCTGCTGCGGGAATATGCGGCATCCATGTTGCCAGCTGCGGCACCTGTCAAAAGCGATATGCCGGCACCGTTTCCGGAACAAACGCCGCCGGGCATGGCCTATATTCCATTCCAGCAATGGGAGGAACCGTATGACTCTGACACCGGCTTCCCGATCGGAACCATTTTTCCGGCGTTAGACTATCCTTTCCGCGGAGGTGGTTCTTGTGAGTGAGAAGATGAAACTATTTCGTATGATTCAGAAGTATGATTTTTCATTGTATGAATTGCAGCTCTATTTAGATACCCATCCGAACTGTACACATGCGCTTCGGATGTGGAACAATCTTCAGAACATGCGGAAAAAGGCTGTATCCAGCTACGTACAGCAGTTCGGGCCGATTCGCCCAGATCAGACAGATAGCAGCGCTCCCTGGAGCTGGGTGCAGGGGCCATGGCCGTGGGAAAAGGAGGCGAATTAAATGTGGGTGTATGAGAAAAAACTCCAATTCCCCGTCAATATCAAAACCCCCAATGCAAAAACCGCAAAGTATATCATAGATGCTCTGGGCGGCCCGGATGGTGAGCTGGGCGCATCCATGCGGTATATGCATCAGCGGTATATTATGAAACAGAACCGCGTCAAGGGCACTTTGACAGATATTGCCACGGAAGAACTTGGTCATGTCGAAATTGTGTCCGCAATTCTGTACCAGTTGACACAGGGGCTCACACCGGAGCAAATCAAGGAATCCGGTTTTGACACGTATTTTGTAGACCACACCGCCGGCATTTACCCACAGGGTGCATCCGGTGCGCCGTTTACTGCGGCTTATTTCCAGTCCAAGGGAGATCCCATTACCGATTTGACGGAGGATCTGGCAGCGGAACAGAAGGCGCGCTCCACCTATGACAACATTCTTCGTCTTTGTGATGATCCGGATGTGCGGGAGCCAATCAAGTTTTTGCGGCAACGTGAAATTGTCCATTTCCAGCGTTTCGGTGAAGCGCTGCGGATTGTACAGGACGATCTCAATGCGAAAAATTTCTACTGCTGCAACCCTTCCTACGATCCGGGCTGCGGCAAAAAAGCCATGAACCGAAACCGGAGAATGCGCGGATAGCCATTCCGATAGTTTCCGGTTCCTATACCAGAATGCGGAAAAAGGTGCAGCGTACCCTGCACTTCAAATAGAAAGAAAAGCAGACAGCTTTCCGGTCATAAAGCGGAAAAAACTGTCTGCTTTTTGTGATAGATTTACAATATAAGTGCAACACAAAAAAAGAATGACACATAAAGCCAC
>UQYK01000042.1 GCA_900545285.1 uncultured Ruminococcus sp.
TGGTGACCATTACCGGATTGTCGTGGATGATCACAGAAATTTCGCCCATGATCTGACTCTCCGGAAGCGGCTTTTTAATCACATTGCCGTTTTCGTCTGTTACGTCATAGTAGTACAGCGCTTTGCTCCAGGGCATCTCCACTACCGGGATGGTTTCTTCTGCCAGCGCAGAAAACGGAGAAATCCAGACGGAAGTGCACAGACACGCGGCACACATCAGCGCAGAAATAGAACGTTTCATGTTGAAATCCTTTCCTGAAAAATACCTGCATCCAGTCGGACTGGGGCATATCATGCAACACAATTCTACTATATGTTCCGAAATAAATGGCACAAAACCACTCTTATTATATCATTTGGAAAAAGCTCTGTCAAGTTTTGGACAGGTGCTTTTTCAGAAGTATGTCAGTGTAATTGGATTAAAAAGCAGTTGGAAGATTTTCTTAATCCTATAAATGGAATTGTTCCGAACGGTTTTGTCATTTTTGCTCTTTTTCAGGGGGAAGGCTGCACAGAAAAAATGATTTCCAGGAAAAACGCACAAATTTTCTTGACACTTTCGGCTTTTATGGTATGATAAAGGTAGTATTGTTATTTTGGAGGCACAACATATGCATTTTTGGAAAAAACTAATTGCTGTTGCTATGGCTGGCGCAATTGCAGGATCCGCGGTCGCCTGCGGTTCAAGCGATGACTCGAAAAAGTCGGACGACAGCAAGGCGGAGAGCGAAGCTTCTCGTGGTGTAGACCCCAAGGGCGACTTCACCATTGGTTTGGATGATGTGGCAGAAGCCATGGGTGCCGGCTGGAACCTGGGCAATCAGCTGGAAGCCAACTCCGGCGGTGATGTAGATGAAACCGTCTGGGGTAACCCGAAGGTAACGCAGGAGATGATCTCCATGGTTGCGGATGCCGGCTTCACTACAGTCCGGGTGCCGGTTTCCTATTTATCCTACATTGATGATGACAACAATTATCAGGTGGATGCTTCCTGGCTGGATCGCGTGGAAGAAGTGGTAAATTACTGCTATCAGGAAGGCCTGTATGTTATCATTAACATGCACGGTGATGGTTATAATACCGTTGACGGCGGCTGGCTCCTGGTAAACGGGGAAGATCAGGACATGATCAAGGAAAAGTATGAGGCAGTCTGGAAGCAGATTGCAGAGCGTTTTTCCGATTATGATGAGCACCTGATTTTTGAGTCCATGAACGAAGAATCTGACGGTACATATGACGGCGAACCGAACAAGGAGTATTATGCAAATCTGAATCAGTACAATCAGATTTTTGTAGATACGGTTCGCGGTACGGGCGAAAAGAACACGCACCGCTGGCTTTTGGTTCCGGGCTGGAACACCAACATTGAGTACACCGTAGGAGACTATGGCTTTGAGATGCCTACTGATGAAAAATGTTCTGCCGGAGAAAGCCGCATGATGGTTTCGGTACACTACTATGACCCGTGGGATTACTGTGGTCAGGAAGATCTGAAAACGATCCTGTGGGGTGACTACGGTCTGAATCTGATTGATACTTATGGCTTCTCGAAGATGAACTATCCGAAGTGGGGCGATCAGGCATATCTGGATGAGCAGTTCCAGAAGCTTCACGATAAGTTTGTTGCCAACGATATCCCGGTTATTATCGGGGAGTACGGCTGCATTGACAAATCCTCTGCATATGCAGATTTCAGCGGACAGCTCCAGGGTAACCGTGCATACTGGGACGGCTATGTTGCAGGTAGGGCTGCTTCAATGGGCATGATTCCGGTATACTGGGACAACGGCTTCAACGGCGTATATGGTTTTGGTCTGTTCGACCGGAATACCTATGAACAGACACAGCCGGAGATTATTTCCACCATTTTGAAGGCAGTAAAGGATAAGGATCCGCAGGCTGGCCTGGATCTGAAGATTGAAACCAAGAATGAAAAAGCATCGGAAGTACATGCATACATCGGAATTCAGACAGAGGTGTACACCTTCCGGAATGCGTATGATGATGCAACGTACGGCGGCGCAACCGATCACTTCAACACCCTGATCAAGTGGGGCAATGATGATGAGACCATTGACACTGGCGCAACTTTTACAGATGCTACTATCACCGGAGATGGCACTTACACCGTATCGGTAGATGGCTATGACTTCTCCTCAGACAGCAGCAAGCTGAACATGCTCTTTGTCAGCAGCGACTTTGCGTACAGCAATAAGCTGAAGGTGAGCGATGTTGTGGTAAAGGCGGACGATACCGAAATCCCGATCAGCAATCCGTTGGTAATGGCAGACGATCAGGGCAATTTCTACATCGAGCTGGTCAATATCTACAACACCGATCTCACACCGCTTACCTATGATATGCCAAAGGAAAGCTTTAGCGTTACCTTTACGCTGTCCGGAACGGAAAATGTTCTTGCTTCGTAAAAATGATTCAATGAAATAAAAAGATTCCTCTCAACGAATAGACAGTTGGGAGGAATTTTTTGCAAAAATAGCTGATAAATATTGACAATATAATTTAAAAGCATATAATATAGTTATAAATTGCGAAAAGGAAAGGAGGATTATAGTATGACCTTATTAGTGATTATACTATTGGCATATGCAATAAATGCATTTATGAATTTTATGAGTGAGAATGGCAGTGGTATCTTAATGTTGCTTTTTGAACTTTTATTGTGGCTGATAAAACTGCCAATTAGAGTGGCAAAAACAATTCGAATTTACTTTTGCAAGATGAAAAAAAGAAATTTTGTAAAAGCAGGAAGAAATGTAGAAGAGCCAGCGTTAGAAGAAAAAGATGAAATGGAATTAAAAGAAGATGAAAAAGAAAATCGTTCTAAGTTTATGATTTTTCTTGATTTTGCTGTTTTAGGATTGATTATATTTTTTTCAGTTGGAGCGATTTACAAAACAATTCCGCGCGAGTATGAAATGCATAATATTACATATAAATTGCCACGAAAATACAAATATGATATTTTTCAGGAAAATACCGACACATTCGACTTGGGTGATATAGCTGTAATTTGGGTGGAGTACCGTAAGGACTATGCAAAAGATGAGAAAGATAAGGAATTGGAATTGTATTTTTATTCTGGCTACAATGAAGATAATATTCGGTACAGTGATGTGCTTGGAACGAAAGTGGCAAAAGATACAAGCAATCCACAAAAATTGATGTTTGCGTTTTTTCTTGATAACGATCTGTATTGTTTTAGAACTACATGTTATACGGATTATTATGCTGAAAAAGTGGACAAAGATGAATTTGAAAAACTGATATCTTCAATCAAGCTGCGTGAATGATGTTTTGTGCGGCATTTTAAAATATTCTGGCTGCATAAATGCATAACCAATCTCATTAAAAAAACGGAAAAATTCCTCTCAACGGATTAACGGTTAGGAGGAATTTTTTATTGAACTAGATGTGACTTATGCCGGACATCTATTTAGAGAGGGTAGTGAATATGAATACATGGGCTTCTCTCAGGTTTGCCAGGGCATCTGTTTTTTCGGTGCTGAATTTTATATGTTAGGTATCTGTTAGGAAAACGCAAAAAAGATGTAATACAAAGCTTCAAAACAAAACTTGTATTACACCTTTTTTGCGTGATATTTAGTGGGGTGGGAGATGGGATTCGAACCCACGATCTTCGGGACCACAATCCGACGCTTTAACCAGCTAAGCTACACCCACCATATTTGTGCCCCTCAGCGGGACATTTGGCGCGCCTTACTGGATTCGAACCAGTGGCTTACTGCTTAGAAGGCAGTTACTCTATCCAGCTGAGTTAAAGGCGCATGTGGAGCGGGTGATGGGAATCGAACCCACGTAACCAGCTTGGAAGGCTGGAATTCTACCATTGAACTACACCCGCATGGCGTTCTCGGTGTCAACCGACTATATTATTATAGCACAGCGCTGTAATTTTGTCAAGTTTATTTTTTTCGGAACTAATCTCATATTTTGTCGAATGTAGTGTACGTTTACTTTTTATTATTAAGAGGATTGAGATTGATGGAAGGAAAGTGGGAAAACCATGCCAATCCGCTCCGGCAGGCGGCAATACAGCAAAGGGAATACTTTCGGATGCTGTTTTTGCAGAAACAGAAAATTGATGCGTAAAACTTGATTTTTTGATTTTAAGATGGTATAATAGATATGTTTATGCAAAAACGGAGCAAAAAGAGAAAGGATGAGATCATGGCGAAGAAGCAAACCTATGATAATGAAAGTATCACAATGCTGAAAGGCCCGGATAAAGTACGGAAGCGGCCTGGTGTTATTTTTGGTTCAGATGGTCTGGATGGCTGTGCCCATTCGATTTTTGAAATCATTTCCAATTCCATTGATGAAGCCCGCGCAGGATACGGCGGAAAAATTATTGTGACGAAGTATCAGGATCACTCGGTAGAAGTAGAGGACTTCGGCCGTGGATGTCCGGTGGATTTTAACAAGAATGAAAATCGGTATAACTGGGAACTGGTATACTGTGAATTGTATGCCGGAGGAAAATATGATGCCGGCGAGGACAACTATGCCTATTCCCTGGGACTCAACGGCCTGGGTCTGTGTGCCACCCAGTTTGCATCTGCCTATATGGATGTGGAAATTATCCGGGACGGCTATCAGTACAACCTGCACTTTGAAAAAGGGGAAAATATTGGCGGCCTGGAAAAAAAGCCTACACGGAAAAAGCAGACCGGCACCCGTACCCGCTGGATGCCTGATCTGGATGTCTTTACGGAAATTGACGTGCCGGATGATTACTACTGTGACACACTGCGGCGGCAGGCAGTTGTAAACCCGAACCTGCTGTTTGTGTTCCGGAAGGAAGAGGCAGACGGCTCCTTTGCAGAGCAGCAATTCCTCTATGAAAATGGCATTGCAGACTATGTCCGGGAAATTGCCGGCGAAACGGCGCTGACTTCTGTCCAGGACTGGAGCTGTCAGAGAGAGGGCAGAGACCGGGAGGATAAGCCGGATTATAAGGTAAAGCTGGGTGTTGCCCTGACTTTTTCCAACCAGGTACAGCGTCTGGAATACTATCACAATTCCAGCTGGCTGGAACACGGCGGTTCGCCGGAAAAAGCGGTGAAGCAGGCGTTTGTCTATCAGATTGATGCCTACCTCCGGCAGAACAACAAGTATCTGAAAAATGAATCCAAGCTGAAATTTGAAGATGTCGAGGCGTGTCTGGTGCTGGTTTCTTCCAGCTTTTCTACCCAGACCAGCTATGAAAACCAGACGAAAAAAGCTATTACCAATAAGTTTATCTATGAGGCCATGACAGATTTTTTGAAGCATCAGCTGGAAATCTATTTTATCGAAAATCCAGACGAGGCAGAAAAAATTGCCGCGCAGGTGTTGGTGAATAAGCGCAGCCGGGAAAACGCAGAAAAAACACGGCTGAATCTAAAGAAAAAACTGGCAGGTACCATTGATGTCACCAATATGATCCCGAAGTTTGTGGATTGCCGCAGCAAGGATCTCAGCCGCCGGGAACTCTATATTGTAGAGGGTGACTCGGCACTTGGATCGGTTAAAATGGCGCGAGACGCAGAGTTTCAGGCAGTAATCCCGGTACGTGGTAAAATTCTGAACTGCTTGAAGGCAGACTACAACAAGATCTTTAAAAATGATATTATTACGGATATTATGAAGCTGCTGGGATGCGGCGTAGAGGTCAGCACAAAGGCCAATAAGGATATTTCCTCCTTCCACCTGGACGGCCTGCGGTGGAATAAAATTGTGATCTGTACGGATGCGGACGTAGACGGCTTTCAGATTCGGACGCTGATTCTCACTATGCTCTATCGTCTGACTCCGACTCTGATCAATGAGGGCTATGTGTATATTGCAGAGTCACCGCTCTTTGAAATCACTACCAAAAAGCGTACCTATTTTGCGTATACGGAAAAGGAAAAGACGGAGATTCTTGCTGAGATTGACGGAGAAAAGTACACGCTCCAGCGGTCAAAAGGTCTGGGCGAGAACGAAGCGGATATGATGGCACTGACGACCATGAATCCGGAAACACGCCGGCTGATTCAGGTGACGGCGGCCGGTATTGAGGAAACAGCGGCCATGTTTGATATGCTCCTGGGAGACGATCTCCAGGGACGCAAGGACTTTATTGCCGCATACGGCAGCGATTATCTGGAACTGGCAGATATCAGCTAAAACGTGTTCCTGTTAAAATTTTGCCGAAAAGACGTGTATTTCATGCGGACAGGAACGC
The DNA here is from genome assembly GCA_900545285.1 of uncultured Ruminococcus sp. Lineage (GTDB taxonomy): Bacteria > Bacillota > Clostridia > Oscillospirales > Ruminococcaceae > Ruminococcus_C. The sequence continues at coordinate 6,248 of UQYK01000042.1, forward strand.
GCTCTAAGATACAGCAAAAAAGCGAGGACAAAAATGGCAAGAAGAAAACAATCGGATAAACCAAAAAAGAGTGCAATCTCCGGTGCCTATATTGCAGGCGCAGGAATTGTGGAAGAAGAAAAGATTACAGAGACACTGGAAAAGAACTACATGCCCTATGCCATGAGTGTCATCATTTCCCGTGCGCTGCCGGAAATTGATGGGTTTAAGCCGTCTCACCGAAAGCTGCTCTATACCATGTATAAGATGAATCTGCTCAGCGGCGGCCTTACCAAGTCTGCCAATGTGGTGGGGCAGACCATGCGGCTCAATCCTCATGGAGACAGTGCAATTTATGACACCATGGTACGTCTGGCACGGGGTAATGAGGCACTGCTGCACCCGTTTGTACAGTCCAAGGGAAACTTCGGAAAATTCTACTCCCGGGATATGGCGTATGCGGCTTCCCGTTATACAGAGGTAAAGCTGGAGCCTATCTGCAATGAGCTGTTCCGGGACATTGACAAGGACACGGTGGATTTTGTTCCCAACTATGACAACACCATGCAGGAACCCACCCTGTTTCCCACCACATTTCCCACGATTCTGGTCAATGCCAATGTGGGAATTGCCGTTTCCATGGCCAGCAGCGTCTGCCCGTTTAATCTGGCAGAAGTGTGCGAAACAGCCATTGGCGTGATCCGGGATCCGAAGCATGATATTCTTTCCACTCTGAAAGGGCCGGATTTCCCCGGCGGCGGCTTTTTGTTCTATGAGGAGGACGAGCTGCGGAAGATCTATGAGACGGGCAGAGGCAGTGTACGGGTGCGCTCCAAGTGGACATATAATAAAGAGGATAACTGTCTGGAAGTGACAGAAATTCCTTACAGCACCACCATTGAAGCCATTGTGGACAAGATTGTGGACTGCATCAAACAGGGAAAACTTCGGGAAGTTTCCTACGTCCGGGATGAAACGGACATTGACGGCCTGAAAATTGCCATTGATCTGAAACGGGGCAGCGATCCGCAAAAGGTCATGCAAAAACTCTTCCGGCTGACACCGCTCCAGGACAGCTATTCCTGCAATTTTAATATTCTGGTGGGTGGTACGCCCAAGGTCATGGGCATCCGGGAAATTCTGGAAGAATGGACGGCGTTCCGGATGGAATGCGTGCGTCGTCGTCTGTGCTTTGATCTGCAAAAGAAGAAGGAAAAGCTCCATCTGCTGCTGGGACTGGAAAAAATCCTGCTGGATATTGACAAGGCCATCCGGATTGTCCGGGAGACAGAGGAAGAGGCAGACGTTGTGCCGAATCTGATGATCGGCTTTGGTATTGATGAAATCCAGGCGGAATATGTGGCGGAAATCAAGCTGCGCCATCTGAACCGGGAATATATTCTAAAGCGAACACAGGAAACCGACCAACTGAAAGCAGATATTGCCGAGCTGGAGGAAACCTTAAAGGATCCGAAGAAGATCAAGCGCATTATCATTACCGAACTGAAGGAAACCGCGAAGAAGTACGGCCAGCCCAGAAAGACTCTGTTCTACTACGCTTCGGACGTGGAGGAAGAGTCTGTGGAGGATGACATCCCGGATTATCCGGTGCATCTGTTTTTGTCCCGCGGCGGCTATTTCAAAAAGATTCTGCCGGCTTCGCTGCGGATGAACAGCGAGCAGAAGCTCAAGGAAGAGGACGAGATCTGTTGCCATCTGGAAAGCACCAACCGTACAGAACTGCTCTTCTTTACCAATCAGCAGCAGGTGTACAAAACCAAGGTCAGCGAGTTCGGTGAGTGTAAGGCCAGCGTCCTGGGAGACTACGTGCCGGCGAAGCTGGGCTTTGCCGATGGGGAAGCCGTGGTGCAGATGATAGCAACCACGGACTACAGCGGAGATCTGCTGTTTGCCTTTGCCGGGGGAAAGGCGGCGCGTGTGCCGCTGTCGGCCTATGCCACCAAGACCAACCGGAAAAAACTGCAAAAGGCGTACAGCGCCAAGTCACCGCTGGTACAGGTGCTTCAGATTCCGGCCGGAACGGAGCAGAACCTGTTTTTCCGCACAGACGGGAACCGGGCAGTGCTGGCAGACAGCAGCCTGATTGCATCAAAGGCAACCCGGGATACCCAAGGCGTACAGATTGTCACTCTGAAAGCCAAGCATCTGGTGTGTGAAGCACGGATTCTGGACGAGGAGGAAGCAGCCGCTTTGAAAAAATACCGGGTGAAAACCATTCCGGCTGCCGGCGGCATGGCGAAAGATTTGCCGGGAACCGGTCAGATGAAACTGGTGTAAAAACGAACAAAAATCGGATTTCTGGGCGCTGTGTGACAAATTGATTGACAATTTGCAGAAAATGCGATATAATAGAAGAAATTCCAAAGAAATGGCAGCCTGAGTACCAGGATGCCGCAGAAGTCTCCTGATTGGCTTCTGAAAACAGGGGGAGGATTTTTCATGAAGTATTGTACCAAGTGCGGCTGTGCTATGGGGGACGAAGAAGTCTTTTGCACCAAGTGCGGCACGCAGAATGCAACGCAGGCAGTTCCGCCGGCAGCGCCGGGACAGCAGTCAGTTTATTCCAACAGCAGTGCATCCCAGACTGTTCCGCCGGCAGCAAAGGGACAGCAGACCGCCTATTCCAACGCGGCACCTCAGCCGGAAACCACACCGGAAACACCGCCGGCAGGGGACAACATCTACGGCTGGCAGCCGGAACCTGCGGCAGCACCGGTTCGTCCAGCCGCGGAGAAACGCTCACCGCTGATGATCATTATTGCCGGACTGCTGGCGCTGTTGGTGCTGGTAGTGGCCATTGTGGGTGTGCTGCTGTATCAGAACAGTACCAATTCTTCGGATGGCTCGCCCCGGAAGCATCTGGATGCAGCTGTGACCCAGGAGGATTCCGTAGAAGAAACGACTGCTACAGAAGCACCGACCGAAGCGCCTACAGAGGCTCCCACTGAGGCACCGACTGCGGCTCCGGCAGAAACAGCAGCGCCTGCTGCCGTAACACAGGCACCGGCACAGCAGGCAGCTTCTCCGAATTATGTAAACGGTGCGGCAGATCCCAGCTATTACGGATTTTCCATGGGAACCAATGCTACGGTGATGCATGTCAACTGTTCTTCTGTGTACATTTATCCGGAGGCAAACCTGAACTCTCCCACCACAGAGGCAAATACCCTGTATCAGAATGACAATGTGTATGTCTGGGGAACAACCGGCAGCTTCTCCTATATCAGTACAGATGACGGCTCTCATGATATGTACGGCATTTTTGGCTATGTTCCCACAAAGTATCTGTCTTCCGGTGCGATCGTTACTAACGGAGACGAATATTCTTACACCATGGTAAAAGTAACTGGCTCTACTGCTCATGTCCGCAGCACGCCTTCCAAGGACAATGACAGCAATGTAATCGGTACTGTTTCTGCCGGAGATACCTTCTCTGTATACAGCTATGACGGCTACTGGTACAAGATTGATTATTACGGAACAGTGGCCTATATCAGTCACAAAATGGTGACAGGGTGGTAAGCATCCGACATCGTTTGAAATGGAATGCATAAAAAGAACCGGAGCAAATCGGTTCCCTTGTGAAAAGGGAAGCGCGGTTTGCTCCGGTTCTTTATTGTTTTATAAAGATATGCAAAGGAGATTATTGCAGCTGCTTTCCATCAGAAAAGGCAGTTCCTGCTACATCGCCCAGCTTGCGGTATACATGTTGTACGCTGTCAAAAACAATGGGATCCAGCTTTTCCGCATCGATGTTTCCTTCTGCATTCAGGATGGATTCTGCTGCACTGACATTAACGATTTCACCAATGACAATGCCATCCTCGTTAAATTTCACCAGTTTGCATTCCAGTGCCATGGGCAGCTCCTGAATCAAAGGTGCGTCTACGAAAGTGCTCTTTTCGGTGTGGAATCCGGCTTTTTCCAGCTTGTCGGGAACTTTGTTTCCGGAGGCGATTCCCACGTAGTCAGAAGGAACCACTGTCTTTGCAGTGGCAAAGCTGACGGTGAAAGCGCCCTTTTTGCGGATGTTCTGCGTGGTCTTGTGGCTTTCGCTCAGGCAGAGCATAATCTGATTGGTCTCATAAATGCCGCCCCAGGCAGCGTTCATAGCATCCGGCACACCATTTTCATCATAGGTTCCTACAATCAAAACCGGCATCGGGTACATCCAGGTCTGCGCACCAAAATTTTTTCTCATGTTTCAGACTTCCTTTCCAGATATTTCAAAACTGTTCGGAGAAAACGCAGCCGTGTTTCCTTCGAGCATACTTTTATTATAGCACGGTTTCAGGGTTTGTCAAGGTGGGGACGAAGCAGCTACTGCGGCGGCATTGCTTTTGGGGTTGTGCCGTGCTTTCCAGTGGGAATCAGGACACCCACCCGAAATAGTTTTGCGCTTGGTTGTACGTCTAGTGTGCCCTTGTGCTTTTCTGCAACATGAATAGCGGAGGAAAGCCCGATAACGTGGTATTCGCGGTTAGTCTTTCTGGTGAAAAGGCCCTGCTGTTCCTTTGGAACAAGTATGCCATCATAGGTGTTTTCAATCACCATGTACCAGAATGCGGGCTTGCAGGCAGTTTTTAGCAGAATGCGCTTTGGTGCTTCCGGCGGCATTCGCAGACATGCTTCTACGGCATTTTCCAGCAGATTTCCCAGTAATGTGCAAAGTTCCACGTCAGTCATAGGAAATGATTCCGGTATCTGAAATTGTAAAGACAGGTCGATATGTCGGATTTCTGCCAGATTGTCATAGTAGAACAGCAGCGCATCTACCGCCGGCCTGCCGCAGTAGGTTTCCGCAGCTTTTCCCGTACCGCTGCTGTATTCTCCCATAGAGTCCAGATATTCCAGAACCGTCTGGTCGCCGGTCTGCTCTGCCAGGGTATGCAGTGTGCGGAGATGGTGGCGGAAATCGTGAACAAACCGCCTTCGGATTTCAATTTGTTTCCGCAGCTGAAGGGTGTAGTTGGTCTGCATGGTCAGCTGTTTTTCGGCATTGTGGTTTTGCTGCTGGAGCAGGCGGTTCTGGGTATAGCTTTCTGCCAGAAATCTCCACAGCATCGCGGACAGCATATAGATCAGCACTGTGCAAACCCATTCCAGAAACCATCCGCCGAAGATGGGATCATAGGCCGGATAGATACGATCCCAGAGACAGGCACAGCTAAAAAAGAGGGAGACATAGAGCAGCTTATGATTCTTTTCGCTTTTACGCGCAGTCAGGAATGCGGTGAGAATCAGGTACGCGGAAAGCAGCAGCTTATATCCGGCGAGGATATGGGAAACTGCGGCAATACCCCAGTCCGGTATGGCAGATGCACCGAAAAAATATCCCGAAAGACCGATGCAGACACTCGCGGCAACGCCGCAGCTGATACGGGAAACAGTAGCAGAAATGCCGCAGACCTGGTTGTGCAGATAGAGCAGCAGCGCCAGCGTTCCGTAACAGCACAGCGTTTCCAGCCAGTAGGTGGGGAATACAGGCAGCAGAAAGAGCGTATGCAGCAGGGGGTATACTGTCCATCCGATCATCAGCAGGCAGAGCAGCGCCAGGAGGGCGGCGTTTTTGTGACGCGTCCGGAACCAGAAATATCCGCACACCAGAATGGCAATCTGAAACATGAAAATCGTGCAAAGCCGCAGTCCCAGCCGGATTCCCCGCGTGTAGTTCAGCGCTTGAGGCGTGCCGAATGCCGGTGGAAAAGTCATGCCGCTGTAAAAATACGACTGATTGCTGACGGCAATCAAAATGGTAATCCTGCCGTTTTCATCCGGGAAGAAGGTGATCAGCCGGCTTCCAGTGGCATCCTGGTAGTGGTCAGGGTCGGGATTTCCGATAGACAAGGCCGGATTGCCGTTGATGTACAGCCGATACGCCGAGAACACCTCCGGCATGTCCAGAGAGTAGCTGATGTGGGTGTTGGGGACCTGTATGTGAAGCAGGTAGGTGCCGCAGCCAAATCGTGCCTGATCGCTCTGCCCGGAGAGATCCATACGGTTTCCGGACTGGAGATTGACATAGGTCATGTAGCGGTCGGGGTTGCCATCCTGAAAGTCTGCCGGCGTTAACAGCACATTGGGATAATATGCCCAGTCATGCCATAGATAGCGGCTGGGATGCTGTTCCATATCTGTTTCTGAAAGAATCAGCAGACCGCTGATGGGCTGGGTGGTGTGCTGGGTATATTTGTTGTTGAAACGGTACAGTCCACTGAAAAACAGGGATGCCAGAAGCACAGACAGCAGCATACCCAAATATAGCCGGATGTAATGATTACCCCGGTTCATCGTTTGCGCTTCCGCAGCCACAGGAACAGGAACACACCTACTTCTGCCGCAGCAATTCCGCCGGCCAGTCCAAAAATCCAGTACAGAACATGGTGTGCCGTCTCGGCTGCCGGAATGGAGAAGAGTCCCAGATAGTCGGTGTCCATGCGGTAGGCACAGCTGTCTGCGTCATATTCCAGCAGCTGGGCGGCACCGTTGACTTCCAGTGTTGGTTCGGCATCCAGGGAAAAGAGCGATTCCGGAAACCACAGAGTCACTTCTTTTTGCAGGGAAACCATTTCGTCATTTACCATGATTTGTACAGCGTAATCGCCGTCCTCTTTCGGTGTAATCGAAACAGTGACAGTGTCAGAGTCCGTGCAGGAAAATGCACCTTCGGGGATGGAAAGGGTAATGCCATTCTTGGAGAATACCGCACCGCCGCTTTGCTCGAACATGCACCGCAGCCGGTATCCGGAAATGGTGTCCCGATTGCTGTCCGAATATTCCATTATAGGAGCTGCGGTAGTTTTGCGCTGCGTGGTACTGGACTTTGCATCGGTAGAAGCGGATGTGGTCTTGGCAGGAGTGGTTTCGGCAGGAGCACGGTTAATGGAATAGGCTTTTTTCTTGTGCTCCTCCTGGAGAGAACCGGCGCTGTCATTTTCCTCTGTCGGGGCAGGCGCGGCCGGAACCTTGACCGGAGCTGTTTGCGTTTGTGTAACAGCAGGCTGGGTTTCTGCCGGGATAGTTTCCGGCGCAGTGGGGGCAGGCTGAGAAACTGCCGGGGCAGATGATGATATATTGTCGCTGCCGTCCCGGTCGCCACCGATAGAGATCACTTTGGTCTGGCTGCCGTCCTCAAAAATGCCAATGTACTGAGAACGGGCATTTTCTGTCTGTATGTAAAAATAGGTATACCACTTTTCCGGCAGGCGGTCTCGGATAATGAAAAAGCCATTCTGGGAAAGAAGCGCCGTTTCCTCATCACACAGTGTCCAGGCACAACGGTTCAGTTCTGCGGTGTCGCAGGGCTGCTTACTGGAATAGGCATAGATCTTGTCGCTTTCATGAAGCTCCGGCAGGCAGTAGATCACATGGTACTCCGCCGTACTGCGTGCACAGAACAGGTCGAATGCATCTGGCTGGCTGATGCAGACCGGAATGGAAACGTACTCCAATTCCGGCGCAAGCACATAGTCTGCGGCATCTCTGTCGGAATCGTCAATACACAGGTGTACTGTGACAGTGTAGGTTCCTGCGGTTTGAATGTCTACAGCTTCCCAGCCGGAGATCTCTGCCAGAAGCAGGGCTTCGCCGCCGTCCTCATTGTAGGCAACCAGATAGGATACTGCATCCTCTAGATAAAACTGGGATTCTTCTAGTTCAAAGGTATCTCCGGTGGCAATGAGAAAGCCGCTGAAGATAACATCTGCGGAAGCGATTGCAGTGAGAACTTCTGGTTCTTCTTCTGCCGCAGCCGAAACCGGAGCGCCGCTGCCCAGACAGGTCAGCAGGCAGGCAAAGAGCACGGCAAAGCTGCCAGAACGTTTCAGGGTAAGTATCAAAGCGTCAATCCTCCTTTGCCATCTGATCGTAGAGATAGGTGCGCCACTGTTCACCAATCTTTTTCTTGTTGCGGATATTGATGGGCAGCGTTTCGCCGCTGGAAAGACGGAACAGGTTGCCATCCATTTCCTGAATGTGCTGCATGTTGACCAGAATGCCCCGGATACAGGGGAGAAAGCGCTCGTCTGCTTCCAGAGGTGCTGTCAGCTTGCCGAAGGGAACCGAAAGCGAGATGCACTCGGTCTCTGTGTGGATCACCGTGGTGTGCCCCTGTACATCAATATACAGGATTTTTTCAGTGGAAATGCTGCGCGGCACATTTTCCTGAACGATTTCCAGAAACGGCACGGCATAGTCCGGCTGCAATTCCAGAAACTGCATGGCCTGTTCGAATTCTTCCGGTACAATGGGCTTTACCAGATAATACACCGCCCGTACAGAATAGCTTTGCCGGAGGAAGTCGGTGCTGCTGGAAAGAAAAATCAGTTTTGTGGTGCTTCCGGCGGCGAACAGCTCCTTGGCTGCGTCCATGCCGGTCTTTTCCTTCATATAAATATCCAGGAAAACTACATCGAAAATCTGGTGCCGTGCGGCTTCCAGATAATCCTCGGCACAGGAGAATTCTTCCAGTACCGCGGTGATGCGGTGTTTTTTCAGGTAGACGTGCAGATATAATTTCAGACTGTTGCGGTCTGCGGCAGAGTCATCAACCAGTGCAAAATGCATATGCAAAACCACCTCCGTTGGATTGTAAACTTTTGAATAGGCATACGATTACAGATTACATTATAACATATTTTTCATGGATTGTCGAGAGGAATTTTTGCGTTTCATGAAGAAAAAATGCGTTTTGCGTAAAATGTATTGCATAACTGTGAAACTTCCTGTATAATTATATCATCAACGGCGCGGCTTTCTAAACGAAATGCCGGAACGCCGCCCAGAGCAGAGCAGGCGAAGGCGTGTTCTGACGAAACTGAAAAGGAGATTAGAATTGGTGAAACTGAAAAAAATGTTGGCATGGCTGACTGCAATGGCAATGATTGGAACGGCTGCACTGGCAACTGCCTGCGGTTCAGGGGATGATGCTTCTTCTTCCAAGACAGAATCATCTGCTGCGGAATCCAAGGATGCTGCGGCAGATGATGCAGAAGCAGAAGATCTTGCAGCAGATGACGCAGACGCAGAGGAAAGCGGCAGTACAGATGATGAAACCGCAGCGTATGCAGAAGCACTGGCAGGTACTCTCTGGCTGGGTATGGATGCAGAATACAATTGCTATGCAATGGGCTTCAATGATGAAGAAATCGTGTTTGAAGCAGATGACGGCTCTTCCGCTTCCGGTTACTGGGGCGTTACCGCAGGGGATCCTACCATTTATATTTTCGAGGATGCAGAACTGACCAACCAGATCGCTTCCATTCCGTGGAGCTATGATATGGAAAATGGCGTGATGATCCTCAATGACAATGTGATCATGGCGCAGGCAGACAGCTACAGCTTTTCTGATGCAGCAAATGGCAACTGCCGCAAAGGTACAGGAATACCTGCAGGGTACTTACTGGGTCGGCACTGATGACACTAGCGCATCTGCCATTTCCATGAGCAGCGATACCCTGGAGATCATTGAACTCAGCCAGGACGGCACACTGGATCAGGGATCGTTCCTGTGGAGCATGGACTATGACACTCTGAATGCCTATGATGAAAATTACAATCTGCTGGCAAGCTTCGGCTGGGATATTTCAGAGGACGGCTCAGAATTGCAGCTGACCAATGACGGCGAGAGCGTCGTGTATACACAGGTATCCGAAGAAGATGCCAACGCTGTAGTTGCATATTTGTATTCAGTAATGGGATTGGAAGAATCTGCGGGATAAGCAGAGGAAGTTCTATATCAAACGACACGCACCGCGTTCCGGACAAACGGAAACGGTGCCGGACGAAGGGAGGTTATGACCATGAAAAGCAAAACCACAGCATTGATTCTCTCCATTCTGTTGGGAGAACTGGGCGTAGATCGTTTTTATCTGGGATATGTCGGTCTGGGTATCCTGAAGCTGATCACAGCAGGCGGTTTCGGTATCTGGTGGCTCATTGATCTGATTCTGATCGCTACCGGAAAAATGACAGCCAAGGATGGCAGTGAACTGGTATAAGCAGAAATATTATGCAAAGTGCTCTTAAAAGGCATTGTCTTTCCTTTGCCTTTTCCACTGTTCATATTGGAATCACATAGGCTTGTCAAAGCCATTGGAAAAAGCAGAGATCTTTCGTTATCTCTGCTTTTTTTTTGAAGCTGGATACAAGAATATTTTGGGGGAGAGAAATGCAGCATAAGAAATAACGAAAGGAGCGATTTATGCCGGTATTGTTTCGAAAATTTGCCGCGGTCTGCATGGCAGCAACGTTTGGCTTTGCAGCAGTCGGCTGTCTAGACTGGGAGGAAGAGACCGCGCCGGCGGTACAGGGAAATGCTTCGGACAGCTATACCCTGATGTTGTATATGTGCGCTTCTGATCTGGAATCGGAAGGCGGATTTGCCACGGAAGACTTAAACGAGATCATGTATGGATATACCGCTGGCAATCTGAATATAATCGTGCAGACTGGCGGCACGGCGGAATGGCAGAACACCGTTGTGGCAGATGACCGTTGTCAGCGGTATCGGGTGACAGAGGATGGTCTGGAACTGGCAGACGACAGTCTGGGTATGCAGAACATGGCAGACAGCGCCACACTGACCGACTTTATCCAGTATTGCAGCAGCAATTATGCCGCCGACCACTATGGGTTGGTGCTGTGGGATCACGGCGGCGGTGTGGTAGGCGGCTATGGCTATGACGAAAATTTTGACGGTGACAGCATGAGCCTGACAGAACTCTCCTACGCGCTGGGCGATGCCGGGGTGCATCTGGATATGCTGGGGTTTGATGCATGCCTGATGGCAAACTTTGAAACCTGCTTAATGGCGGCGCCGTACGCCGATTACCTGATTGCCTCTGAGGAACCGGAGCCGGGATGCGGCTGGTACTATACCGACTGGATTGGCGCGCTTTCGGGAAATTGCGGAATTCCGCCAAAGACCTATGGAAAGCAGATCATCGACGATTATATTACAGAAAGCGGTCTGGATTCTCCCAGCATGTATTCTACGCTGGGCATGTTTGATCTGAAACAGGTGACCCAGAAATTGCTGCCGGCACTCAGCCAGTTTTCCGATGACGCAGTGCAGCAGCTTTCTGCAGGGGAGTACCGTACTATTTCCCAGAGTCGCAGCAATACCCGTGCAGTGTATCAGTCGGAATTAGATCACATTGATTTGCTGGACTATGCACAGCAGACTCAGGGCGAAGCGGCAGACCAGCTGGAACAGGCGGTTTCAGACTGTGTGGTGTATTATCAGGAAACGGAAAATGGCAGCGGAGACAATGGCTTATCTATTTTATTCCCGTATTATGATTTGTCTGCGCTGGATATGCTGGAAGAAATGTATCAGACCTTGGGGTATGATGATGCGTATCCGGCATTTCTGGAGCAATTCGCCAATGTTATGGCAGGAGGGCAGATCTCTGTTTCCGAGTTTTCCAACACCCAGAATCACGCAGCGGCCAGCGAGTACAGCGGCTTTCAGTGGTTTGATGCGGATGCCGGCTATGACGAATCCTACTATG
>UQYK01000043.1 GCA_900545285.1 uncultured Ruminococcus sp.
CTCGAACCTATGACCCTCTGCTTGTAAGGCAGATGCTCTCCCAGCTGAGCTAAGCTTCCATTCCATTTTATCACCGCATCACTCACAGCGACAAGTAATATTATACACCATCCAGGGCAATTTGTCAAGGGTTTTTTCAAAAAAATTTTTCCGCTTTAAAATCAGAAAAATTGCCGAAAATGCGTTGCTTTTCCGTTTTGCCTTAGTAGTTCACAAAAGATTAACATTTAAACTCGCAAAAAAACACCTGCATTTTGCAATGCAGGCATCTCTTGTTTTCGATAACAGATTCTTACATACCAGTGATGTTGAAGGTTACTTCAACTGTCTTCCAATCGCCGATTGCGCTGGGATCCAGGATGGTTGCAGAATAAGCAGACTTGTCTGCCAGATCAGAAATGTTGCCCTCTGCACTTCTTGCATCTGCGATCTTGTCATCCGAAGCCCACCGGTTATAGATGTTGGAACGGATGTTGTTATGCTTTTCACCGTTGATTTCAGTTTCTTCGGTGTTGGTGTAGCTCTTCTTGGTCAGCGGAACCTCAGTGCCGTCAATCTTAACGGAAGTCACTTCGATTACAGCGTTCGGTGTTGCTGTTGCGCCGTCCATGATCTGTACTGCCATAAATGCAGTACCACTTGCTACCAGGTCGCCGTTTACATCGCCGGTTGTATTAAAACGTGCTGCATCGGTGTCACAGGTAACGCTGACAGTGTACTCACCGTTTCCGGTAATCGGTACAACGCCTGCGTCATAGCACAGATAATCCGAGTCACTGCCGGTGTACTGGAGCCGCCACTGGCTGTCTACCATACTCAGATAAGCTTCGCCGGACTTTACTGCAACTGCTTCTTCAAAATCTCCCTGGGGAACCTGCTGCGGTGTGCTCTCTGCGTCAGATGCTTCATCCGATGTTTCGCTGGATTCTGCCTTGGAAGAAGATTCCTTGCTGCCGTCTTCGCTGTCGCCGCAGGCAGTAAATGCTGCACTCATCATCATTGCGGCAAGCAGGAATGCCAGAACCTTTTTGGTCTTTGCCATCATATTTTCCTCATTTCTAAAAAGTTCAGAGCCGTTTTTGGCTCCCTTCCCCTGATAAAGCAGACTTTTTCACTGACATCAGATACCAAAAACTCATTTTATCATTCAGTATAATGATACTAGATTCTCGTCCCGGATGCAAGATGCATTTTGCACAAAATCGAAGTCTAAAACTTGTCTCGCTTTTGCATCTTCCCACAAATACATCCCACATTTTCTGCATGGCTTCGCAGATTTTGTCATATTTCTGTGCGATTTACCGAATACCGCTCCGCTCGCAGAAAACCGGAAATGCGCCTGCATCAGCTCAGCGCGTCTTCCAGTTCAATCATTTTTTCCATAGTTTCATCCATTGCCACCCGGAGTTCCTCCATGCGTGCGCATTTTTCCTGCATCAGCTGATAGTCACTGCATACCGCTTCATCCGCCAGTTCTGCGGTCAGCTGATCCAGCTCCTCCTGCATCCGATCCAGATTCTGTTCCAGGCTGCGCAAATCCGCCCGGAATTTCGCCTGCTGAGAACGCTGCTTTTTAGAGCGGTAGGCTGGTTTTTCTCCCTTTGGCGGCCGCGGCTCCTGCGTTTCGGCTGCGGCAGCGGCTTCTGCTGCACTGGCCTTTTGCTGCGCATCCCGCCATGCAGAAAAACCGCCCTGATAAACAAAAGCGCCATCTGCTTTCAGTTCCAGGATATGATCTGCCACCCGATCCAAAAGATAGCGGTCATGGGAAACAAAGAGGATTGTACCGCCAAAGGTTTCCATTGCATCTTCGATGACTTCCTTCATGGCGATGTCCAGATGGTTGGTCGGTTCGTCTAAGATCAGAACATTTCCGTGTTCCAGCATCATCACCGCAAAGCAGACCTTGGCGCGTTCGCCGCCGCTGAGCACCCCTACCGGTTTGAACACATTTTCCCCAGTCAGACGCACCTGCCCCAGAAGCTTCCGGACCTCCAGATCTGTCCAGGACGGCACACGGTCATGAATTTCCTGCATAACCGATTTTGCAGGATGCAGATTGGTACTTTCCTGTTCAAAATAGGAAATCTTCACGTTGCTGGTCCAGCGCACTTTTCCCAGATGGGGCAGCTTTCCCTGAATAATTTTCAGCAATGTGGATTTACCGATGCCATTTTCGCCGATAATGCCCCATTTTTCACCCCGGCGCACTTCAAACGACAGCTCCGGCAGCAGCGTTTTCCGCGCCGTGCCTTCCCCCACAGAAATATCAATTCCCTGTACCTTCAGTAGTTCCACCGGCGGATCTGCCTCATAGGTAAACTGAATCCGTGCCTGTTTCTGCGCTGCCGGCGGTTTCTCGATTCGTTCCATTTTCTCCAGCTGCTTTACCCGGCTCTGGGCGCTCTTTGCCGTAGAAGCCCGTGTCAGATTTCGTGCTACATAGTCTTCCAGCTTGGCGATTTCCTTTTGCTGCATTTCGTATTCTTTCCATTGCCGCGCCACTGCTGCTTCTTTCAGCTGTGTAAAGGCGGTGTAGTTTCCCTTATACCGTGTCAGCTTTCCCCGTTCGATTTCACAGACGCTGGTACACAGCCGATCCAGGAAGTAGCGGTCATGGGAAACCAGCAGCAATGCACCCTTATAGTCTTTTAAATAGTCCTCCAGCCACATTACCGTCTGGAAGTCCAGGTGGTTGGTCGGCTCGTCCAGAATCAACAGGTTCGGCGCTTCCAGCAGGAGCTGCGCAATGGCAAGCCGTGTTTTCTCGCCGCCGCTGAATCCGGAGATCACCCGATCATATGTATCCGGCGCAAAACCCATACCATTGAGCACCGTGCGGATTTTCACATCGATCTGATAACCGTCATTGTCCTCAAACCAGGTTTGCAGACGGTGATACTCTTCCGCACCGGAAAGGTCTCCCTCCTGCATGGCAGCTTCCAGCTGGTGCATCCGCTCCTGTGTCTCCAGCAGCGGCCGGAACACACTGCGCATCTCTTCCCACACGGTACTGTCCTTTTCCAAGCCGCCCATCTGTTCCAGATAGCCGATGGTTGTCTTTCCGGAAACGGCGACCTCACCATCCCCTTCCACAATATGATCCGGCAGCTCCTGACCGGTCAGAATTCGCAGCAGCGTGGATTTTCCGCAGCCGTTTACCCCCACCAGGCCGATCCGATCCTGATCTTCCACCGTCAGTGACACATGAGACAGCACTTGATTTCCATGATAAAATTTATTGATATCGTTTAAGCGAAGCAGCATAGCATTCGTTCTCCTTCTCGCCGACAGTTCTTTTTCTGCCGAAATCCATAATGTACTTTTTATTGTAGCATATTCTGCGTCAAAAAACAACTGCTTTTTCTGTGGCATCTGCATGCCGCCTTGACAATTCTTTCAGAATCTCCTATACTATAAAAAGCGTACACAGGAGGGATTGCAATGAAATGGAAATCATTCTGGGGCCACTTTTGCACCATTACACAGCATCGGCATATGGTCATTTGCCACTGCAAGAAGGCTGGCATTCTCTGGCAGGGACTGCGCCACGATCTGTCCAAGTACAGTCCCGCAGAATTCTGGCAGGGTGTCCGCTATTATCAGGACGGCCGCCGCAGCCCGAACGAAGCGGAACGAGAAGACCTGGGCTACTCTCTGGCCTGGATGCATCACAAAGGACGCAACCGCCACCATTTTGAGTATTGGAATGACTACAACCCCAAAACGAAGCGCATGGAACCGGTGGAAATGCCGGTGCGGTTTCTGGCAGAGATGTTCTGTGACCGGGTTGCCGCCAGTAAAATTTATCTGAAGGAAAAGTATCTGCCGGATGAACCGCTGCATTACTTTCAAAACTCCACTGCGCAAAAGCGAGGACTTCTCCATCCGTCGACTGCAAAAGCGCTGACAGATCTGCTGACAATTCTGGCAGAAGAGGGAGAAGATCGGGCTTTTTCTGTGCTCCGGCAAATGGTGAAATCCGATGCGCATAGCCGCAAATCCCGGTGATTTGTCATAAATTCCAAAAAGCAGGAGAAAATTACCGTATTTTTTGGTGTCGAAATGTACTGGAATTGTTTCAAGTTCATTGACAACACATGGAAAATATGATATAATCAAATAAAATTCGCAACACGCGAGAATTTAGGAGGAGAATGTATTTATGAATTGCAGCAAATGCGGAACACCGTTGAACGAAGGCGCAGCATTTTGTCCGAACTGCGGCGAAAAAGTAGCCGCTCCCACACCGAATCCGACCCCTGCGCCGACTCCTGTCGATGCAGCAGCATCTGCACAGACAGCCGGTACAGCACCTACACCGGAAGCAAATCCCATCCCCACCGTAAATCCGGATCCCACTGCGACTGCTCCGGCACCGCAGAAGAAGCAGCTGCTGATCGCCGGCGGCGCAATTCTGGTGGCTCTGGTCATTGTCATTGTACTGATTTCATGCATCTTTGGCGGAACCAGTGCCAAGGGCGCTATCAAAAATTACTACAACGCAGTGGAAAATGCAAATGCTTCCAAAATTATCAAATGCGTTCCGAAGGATATACTGAATGCAATGATGGATGAAGAAGACATGAGCAAAAAAGAAGTCAAGGAAGCCGTTCAGGATTACATCGATGACATGTATGACGATCATGAATTTGACTACATCAAGGTAACATTCAAGGATAAGGAAAACCTGGATAAAGACGATATTGACGATGACCTGGATTTTGAATCCATGTTTGATGACAGTGATGACTTCAAAAAGATCAAAAAGGCAGTAAAGTATGATGTCAAAATCAAGGTTTCCACAGATGACGGCGACAATGTCGATACAACAACGGAAGAACATTACGTATACAAATACGGAAATTCCTGGTACATTGCAGACGCTGTTAGCTTTGTTGCATTGGCAATCTACAGTTATTAAAATACAGTTTTCCAGATAAAAACGAAAACAGGCTGTCCCGAAAGCATTTAACTTTCAGGGCGGCCTGTTTTGCTCCGCCGTATGAATTCCACTATCCTCCAAAAACGAAAAATCCTCCGCACATTTCTGTACGAAGGAATTTTTAAAACGATCGTGGAGCGAGCGACGAGAATCGAACTCGCAACCTCAGCTTGGGAAGCTGATGTTTTGCCACTAAACTACGCTCGCAGCCATTCCGGAGCATTCGTTCTTCCGGAATCAATTTCTGGAGCTGGAAACGTGACTTGAACACGCGACCTGCGCATTACGAATGCGCTGCTCTACCAACTGAGCTATTCCAGCATCAAAACACCTGCCATGCCGCAGGGAAAAGATACTATTATATTATAGCATACTTTTGCAGTTTGTCAAGTACTTTCAAAAAAATTATTGAAAATCTCAAAAATAGGATTGAAATTAAAAAACAAGTATGGTATAATAAAAGCGTGGAAAATCAAAGCACAGCTTCGGCACAGCCTGCCGCGCGCCTGTATTTTTTATCTGTACAGCGCTGATTTCTCCGCTTTATCTCCTGCAAACGTGGATTCTTTCATATTTTCATATTTTTTTGGAAAATTTCAAAAAAAGAATTGAAATTCCAAAAGAGATATGCTATAATATTGTTTATCTAAAAATTTTTTCGTGTAAAAGGAAGGAAGCATCATGAAAAAGAAAACGAAATCGATTCTCGCAGTTGTTCTGGCGATTCTTCTCATAATTGTAGTTGCAATCACGCTGACCACAAACATTCTTTTCTCTCGTAAAGATACGCCAAAAATCTTTGGCCATTACATCTATCTGATGCAAACGGATGTCATGGAGGCAGGAAGCGATGTAGGCATTGCTACCAGCAATACCGATGCAAATGCTGCCGCTTCCATTCATCAGCACACCGCCGTCATTGCAAAAGCATACAGCGAAGCAGATCCCATTGCAAAAAACAATGCTGTGCTCTGCGTTCTGGCTGCGGATGATACTTCCACCGATGCAGACTCTGACCGTGTTGCAGTCCGCCGGATTTACAGCATTGATCAGGATGAAACTGGTATGCTGAAATATTATCCCACTACTATGCAGGCTGACAGCATAGGCACAGAACCGCCAGTCACAGTAGACAGCATTCTGGGAAAATGCGCTTATGAAAGTGGCGAGCTTTATACCTATATCACATTTGCAACTAGTGTACCGGGTATTCTAACGCTGCTGGTTCTCCCCAGCGTAATCCTGGTAATTATGCTGATCGTTGCTATTGTCCGCGCAAACGGCAAGCACGATGATGAATATGCGTTTGAAGAAAACTATGACGAAGTATTCAGCGAAGATTCTTATGATGCCGACAATGGCTATGAAGATGAAGAGTTGGGCGGACGTTCTCCTCTGTACCGTTCTTCTGGCAATACTGGAAAGTCTGCTTCCTTCGAGCAGAAACGCTCTTCTATTGCACAGAACTTTGAGCGAAAGGCCGTCAACCCCAATTCTCCATATCAGAAGGCACGTACCATGCAGTTTAAGGCACAGCACGATGTTCCGATTTACACCAATCCGGAGGATCAGCTGCCCATTGGTTCCAACAACACAGATACCTATGAAGGCGCACACAGCGGTTCCATTTCCAATACTGCATCCTTCGGCAGCATCCACAGAACTGCACCGATCAGCAACTTTGGCTCCGGCCCCATTGCTTCTCATGCATCAGATGCGCCAGTAGCCCCAGAAACACCGGCCTATCGCGGCAGCCACGAAGCAAGCTCTCCGGAAGAGGCAAGAAATCTGGGCAGCAACCGCTTTACCAGCAATGCAGCCCGTCCGGAAACAGACACTACAAATTCTGCTGCATCTGCTCCGGCCGCAGCACCGGCTTCCAAACCGGCAGCAAAACCGACTGGCGACAAGTATGCAACTGCTTCTGTCGATGAACTGCTTGCAATGATCGAAGGCGAAAAACACAAGCTGGATCAGTAAGATATCTTCACTATCCACCTTTCATGAAAATCCCCCGGCTGACGCGCTGTGTTGCCGGGGGATTTTCCTTTTGCCAAATATGCCAGAGACGAACCACATCATAAAAAAGGTGTGCCGCATTTTTCAGCAGCACACCCTTTTATTTTTATATTTTCGATTCTGTTACATATCCTGAACCAACTGATTCAGCGCACTGAGAAATGCGGAAATCGAAGAATTGATAATATCCGAATGTACGCCCACGCCCCAATAGGACTTTTCATTCTTCACCAGTTCTACATAAGAGACTGCCTGCGAATTGGAGCGAACCTCCAGCGCATGCTCGGTATAAGTCATCAAGGTAAAGTCCATGTTCAAATACTTTTTCACAGCGTTGGAAACTGCATCCAGACGGCCGTTTCCTTCCATGCGTACTGTTTCTGCCTTACCCTGATACTGAATGGTAACGGCTGCTTCGATCGCATCGCCACCCTTCTGTACATAGTGAATCTCCGGGAAGGAAATCGGTGTTTCCAGATTGATATAGTGATCCTTGAAAATCTGGAATACTTCCTCCGGCAGGAGTTCCTTGTGGGCGTGGTCAGAAATACCCTTTACCAGATAGCCGAAGGATTCCCGCATCTTCATCGGAATCTGATAGCCGTACTTCGTTTCCATCAGGTAGCTTACGCCGCCCTTTCCGGACTGGCTGTTAATGCGGATGACATCTGCCTCATATACACGGCCTACATCCTCCGGATTGATCGGCAGATACGGTACGTTCCAGTGCATGCAGTCATGCGCTTCTCTCCAGTGCATGCCCTTTGCAATTGCATCCTGGTGAGAGCCGCTGAATGCAGCAAATACCAGCTGACCGCTGTACGGTGAACGCTCGTAAACGCGCATCCGTGTCACACGCTCATATACTTCCACCAATTCCGGCATGTTGGAGAAATCCAACTCCGGATCTACGCCCTGTGAATACATATTCAGCGCCAATGTAATGATGTCTACATTACCAGTACGCTCTCCGTTGCCGAACAGCGTTCCCTCAATTCGGTCACCGCCGGCAAGCAGGCCAAGCTCGCTGTCTGCCACAGCGCATCCCCGGTCATTGTGCGGATGCAGGGAAATGTACACGTTTTCCCGCTTATAGAGATTGTCGCTCATGTACTCAACCTGATTTGCATAGACATGGGGCATGGAATGCGAAACTGTAACCGGCAGATTGATGATCACCTTATCATCCGGTGTCGGATCCCAGATTTTCAGCACGGCATTGCAGATTTCCAGTGCAAATTCCGGCTCAGTTCCGGTAAAGCTTTCCGGAGAATATTCAAACCGGAAATGTCCCTCTGTCTGTTCCCGATACTTTTTGCAAAGCTCTGCGCCAAATTCCGCAAGCTTTATGATCTCTTCCTTGCTCTTTTTAAACACCTGTTCCCGCTGTGCAACAGATGTGGAATTGTACAGATGTACAATGGCATGCTTGGCGCCCTTTAATGCCTCAAAGGTTTTGGCAATAATGTGTTCCCGCGCCTGTGTCAGTACCTGAATGGTGACATCATCCGGAATCATATCGTTGTCAATCAAAGTACGGCAGAATTCATATTCAGTTTCAGACGCAGCCGGAAAGCCGATTTCGATTTCCTTGAATCCAATTTTCACCAGATACTGGAAAAATTCCAGTTTTTCTTCCAGACTCATCGGCGTAATCAGTGCCTGGTTGCCGTCACGCAGATCCACGCTGCACCAGATCGGCGGCTTTTCAATCATGGTTTTTTGTGCCCATCGCATCGGCGGATTCTTTACCGGAAAGAACTGGGGAGCATACTGTTCAACATTTTTCATAACATACATTCCTTTCTGTTCGGTGTGTGACCTGCGGTCTCTTCTGTCAACAAAAAAAGCCCCTTTCATACAGCCATCCGGCATGTATAAAAGAGACGAAGATCCATTTTCTCCGTGGTACCACTCTTTTTGACGCAGCACGTGCGCCCGCTCATCACATCTGACAATGTGCACTCTGATAACGGGGAGTATCCGGCACAGCCTACTGACACCAAAATGTGCGTTCCGCCTGCGGCTCAGGGACCAGTTATCCTGAACGCTCTGCTGCCGGCTCACACCTTCCGCCGGCTCTCTGCAATGCAGGAGCACCCTCTTCTCTTCCCTTCTGCGCCTTTTTCATGATACGCCAGTACATTTCATACTGTTTCTTTCATTATAGCAATCCCCTTGTGATTTGTCAAGCTTTTTCTCAAAAATTCTTTCGATTCCAATGAAAAATAACGGCTTTAAAGCAGAAATCATATAATTATTGAACAAAAAGCATCTGAAATGTAAAAAGCGAAGAAAGGTGCTTGCAATTGAGAATATGAAGTGCTATACTAAACACAAGAGAACAGCAACGGCGTGCAGCAATGCCGCCTGCGGAAAACGGCAAAATTCTTTGGAAAGGATGTGCACAGCATGTACAGCGGTATGGCAGCACGAGTGATTATCGTGGAACTAGTAGCTCGAGTCATTTTGACCCGGAGCGGAATTCGTGCTGTACACACCGTGGTTCCAAAGAAAAATGCGAACGGCTGTTCTTTTGCCGCAACGCTTGCATGATGATTGGGATCCTTCGGTACAACAGCCGAAGGCTTTTTTTATACAGAAGAGGCGCTGTACAGGAACTGCGGCGCTCTGGCTGTAAGCATGCTGCACTGCGGCATACGTTTCGGGTCTGCTTTGACGCATCCTGCCAATCCAATTTGTTTTTATTTTTCAAATCTACATAAAAGGTGAAAGTACATGAAATTAAAAGGCGCACAAATCATTGTAGAAACGCTCATTGAACAAGGCGCAACTACAGTATTCGGCTATCCGGGCGGACAGGTCATTGATATTTACGATGCCCTGTACCTGGCACAGGATCGAATTCATCACATTATTACTGCACATGAACAGGGCGCAGCACATGCAGCAGACGGCTATGCCCGCGCAACAGGAAATGTAGGCGTTGTCATCGCCACCTCCGGCCCTGGTGCCACCAATCTGGTCACCGGTATCGCAACAGCATATCTGGATTCTGTTCCGCTGGTAGCAATCACCGGAAACGTGCCGAACTCTCTGATCGGCAGAGACAGCTTCCAGGAAGTAGATATCACCGGTGTTACCATGCCGATTACCAAGCACAATTTCCTGGTAAAGCGTGTAGAAGATCTGGCAGACACCATCCGGGAAGCATTCCATATTGCAAAGTCCGGCAGACCCGGCCCGGTTCTGGTAGACATTCCGAAGGATGTGCAGAATGCACTGTATGAGTACACAGCACAGGCTCCGGTTGCAAAGGATGTAGTTCCTTCTCCGGACGCATGCGAAATCGAACAGGCTGTCGAAATGATTCTGGCTGCGAAAAAGCCGTATCTGTACATCGGCGGCGGTGCCATTACTGACAACGCCGGTGCAGAAGTTCTGGCACTGGCAGAAAAGATTGACGCACCGATCGGCTGCACCATGATGGGCATTTCCGCTGTTCCTACCTCTAATCCGCGCTGGCTGGGCATGGAGGGCATGCATGGTCACTATGCTTCTTCTATTGCACAGAATGAAGCAGATCTGATCATCACAGCCGGCTGCCGCTTCAGCGACAGAGGTACCGGCAATACTGCAAAGTATGCGAAAAATGCAAAGATCATTCACATCGACATTGACGCTTCTGAAATTCAGAAGAATATTACGGTAGAGCTGGGCATCGCCGGTTCCATGAAGGAAATCCTCGCAAAGCTGACAGAAAAGCTGCCCCAGCAGACACATCCGGAATGGATGGCACGGGTATCTGAGCTTCAGGAAAAAACCAAGGAGCTGGAAGCACAGAATCCGGAAGAGCTTACTCCGTTTACCGCAATTGATGCTATTGCCGCAGTGGCCGATAAGGACACCATCGTGGCAACCGATGTAGGACAGCATCAGATGTGGGTGGCACAGCACTATCCGTTTGAAACGCCCCGTACCTTTATCTCCAGCGGCGGTCTGGGCACCATGGGCTTTGGCCTGGGCGCAGCCATCGGCGCTGCAACTGCCACCGGCAAAAAGACGGTTCTGGTCACTGGTGACGGCAGCTTCGGCATGAATCTGAACGAACTGGCAACTGCCGTTTCCAATCAGACACCGGTCGTTGTCTTCATCATGAACAACGGCGTTCTGGGCATGGTGCGTCAGTGGCAGACCCTGTTCTTCGACAAGCACTATTCCAACACCACACTGGAGCGGAAAACCGACTTTGTCAAACTGGCTGAGGCCTTTGGCATGCCGGGCTATCGCGCAATGAATATCACAGAACTGAAGGAGATTCTCCCGAAGGCATTTGCAGAAAACGGCCCGGTTCTCATCGACTGTGCCATTGACTGTGATGCATTTGTTCTGCCGATGCTTCCGCCCGGCGGCAGCATCGATGATATTATCGTCGATATTTCTGCAATGTAAAGGGGTGTGCTGTCATGGATAGAATTGAATACTTTGTAATCTCCGTTCTCGTTGCAAACCATTCCGGTGTACTGTCCCGTGTTTCGGGCATGTTTACAAGACGAGGATTTAATATTGATACCCTGACCGTTGGTGAAACGGAATCTCCCGAATTTTCCCGCATTACCATTTCCACCCACTGCAACCGCGCAATCTGCAACCAGATTGTCAAGCAGCTGGAAAAAATGTACGATGTGAAAACCGTTAAAGTCATGGAACGGGATCAGACCGTTGTCCGGGAACTGCTCCTCATTAAGGTGTGCAATGTTCCGGAAAAGCGGCAGGATATCATGTCGGTGGTTGACGTTTTTCGCGCCAAAATCACAGACTATTCTCCGGAAGCACTGGTCATTGAAATCCGCGGTGTTTCCTCCAAAATCAACGCTTTTATTGAGCTGCTGGAACCGTACGGCATCATGGAAATGTGCCGCACCGGCCTGGTTGCTCTTGAAAGAGGCAGCGCATGCCTGAAAGATGCGTGAGCTGTCTATACCAATAACGGATCAGCAGACTGCACGAAAAATCGGCGGTACTGCGCCGGAAACAGGCAAAACTGCCGTTTCCGAAACCCAAATTTATTCAAAGGAGTCTTTCACAATGGATCATGTTGCAAAGGTATTTTATCAGGAAGACTGTGACCTGTCACTGCTGTATGGCAAGACTATCGCTGTTATCGGCTACGGCAGCCAGGGCCACGCACACGCACTGAATGCCAAGGAATCTCTGGGCGACAAGGCTAGAGTAATCATCGGTCTGTACAAGGGCAGCAAGTCCTGGGCAAAGGCTGAGGCACAGGGCTTCGAAGTATTCACCGCAGCAGAAGCTGCAAAGCAGGCTGATATCATCATGATTCTGATCAATGATGAAAAGCAGGCAGCAATGTACAAGAAGGACATTGCACCGAACCTGGAACCGGGCAATATGCTGATGTTCGCACACGGCTTTGCAATCCACTTCGGTCAGATCATTCCGCCGGCAGATGTTGACGTTACCATGATCGCTCCGAAGGGACCGGGTCACACCGTTCGTTCTGAATATCAGGCTGGCAAGGGCGTTCCGTGCCTGGTTGCCGTACAGCAGGATGCTACCGGCAAGGCACAGGATCTGGCACTGGCTTATGGTCTGGCTATCGGCGGCGCAAGAGCCGGCGTTCTGGAAACCACATTCCGTACCGAAACTGAAACTGACCTGTTCGGTGAACAGGCTGTTCTGTGCGGCGGTGTCTGCGCTCTGATGCAGGCTGGTTTCGAAACACTGTGCGAAGCTGGCTATGACCCGAGAAACGCTTACTTCGAGTGTATCCACGAAATGAAGCTGATCGTAGACCTGATCTACCAGAGCGGTTTCGCAGGCATGCGTTACTCCATCTCCAACACTGCGGAATACGGCGACTATATCACTGGCCCGAAGCTGATCACCGAAGAGACTAAGAAGACCATGAAGCAGATCCTGAAGAACATTCAGGATGGTTCCTTCGCAAAGGAATTCCTGCTGGATATGAGCGAAGCAGGCGGTCAGGCACACTTCCGTGCAATGCGTAAGCTGGCTGCTGAGCATCCGTCTGAAAAGGTTGGCGAAGAAATTCGTAAGCTGTACAGCTGGAACGGCGAAGACAAGCTGATCAACAACTAATCAGCACGTTTGCTACAGCATCCCCCATTTTTAAATCGATGGGATACGCAGGGATAAAACCATAATGCAAAAAACTGCTTTCCTGACGCAATATCAGGAAAGCAGTTTTTGAATCCGGAGCAATCCGCAAATCCAATCCATTGTGACACACGGAAAAACACTTTTTTCGAAAAATATATGAGGTGAAAAAAATGAGCGGTAATTTTTACTGTGAGGGTGTAGACAAAGCACCCCAGCGTTCCCTGTTCCACGCACTGGGAATGACCAAGGAAGAAATGCAGCGTCCGCTGGTCGGCATTGTTTCTTCTTACAACGAAATCGTACCGGGACACATGAACATCGACAAGATTGTAGAAGCCGTTAAGCTGGGCGTAGCCATGGCCGGCGGCACTCCGGTTGTTTTCCCGGCAATCGCAGTCTGTGACGGCATCGCCATGGGTCATGTGGGTATGAAGTATTCTCTGGTCACCCGTGACCTAATCGCAGATTCCACAGAATGCATGGCGCTGGCACACCACTTTGATGCGCTGGTTATGATTCCGAACTGTGACAAGAACGTGCCTGGTCTGCTGATGGCCGCAGCAAGAGTGAATGTCCCCACTGTATTTGTCAGCGGCGGCCCCATGCTGGCCGGCCACGTCAAGGGCAAAAAGACCAGTCTGTCCAGCATGTTCGAGGCAGTCGGTTCCTATGCTGCCGGCAAATTCACGCTGGAGGATGTAGAGGAGTTCGAGAACAACGCCTGCCCCACCTGCGGTTCCTGCTCCGGCATGTACACCGCAAACTCCATGAACTGTCTGACCGAAGTACTGGGCATGGGACTCAAGGGCAACGGCACCATTCCGGCCGTATATTCTGAGCGTATCAAGCTGGCAAAGCAGGCCGGCATGGCTGTTATGGATATGTACCGAAAGAATATCCGTCCCCGTGACATCATGACCGCAGACGCTTTTGAAAACGCACTGACCGCAGATATGGCACTGGGCTGTTCCACCAACAGCATGCTGCACCTGCCGGCAATTGCCAACGAATGCGGCATCAAGATTGATTTGGACATGGTCAACCAGATCAGTGCACGCACTCCGAACATCTGCCACCTTGCTCCGGCAGGTCACGCATACATGGAAGACCTGAACGAAGCCGGCGGCATCTATGCCGTTCTGAACGAACTGACCAAGAAGAATCTGCTCCATACCGATGTCATGACTGTTACCGGAAAGACCATGGCAGAAAACATCAAGGGATGTATCAATAAGAACACAGATATCATCCGCCCGATTGATCAGCCGTACAGTGAAACCGGCGGCATTGCTGTCCTCAAGGGCAATCTGGCTCCGGATCGCTGCGTGGTAAAGCGCAGCGCCGTTGCCAAGGAAATGCTGGTACACAAGGGACCGGCAAAGGTGTTCAACAGCGAAGAAGAAGCTATTGCAGCGATCACCGGCGGCAAGATCGTCAAGGGCGATGTGGTTGTCATCCGGTACGAAGGCCCTGCCGGTGGCCCGGGCATGCGGGAAATGCTCTCCCCGACCTCTGCCATTGCCGGCATGGGACTGGACAAGGACGTTGCCCTCGTCACAGACGGCCGTTTCTCCGGTGCGACCCGCGGTGCAGCGATCGGTCACGTTTCTCCGGAAGCAGTCAATGGCGGCACGATCGCCTATGTACAGGACGGCGATATCATCTCCATTGACATCCCGAACCACAGCATTCAGCTGGAAGTTTCTGACGAGGAACTGGCAGAACGGAAAAAGACCACCAAGATTCTGGTCAAGGAAAACCTCACCGGCTATCTGAAGCGGTATTCCAAGATGGTTTCCTCTGCGGATCAGGGTGCGATCATCAACCGGATGGATTAAGAAAATACAGCAAATCACATAAAGGAGGAACTTCCCCTATGGGTATGACAATGACACAAAAAATCCTTGCCGCACACGCCGGCCTGGATTCTGTCGAAGCCGGTCAGCTGATACTGGTCAATCTGGATCGGGTACTGGGCAACGACATCACTTCTCCCGTTGCAATTCGGGAATTCAACAAGCTGAACAAGGACAACGTTTTCGATAAGGACAAGGTAACCATGGTCATGGATCACTTTGCCCCGAACAAGGACATCAAGGCTGCAACACAGTGTAAGATGTGCCGCGACTTCTGCAGCGAAAAGGAAATCACCCACTTCTACGATGTTGGTCAAATGGGTATCGAACACGCCCTGCTGCCGGAAAAAGGACTGGTTGTCTCCGGTGACGTTGTTATTGGCGCAGACTCTCACACCTGCACATACGGTGCACTGGGTGCATTCTCTACCGGTGTCGGCTCTACCGATATGGCATGCGGCATGGCGATCGGCAAGGCTTGGTTCAAGGTGCCGTCTGCTATCAAGTTTGTTCTCAAGGGCAAGCTGAACCCGTACATCTCCGGCAAGGACGTGATCCTGCACATCATTGGCAAGATCGGCGTAGACGGTGCTCTGTACCGCTCTATGGAATTCACTGGTGAGGGCGTGGCTTCTCTGTCCATGAGCGACCGTCTGACCATGACCAACATGGCAATTGAGGCTGGCGCAAAGAACGGTATCTTCGAGGTAGACGATCAGACACTGGCATTCGTGGCAGAGCACAGCGACCGCAAGCCGGTTATCTATAAGGCTGACGAAGATGCGGTTTACGATGAAGTTATCGAAATTGACCTGTCCGAGATCAAGTCCACCGTGGCATTCCCGCACCTGCCGGGCAACACCCGCACCATTGACGAAGTGGGCGAGGTGAAGATCGATCAGGTTGTCATCGGCTCCTGCACCAACGGTTTCTACAAGGACATCGAAGAAGCTGCTTCCATTATCCGCGGCAAAAAAGTGGCAAAGAATGTCCGCGCCATCATCATTCCGGCAACCCAGGCAATCTATCTAAAGGCCATGGAAAACGGTCTGCTGAAGGACTTCATCGAGGCTGGCTGCGTAGTATCTACCCCGACCTGCGGCCCGTGTCTGGGCGGACACATGGGCATTCTGGCTGCCGGCGAACGTGCAGTTTCCACCACAAACCGGAACTTTGTGGGCAGAATGGGTCACCCGGAATCTGAAGTATATCTGGCAAGTCCGGCGGTTGCAGCAGCAAGTGCCATTGCCGGCAAGATCGTTTCCCCGAAGGAGGTACTGTAATCATGCAACTGAACGGAACTGTCATCAAATACGGCGACAACGTGGACACGGACGTCATCATTCCGGCACGTTATCTGAACACCATTGACAAGAAGGAACTGGCTTCTCACTGCATGGAAGATCTGGATACCACCTTCACCAGCCGCGTGAAACCGGGCGACATCATGGTCGGCGGCGAAAACTTCGGCTGCGGCTCTTCCCGGGAACACGCTCCGATTGCAATCAAAGAAAGTGGCATTGCTCTGGTCATTGCCAAGAGCTTTGCCCGCATCTTCTACCGGAACTCTATCAACATCGGTCTGGCGATCGTGGAGTGTCCGGAGGCTGTGGACGCTATCAGCGAGGGCGACACGGTGGAAGCAGATCTGGACAACGGCATCATTCGCGATGTCACCACCGGCAAGGAATTCCACGTGGCACCGTTTCCGGAATTTATCCAGACCATTATTGCAAACGGCGGTCTGATCGAGTCGATCAAAAAGGGTGCTGTGAAGTAAGCGGTTCTCTGAAACTCTATGATATATATAAAGCTGCTGTACCATTTGTTTGGTACAACAGCTTTTTTGTTGTCTGAAAACTGGAATTTATCCGTGTAAAATATAACGAAACGGTGTGCCGAAACACTGCTCTGTTTCAATTATGACGAAATTATCACATACTATAATAGCTGCCATACCATTCCCCAGCACGAGATTGAATGCATCTGCCAATGAAACGTATTTTTTATCTAACTCTTTCTGATAAGCAATAATATAACAGGATTCCGGCACTTTGTACTGCTTTGTGATTTTTAGAATTTCGTCGGGGAGTAGATTGTTTCCGCTGTAAACGATTCTTTCCGTATCTATCATATCTTCTGCGTTGTGACAAAAACGTTCTATTCCGTGCTGCCGTTTCTTTCCGCTTAATTCAAAAAGGAGTCTGTCTTGCTTTTCCTTTTTGATAAATCTTTTCACAAATGATTTTTCTGCTTCTTCCACTATAGCATCACCACCAAGCTCCGATTGATAACTATTATACTATACCACTTCAACGCAGTCAATCCGCTGTAAATTTCACCGGCACAGTTGCCCGCTATGTGTTCTTCTCATGTGGAAAAACTGGAAGTTGTGTTATTCTTCACGATTCTCAATGTTATAGACAATACAAGCA
>UQYK01000044.1 GCA_900545285.1 uncultured Ruminococcus sp.
CAAAATTATGCTCGAAAATCCACACATATTTCTTGTGAAGACAGGTTCTAAAATGCACGCATCCAAAACTGCAAAAAAATGAAAAAGGACTGCCGCGAAACATCTCGCAGCAGTCCTTTTTTGAAAAGAGAAAAGGAGAAAGTAGTTGTCTTATTCTGTAAACGGCAGTACGTCAATAATCTGTACCAGGAACTGGAGCAGCACAATGGAGTCTTCTCCGTTGACTTCTCCATTCGCATTGCAGTCTGCATTCTTTCTGGCCTGATCATTCAGCGTTACGACATCGGCTACCGCCTTATTCAGCAGAACTGCGTCCACCAGTCCTACCTTGCCGTCCAGGTTGATATCCCCATACAGCATATCCGGATCTACAACAGCCGGTGTAGTTGTGGTTGTACTTCCGGCACGGATAATTTCATAATCCTTCAGGATTACCTTGGCAAAATATGTTGTTCCGGATACTGTAACATGATCCATTGCCTCGGCCGCAGTCAGTGTAATATCATTGATGCCTGCTTCCAGGGTTCCGGATGCAGATTCCTTCCAGGAACCGGAAACTGTATAGGTATTGGAATAGCTATTGGAATCCGATGCTGCGCCGTCATAGTACAGTACCTGCAGGTGCAGCACCAGCTGATCGCCTGCATTCAAACCCAGATCATCCAGATTAAAGGAATAGGAGCCTTTTCCGAATTCGATCGTTGTTGTTACATCGGGTGTAGTCACCGGTGCTTCTTCTGAGGTAACGGTTGCAGAAGATGTGGTGGTTGTGGTAGTAGTTGTCGTTGTGGTAGTAACAGCCGGTTTTGTAGTAGGTGTGGTTACAACCGGTGTTTTGCCGTCCGGTTCTGTACCCCAGATCAGGGTATCGCCGTCATACATGGTGATATGATCGGTGACAACCATTGCATCTTCACCGCCCTGTTCCAGTCCGGCAAAGGAATAGTCATTGGTCGGATCCCAAACGCCCTGAATATTATCCGGGATGGAAATCCGGAACTGGCACTCACTGCGGTGCTCTGACTGTCCGGTCGGCATTACAACGCTGCCGTCTGCAAAGGAGAGCTTGACATAGTAAATATTGCCGCTGTACTGAATCGGATCGGAAATTGAGATCTTTCCCTTATCGCTGCTATGCTGATCATAGCCGATTTTTACGGAAACATCATCGATCGAATAGCCGGCTTCTACCAGCTCACTGATATCAAAATAATAGTTATAGGACAAGTTCTTGACGGTTCTTGCCGGCCATGCACTGTGGTTCATGGCAAAGACTTTCAGCTCTGTATAGCTGGAAGCTGACTGGTTCACAGAAGCCTTGACAAAGAATTCATCCCATTTCGGTGTCTCAGTCGGCGGGAAGTCAGGGTCAGAGGTGCCGCCGTGCTTTTCTACCATTGCACAGAGTGCTGCGGTATAGCCGGCGTTATAGTCGATCGCAACTTCAGTATACTGATAGTCGCCGATCTTGTCGGAATAGTTGTCCTTCTGATCCGGACCGCCGACCAGTGCACCGTACAGAATGTGTGCGTGGGGCTTTGCGTCCTCGCCTTCGGTCTGGCCGATATTGCTCCACTTGTCATTCCATGCGCCGCTGGAAGTTCTGTGGTGCCATGCCTGGGGATAATCGTCCCCCATGCCGACAACATAGCTGAAATGCTTGGAGTTGTCGCCGAAGCAGTAGTTCATGACATCGTCAGCAAACTTAGTGTACTTTTCAGCCTTGGCGGTATCGTCCTGATACAGCTGATCGACTGCCACATATGCCAAAAATGCAGTCGTGGTAGCGTGGCGGAGAGAACCCCACTGGAACAGCCACGGCAGACCGTCCGGTGTATAGGTGATCTGCTTGCCGCCGTAACCAGTCGTCCAGAATTCCAGATGCTTGGTGAACTGGTCTTTCCACTGGGATTCGCCGGTGTTAATCGCATACAGCAGCACGCCGCCCTGCATCACATCGTCCCAGCACATGCCCCAGGTATACTTCATCTCGCTGGACTGCTCTTCTTTTCCCAGATTCGGGATATAGTCAGTTTTGCAGAGATCCAGATACTTCTGGTCGCCGGTTGCCATATACAGCCAGTTTGCAGCATAGAACAGATCATCATAAAATGTGGTGATCTTGTAATACGGCTTCTCTTCCGGGTCGTCCCCGATTGCGCGAAGCTTGTCGGCACGGTCAAACAGATCCTTTGCGTGTTCCAGATATTCCGCAGCCTTTTCCGGCTTGGAATCCTTGAAATTCAGATAACCGGTAGCAAGTGCCGCTGCCATATCCGCTTCAATACAGCTGTCCTCGCAGGTATAGTACGGGCGCTCCGTTTCACCCTTCATCAGCTCATACTTATTCATATACATTTCAGCGGCGCCCCACCACACATGGTCAAAGGAGCCCTCACCAATCATGTACACAATATTGTCGCCCTGATCGCAGCCCACCAGATAATCCAGCACGAACTGCAAGTTATTCTCATACATTGTCCGCTGGCCGGCCTTATCCACGCCGTCGCCATAGTTCAGCAGACCCCAGCCCAGCAATGCCGCAGAATACGCATTGGTCAGGGTAAATTTCAGGTGGTCTCCGGCATCATACCAGCCGCCAGGCACATAGTCATTGGTCATGCTGTCTGCGCGCCAGCTGACTTCGTTCCAATCCGGCTTTACGCCGCTCTGCTGCACCTCATAGAAAAACATGGATTTCTGGAGTGCTTCACCATAATTATAAGTGGTGTTGGCCTCTTCTGCCGTGACAGCAGCCGTAGGAACCACAGCCGCTGTTCCGGTAAACGCCAAAACCGCAGCTGAAATCAGAGAAAGCAATTTCTTCATATGACATTTCATCCTTTCTTCACAAAAATCGCTTTACGCCATTGTTTTTAGTATAACATTTTTCTATGAAAATGTCAAGTTATTTTGTGGAAAAAGCACGGAAATATATATGATACAGCGGAGCATATACAATTTTCTTTTGTACACAGCCTAAGTTTTTCCTTGCTTTTCCATTCTCAATCATTTAAAATTCGTTTTATTTGATTTTTTGATGCATTGATACGCTTTTCTATTCACATTATGCATCAAAAAATCCCCGCAGGCTTTTACCGCGAGGAAACAAGACCACAATATGCACTTGTGATAAACCCGGACACGCTACGCCCGGAAGCACGTCATCCCTTTGATGACGGCTCATAAATTATAACGTACTAATAAATAATCCGATAGAGACTTTTATACACAGCAAAGAATTCATTCAACCGTTTGCGTGTGCTGGAACCCGGATCATTGATTACAAAATCAGAAAGGGTAAAGCTGGATCCTGTAGAACCTGTATAGCCGGTCACCAGTACATAATGCTGGCCGCCGCTGGACTTCTTTGCTCCGATAATAACAGGCTTTCCATTTTGCAGACAGTTATAAATCTTCTGCATATCCGCCTGTGAAAGCGTTTTATTGGACGGGGATTCCATGGTATAGCCCAGGTTGGTGTAAGACACCCACAGGAGATTGTCTCCGCTGTAGCTCAGCTTTGACACCATTTTATCCGGTGTTGTTTCCACCCCGGTTTCATAAGAATACTTCATCGCAATTGCTGTGGTGAGGCATCCTACCTGCTTAATGGTGGAATAACCGATCTTCTTGCTTGCCCATCTGCTGTCAAACTGCTTATAATCCGGTGCATCCAGCTGAACCGGCTGATGTCCGGTCTGTGTCATAACACCTGTCGTGGGATCAAAGTAGTAGGAAGTACCGCTGATAGTGATCCAGCCGGTCTGCATTGTGCAGCTGGACAGATCAAAATAATACTTTTTTCCGCCGATTTCTTTCAGGCCAGTCACCGCACCGCTTTCTGTGAGGTACAGCTTCTTGCCATTTTCTTCCTTCCAACCTGTTTCTGCAACGCCAGTAGTTTCATTGAAATAAAACAGCTTGCCGTTTACAGTCTGCCAGCCGGTCTGCATCACGCCGTTTTCGGTGGAGAAAGAATAAGTCTTTCCATCAATTTTCTGGAGGCCATACACCATGCCCTTGTCGGACAGGTAAATCTTACCTTGTGTGGCATCCATCCAGCCGGTTACCATCTTGCCGTCTGTTCCAAAGTAGTAAATTGCATCATTGATGGTCTGCCAGCCGATTTCCATTGCACCGGTCTGTTTGTTCAGATCATAAACGCTTCCGTCAATCAGCTGAAGGCCGGTCAGCATAACACCATTTGCATCAAAATAGCAGGTACCGGATGTGGTATTTACCCAGCCGGTCTGCATGATGCCGTTTGCATCAAAAGAATAGGTCTTTCCGTCAATCTGTGTCAGACCAATTGCCAGTTCTCCCTGTGCATTTGCCCACAGGGTACCGTCATCTGTTGTAATCCAGCCGGTTTGCAGTCGTCCGCTGGAATCAAAATCATAGAGAATACCATCTACTGTGGTAATGCCCATTGCAGCACCGGAGGCTGTGAAATAATAGGTATTGCCGTCCAGTTCTGTCCAGCCATTTGCAGGCTGTGCATCGGCATCATAATAGTACAGGCTGCCGTCCTCATAGGTAATCCAGCCGGTCTGTACGCTGCCATAATTGTCGAATGTATACGGAACACCGTCTACTGTCTGTACACCAGTCAGTTTTCCGGCGGTTTCATCTACATAATAGAGATGATCCATATAAGAGAGCCAGCCAAATTCCGGTGTGCCGGCCTCAGCACTGTAGTAATACCGCTTTCCGTCTACCATCTGCCAGCCAGTCTTTAAGGTACCATCTGCGGCGAACACATATGTATAACCATCGTCCAGTGTGGTTTCCTCTGTCGCACAGGTACCGTCACTGTAATAATAAAACAATCTGTCATCTTCTGATACGTACCAGCCGGCCTGGGTAACCTCGTCAGAAGCAACACTGCCGGTCAATACACGGTTTCCGCTGTCAGTAATGACAAAGCGGTTCAGCACAGCCGGTACTGTATCGACGTTGATTTCATCTGCTGCTGCACCAAGGGAGCCTGTCCACAATGCGGCCAGTGCGCCGCCGGCAGCCGCCAGCAATAAATTGCGCAGTCGAAGCGCCATGGGTTTCACGTCCTTTCGCGTCAGATGGGTTCCGGTTAATATGCCCATCATGGTATGCCTTCGTATCAAATCGGCTAAAATCTCTTGCCGATTGTAATCAAAATGTCATGAATCCATTTTTTATTATACCGATTTTTTTCTGCTGTGTCAATCCTTTTGTTACCAATGCCGAAAAAAGTGTCGAATTTTCAGCGCTGTGCACAAAACTTCCCGAACGAAACAGCTGAAACTGCACAAATTCCATGTGAAAAAATAACCATATTATCACAATTGCCATGACAATATTCATATGTCTATTTGAAAAAAGCGCTTATTTTTCCGGAGATTTCGGCAGCATAACCGGTGCCGGGCTACTGATTGCACGGTAATATTCCGGCCGTCTGTCCCGGAACACGCCCCAGCTCATCCGCATTTCTTCCAGCTCATCCAGGTCATATTCCGTCAGCAGAAAGCCTTCCTGCTCCCGTCCCATTTGCTGTACCACAGCGCCGGTGCCGTCTGTGAGAAAGCTGGTGCCATAGAAGCAGAGGGCAGAGGATTGGTTCTGATTTTCCGCATCCGGGTGAATCTCTTCCCTTCCGATTCGGTTGGCGGCGATTACCGGCATGAGATTGGCTGCCGCATGTCCCTGCATGCAGCGCTGCCAATGCGGTGCGCTGTCCACCTCCAGAATCGGCTCTGAGCCAATTGCGGTTGGATAGAACAGCAGCTCTGCGCCCTGGAGCGCCATGCAGCGCGCTGCCTCCGGAAACCACTGATCCCAGCAGATTCCCACGCCGATTCTGGCATACCGGGTATTCCACACCCGAAAGCCCGTGTCACCCGGCGTGAAATAGAATTTCTCCTGATAAAAATGGTCGTCCGGAATGTGGGTTTTTCGATAAATCCCCAGAATGCTGCCGTCTGCATCAATGACAGCAACGGAATTGTACAGCGCTGTACCGGCGCGCTCGTAAAAGCTCACCGGCAGCACAACCTCCAGCTCTGCCGCCGTCTGCTGCAACAGGCGGATTGCCGGATCCTCCTCCGGGGTACAGGCCAGGCCGTAGGACGCATAGCGGCGCTCCTGGCAAAAATACGGCAGCTCGAACAGCTCCGGCAGCAGGATAATCTGGGCACCTGCTGCGGCCGCTTCCCGTACCAGCCGATCTGCTTTCTGACAATTTTCCATCCGGTCTGCGGTGCAGGCCATCTGAATCGCACTTACTTTTCTCTGACGCATGTTTCAACACTCCTCTCCCCGGCAGGAATCTGCTGGGTGATACAATGAATATTGCCGCCGCCCAGGAGAATCTCCCGTGCAGCAACCGGAACAATCTTTCTCTGCGGAAACGCCTCCGCCAAAATCGCACACGCAGTCTCATCCATAGGATCCCCGAACTGCGGCACCACAACAGCAGCATTGGCAATGTAGAAATTCACATAAGAGGCCGCCAGCCGCTCTCCCGGTGTCCGTGTCGGCTCGCCGTCCCAAAGATCCAGTTCCCGGCACTCCTCCTCGGTAATGCAAACCGGGCTTTCCGGAATGGGCAGATGGGTAATCTGGATTGCCCGCCCTCTGGCATCCGTCTGGCTGCGCAGATATGCATCACAGGCGTGGGAAAGGGCATACTGCGGATCGGACGGGTTGTCTGTCCATGCCAGAACCACATGTCCCGGTTCTGTAAATGCACAGATATTATCCACATGCTCGTTGGTTTCATCTCCATAGATGCCACGAGGCAGCCAGAGCACCTTTTGTGCCCCCAGCATCTGACACAGCTTTTCTGCAATCTCTGCCTTGGAAAGCTGCGGATTGCGTCCCCGGCTCAGCAGACATGCTTCTGTTGTCAGAATTGTGCCCTGGCCGTCGCTGTGGATGCTGCCACCCTCCAGAATAAAGTCCCGGCAGTCATAGGAATCCGCCCGATACAGATCACAGACCTTTCTGGCCACATGGTTGTCCTTGTCCCAGGGAAAGTACAAGCCGTCCTCCAGGCCGCCCCAGGCATTAAAGCCCCAGTCGATGCCTCTCAAGTCCCCCGCTGCATTCCGGACAAAGGTAGGGCACACATCCCGTGCCCAGGAATCATCGGTTGTCATTTCCACCAGACGCACCTCCGGCGGCAGCATGGCGCGTGCAGTCTCATATTGTGCCGGATCAACCAACATAGTCACTTCCTCAGAAGCTGCAATGGCAGATGCCACAGCGCAAAATGCCTTTCTTGCCGGCCAGCCGCCGCTGCGCCAGGAATCTCCCCGTGTGGGCCAGATCATCAGGCAGCCGATATGCTGTTCAAATTCCGCCGGCATGAAATAGCCGTCTTCATCTGGTCTTGTATGCAAAATCCGCATTTTTCTCACCTATTTTCCGTATTTGTTGCATTCATTATACCACAATTTTTTCCGGAATGCAATCGAATTGTGGTTATCCGGGTACGCGGCACTGATTTCAGCGATATGCACAAGAATTCGGCCGTTTCCTTTTCTCCCTCTTCCAGAAAAAACGCGCAATTTGTCCGGTGCGCCCATTTTTTCGCCGAAAAAGCGGCTGCACCCGGATGCCTGCCATTGTTCCCCGTAGGAATCCATGTCAGTACGTGCCGGATACAGCCGCTGATTTTCAGAGTCTATACAGACGCATTTGTTTTTTGTAGAATCCGTTTGCTTTGCTTAGCGGAATACTGCCAGCAGGAAGCCTGCTGCGATAGCAGAGCCAATAACGCCTGCTACGTTCGGCCCCATTGCATGCATCAGCAGGAAGTTGGACGGATTTGCCTTCTGACCAACCTTCTGAGAAACACGGGCAGCCATCGGCACTGCGGATACACCGGCAGAACCGATCAGCGGATTTACCTTACCGCCGGTTACAATATACATGATCTTACCGCCCAGCAGACCACCGATTGTGGAGAAGCAGAATGCCAGCAGACCCAGTACCACGATTTTCAGGGTATTCAGGGTCAGGAAGGAAGAAGCAACGGTAGTTGCACCAACAGAGATGCCCAGGAATACGGTAACAATGTTCATCAGTGCATTCTGTACGGTATCAGACAGACGCTCGGTCACGCCGCATTCCCGCCACAAGTTGCCCAGCATCAGGCAGCCAATCAGCGGAGCGGTGGACGGCAGCAGCAGGATAACCACCAGAGAAACGACGATCGGGAAGATGATCTTTTCGGTCTTGCTGACCTGACGGGACATTTCCATCTTGACTTCCCGTTCCTTCTTTGTAGTCAGGAGCTTCATCAGCGGCGGCTGAATCATCGGGATCAGCGCCATATAAGAATATGCTGCAATGGCAATCGGGCCGAGAAGATCCGGTGCCAGCTTACTGGTCAGGAAGATGGCTGTCGGGCCGTCTGCACCGCCGATAATACCAATGGATGCAGCCTGGTTGCCGTTAAAGCCCAGGCAAACTGCACCGAAGAATGCCAGGAATACGCCCATCTGTGCAGCCGCACCCAGCAGCAGGTTCTTCGGGCTGGACAGCAGCGGGCCAAAGTCGGTCATGGCACCAATGCCCAGAAAGATCAGGGACGGGTACAGGCCGGATTTTACGCCAATATAAAGGATATCCAGCAGGCCGCCGTTTGCCATGATGTGTCCATAGCTATGATAGTATTCTCCGCCTTCTTCCAGGAACGCGTTCCATAGTTCCGGATGGTACAGCGCATTGGAGGAACTGACACCGTCCACAAAGAAGTTGGATACATTGACCAGCAGACAGCCGAAGGCAATGCCCACCAGCAGCAGCGGTTCAAACTGCTTTTTGATGCCCAGATACAGCAGCAGGCAGGAAACCGCAATCATGACCAGGTTCTTCCAGCCGCCGTCTGCAAAAAAGCTGACGAAACCGGAGTCATTCATCAGATTCTGGAGGGTTTCAATGATATTCATGCAAACCCCTCCTTTACGCCAGAACGACAAGAGGTGAGCCAGTTTCTACAACAGAGCCCTTTGAAACCACTACCTGTGCAACCGTGCCGTCATGGGGTGCCAGGATTTCATTTTCCATCTTCATGGCTTCCAGCACAACCAGCAGCTGACCAGCCTGAATGGTGTCGCCTTCCTTTACCTCTACCCGCAGGATATTGCCGGGCATCGGAGAATTCACCGGTTCGCCGGATTTGAGATCTACCTTTGCGGCCGGGGCAGGTGCCGGAGCAGCGGCAGCCGGTGCCGGTGCAGCAGCAGGAGCTGCGGCCGGGGCAGGTGCGCACGCTTCATATTCATCCAGCAGAACAGCCTTTCCTGCTTCTACTTCTACTTCATATACCTTATCATTCAGCGTAACTTTATACTTCATTTTTCGTTTGCCTCCTCATTTACCTCACGGATGGACAAAAAGCGCAGCTCGTTGAGCGGCCGTCCCATCTGATCTGCAACAATCGCCATAATCATGGCTGCTTCCTTATCCGGAACATCAAAACGCTTGATATGGCCAGCGGAACCAGGTGCCAGAGGCTTTTCCGGTTCCGGTGCAGCGGCTGCTGCCGGCTCCGGCTTTGCCGCAGCTTCTGCCTGTGCCTTCTTCTTTGCCTGGCTCTTGAAAACGGCTGCCATAATATGCAGCACCAGCATCAGCAGCAGCAGACCGAAAAAGACAACAACATAGCCAAAAACAGCGGTAATGGCTGCATCTCCGATGCTCATTTTACTTGCCAGAATTCCAATCTGTGGCATAGAACACCCTCCTTAGTCCATTGCTTCAATGGTATAGACTGCTTCGTTTTCTTCCTGCGCCTTCCGGTTTTCCAGGAATTTCACAGTCTGATCCGGATAGCAGATATAGCTCATCAGGTCTTCTTCCGATCTTGCCAGATCGCCCAGTGCCTTCTTTGCATCTTCCATTTCCTGTCCGGTGCGCTTCTGGTCTTCTACACGGCAGTCTACCGGCTTTCCGCCTTCGCCCAGCACCTTCTTTTGCAGCTCTTCGCTGATCGGTGCCGGCGCAATGCCGTATTCGCCCTTGATATAGTTCTGGATTTCCTTTGAAATCTGACGATAGCGCTCGCCAACCAGCACATTGGTAACAGCCTGGTTGCCCACCATCTGAGACAGCGGTGTAACCAGCGGCGGATAACCCATATCAGCACGAACCTTCGGGATTTCCTGGAGTGCTGCATCAAACTTGTCCATTGCCTTCATGTCTGTCAGATTGGCAATCATGTTGGACAGCATGCCGCCCGGCACCTTATATACCAGTGCCTGTGCATCTGTGCCCAGGCTCTTGGGGTTGATCTGACCGTTGTCGATATACTTCTGCTTGATCGGCTTGAAGTAATCATTGACAGCATTGATCTTGCCCTCATCCAGACCAGTTTCAATACCATACTGCTGGCAGGCATAGAACATGGTCTCTGTAGACGGCTGAGAAGTACCGCCGGAGAAGCAGGATGTTGCCGTGTCGATAACGTCAATTCCGGATTCAATGGCCTTTGTTAGTGTCATATAAGCCATACCTGTGGTGCTGTGTGTGTGGAGAATCAGCGGCATATCGCCTACTGCGTCCTTGATGCCCTTGATCAGGTGTTCTGCCTCATATGGTGTCATAGTGCCTGCCATATCCTTCAGGCAGATAGTCTGGAAGCCCATGCGCTTGATTTCCCGGCACATTTCAATATACTTTTCTACAGTGTGCACCGGGCTCTGGGTGTAGCAGATACAGCCGGAAGCGATGGTGTTCTTGGTTGCATACTTCATCGTTGCGTTGAGTGCGGTTTCACAGTTCCGGAAATCGTTCAGCGCATCGAAGATACGGATGATGTCAATTCCGTTTTTAATGGAAAGCTCGATGAACTTTTCTACCACGTCATCATGATAGTGCTTATAGCCCAGCAGGTTCTGGCCGCGCAGCAGCATCTGGAGCTTGTTGTTCGGCAGATTTTTCCGCAGCTTCCGCAGGCGCTCCCACGGATCTTCGTTCAGATAACGCAGGCAGGAGTCAAATGTTGCACCGCCCCAGCATTCAATGGAATAATACCCCGCCTGATCCATTACCGGCAAAATGTCGGCATAATCTGCATAGGGCAGTCGGGTTGCCATCAGGGACTGATTGGCATCCCGCAAAACAGTTTCTGTAAACTGCACCTTTTTCATGAAAGATACCTCCTCTTTGTTTTCCAAAGCAATTGTACATGATGATAGCGTACCAATTCCTTCGAACGGACGCAGCAGCGAACAGCAAAATTTGTCTTCTGCCCGGACTGCTCCATTTTTAACACATAAAGTATACCACATAATCGTGAATTTTTCCACGCAATTTTAAAAGCGCTTTCTGTTTTTTTCGAAAAGCCGCATTTTCCTCTGCATTTTGACAGAATAACCGTAGATTTCAAAATAAAAGACACCTATTTCACGAAAGAATCTGGGTGACAAAACGCTTTTTCAGCACATGTCACGTTTTTTTCAAAACAGGTTGCCGCATTTTCGGGAAATTATTCCATAGACATTTTCCGGTAAATATGGTAAAATATGAAGAAGTCTGTTTCTGTCAAATGAACTGCACAAAGAGAGGAATTGTTACATGTACATTGAAAAAAGATCTGAAAAGAAAAAACGCGGGCGCAAATTTTTGCCTGTCATTTTTATCAGTCTGCTTGCGGTGGCATTGCTGATTGTGATTCTGTCCATTCATGGCACGCGAAAAGCCACCAGGATTCAACAAGCCTATGCGCCGGGAAGTGCGCAGGGTATGACACCGGTTGCCACAGAAAACGCCGGGGCGGATTCCGGCAGCACGGCAGAAGAAACGCCCACTGAACCGCCCCAGGAGCCGTTTGATTACACGCTCTGTTTTTCCGGTGATATCAGCGTAGCTGACGGAGCGCGCACCACACAGTATTGGCTGGATCATGACAAGGATATCACCCAATGCATTGATCCGGTTATGGTGCAGACCATGCAGAATGCGGATATCTGTTTTATCAACAATGAGTTCCAGTATTCCACACGCGGTTCTGCCCTCCCCGGAAAGCCTTTTACCTTCCGGGGCGATCCGGCCAATGTCAGTGTGCTCCACGATTTAGGGGTAGATATTGTCTCCCTGGCCAACAACCACACCTATGACTACGGCGAGGATGCCCTGCTGGATACCCTGGACACTCTGAAAAATGCAAACATTCCCTATGTGGGTGCCGGAAAGGATCTGGACGAAGCCTCTTCCATTTACTACTATGAATTAGACGGATTTACCGTGGCATTCTTGTCCGGAACCCGGGTAGAATGGGTGGAAGAGACCAAAGGTGCTACGGAAAACAGCCCCGGCGTATTCCGGACAGTAGAACCAGAGCTGCTGTATCAGCGCACCAAAGAGGCTTCTGCCAATGCGGATTATGTAGTGGTTTACATGCACTGGGGCGTGGAAACCGCTACCTACCAGGAAGAATATCAGACAGAAACCGGGCACGGTCTGATTGATGCCGGCGCGGACGCTGTGATCGGCGATCACACCCACTGTCTACAGGGAATCGAATTCTACAACGGAAAGCCCATTCTCTACTCCATGGGAAATTACTGGTTCAATGGCAAGTCCATGGACACCATGCTGGCAGAGCTGCACATCAGCGGAACCGCAGATGCCCACGAAACGCAATTGCAATTGATCCCGGCACGGCAGACAAACTGCCAGGTTATCTACTATGGCACGCCGGAAGAGCAGAGCACCTTTTTCCGGAACATGGAAGATCTCTCCTCTGCCTACCACATTTCCATTGATGAAAACGGATTGGTTACACCGGCGGTGGAATAAAAGGACAGGGCAGAATTAAAACGGCGGACAGGTTTTTCCACATTTGATTTTATGGAACAGAAAAGTCGCATACAAGACGGTGGTGTCTTTGGTATGCGACTTTTTTAGAGCTAAGAGTTTGTTCAAACAATAACAATTTTAAAAGAGCCGCTGAATGTAGTTCCCAGCGGCTTTAAGGTTTATTCTCTCTGAGCAATTCGTTCTGCCTCTTCACTTAAGGTAGAAGCACTCAATTGTTTTAAAAAACTAATGCAAGAATACAGGTAATCCTGAGCATCTTTCAAATGATCAAGTTTGCATTTTTCAACATAATTTTGAACTTCTTTTTTACAATTAATAAATAAGGCAGTTAACTTCTCGTGTTGAGAAGGCGTGTCCACAATGCACTTATCTAATTCACCAATTATAGCTTGACATTGCCCTTTAACCGAATCCATAGTAACTCCCTTTTTACTATGGTTTCCAATTATACGAGATAAACTTTCCTGCAATTTAGAACATGTATTAGATAATTCTGATATTGTCTGATAATCCTTTAGTATAAGCAACTCTTTCATACTTTCTTGTGCTTTTTTAACACGTGTTTTTATAGTTATCAATTCGTA
Source organism: uncultured Ruminococcus sp. (assembly GCA_900545285.1). Classification (GTDB taxonomy): domain Bacteria; phylum Bacillota; class Clostridia; order Oscillospirales; family Ruminococcaceae; genus Ruminococcus_C. The sequence goes on from UQYK01000044.1 coordinate 13,395, forward strand.
TATGGCAAATGGAAATGATACAATTCCAAGTATACTTGAAATAGTCCCTACAGCACCCCAACAGTCCATAAATCAACCTCTTAAATATGAATATTTTGGTTTATCTCCATATAATGCAGGAAATACCTCTTCCCATCTTCCTTCATCCATAAATGATTTTGAAATGTATTCGCAGAAATGATAATCATTCTGTCTGGAAGGAACGATCTGGTATATTTGTGTTTCAAAAGCACTACTATTAACAAAGTTACCTTTTTCAATTTCTTTTCTGTATTTGTCCATTAAATCCATTATTTTAGCATACTCGCCCCCAGTTATTTCATATTCAAACAACAATCTACTTACAGAATCATTATCAAACAGTAGTGTTTGTCTAAATTCAATGTAATCAAGACGTTCTTCAATAGAATCAAATTTTCTCATATCATTGCCTCCATAAATTAATTTTTTACATATAAATAAGATTGAAAAGGCACCTGTTCAAAGAACAGATGCCTTTAAATTTTTTATTGGTTACGTGTTAACTGCCACTTGAATTTTGCCCTATTTTAGGCAAAATCGAAACGACAAAAACAACGCAAAACAGGTGGTTTTCAGTACTCCCAAACGGGACAAAATTATCTCTTTGAGTTAACCCCGAATGTTCAACTAACCCGGAACGGGTATTCAGGCATCTTGCATTAAATTATTATTATCTTTAGAAAATGTCGTAAATACGGCGTTTGGATTGAGTTACAAGAACTGCGGTTCTGCTGGATTTCAAAGTCTCTGCCGTCCTCTTGTAACCAAGTTGACCACTACTTGACCTTAATTGACCACGCTATTGCATATCTCTGTACTAAATTTGAGAACTGTGGTGAGAGCCTTTGAGAACTCCGCCCACGAAAGGAAAATCATTATGACAATAGCAGAAAAACGTGAGATCGTAAACACAATCATTAACCTCTTGCTTCAACTGACCGCCGAGGAAGAAGTGCAGGAACAGCCTGCAACATCATCAAAGCCTGTCAAAGCTCCTGCACAGTCGGTCAGAATGCTGACTATCAAGGAGTGTATCGCGCTGATCGAAGGTATCTCCGAGCATTCTATCCGTATGCTGATAGCACAAGGCAAGATCAAAGCGTTCCGAACAGGTGAGGGTGTCCGTGGCAAGTATCTCGTCAACAAGGAAAGCCTGCTGTCTTATTTCAGCGGAAATGAGGAGGTGTGAGTTATGAGCAGATACAAGAGCGAACATACCGCATACAGCCCACTGAAAAAGAAATACGTTCCGCTGTGGAAGCTTGACACTAACACTGTTACCGTCACCCACTTCAACGCCGATACGCAGACCGAGGAGAGCAAGACCTACAACACCGACTTCATCAGGTATCATCTTCATTTCTCTGACAGCCATTGTCCCGACAGGCTTCGCAGGCTTGTCAACGAGGGCAAGATCATGAAGTACCTCGATGATATGGAACTGAAAGTCAATGATGCTATCTCCCGTCAGGTGAAGCTTTGGAAGCAGACCGACAGTTGTTATCAGAAAGCTGTTTTCGCAAATGATGCTGAGAAAATGCTCGGTCTTGAAAACTGCTTCATAAGTATGGCGAGAGAAGCGGTGTTTGAGTGTATGGTTTATATTTGAGGATCAACGGCTGTGCCTTCGGGTGCAGCCGTTTTATTGTACAATGAAAACCCCCAGTTTAACTGGGGGTTCAAAAAGCTTAAAGCTATGGGTAGAAAAAAATAACCTCCAGAGTTATAATAAGGTTAAGGTCTGCCAACCTAACAATAAAAAACAAAGGAGGTATCGTCATGAAAAGAGACGATATAAATAGTTTAGCACATTCGAAGTGGAATTGCAAGTATCATGTGGTATTTGCACCGAAATACAGAAGAATGGTGATATATAACCAAATAAAAACGGACATTGGAAAAATACTGAGGAAATTGTGTGAGCAGAAAGGAATCGAAATCATAGAGGCAGAAGCGTGTCCAGATCATATCCATATGTTGATATCAATACCGCCAAAATATAGTGTAGCACAAGTTATGGGGTATCTGAAAGGAAAGAGTTCATTGATGATATTTGATCGACACGCAAATCTGAAATACAAGTATGGAAATCGACATTTTTGGTGTCGAGGATACTATGTGGATACAGTAGGGAAAAATAAGAAGAGAATAGAAGAATACATAAGAAACCAGTTGCAGGACGATATTGCAAATGATCAATTGAGTCTGTTTGAATCAGTAGATCCGTTTACCGGAAAAAAGAACAGTAAGAAATAAAAAAGAATACCCCTTAAGGGGTAGCTGAGAATGAAATGCAGTTGGCAGACCTTTCTCAGCCCACTTAAGGGGCAGTGTCCGTAATATGCCCTTATAGGGCTTACTCAAACCACCCGTTTAACGGGTAGTTTTGATTTTTATTATGGTCTGTGAACTTTGTTATATAGTATAGACTTTGATGCTTTTCTCAATAGGAATAGCCAAATTCTTGTTAAACAAAACAAGATTCTTACCTTTATCATATACTGTGCTTTTATAGATAATTCCACAGTACCCTAATGACTGAAAATAGTGAGCAATGCAATGAAATGGTGCGTAGATTAAGCTTTTATTATCTGAATTCAGTGGAACAAATAATTCACTTGATATTATATTTGCATAAGCTGCGACAATCATTCTTTTGCAAATCGGATGTTGTTCAAGTATTTCAGTTTCCACAATAAATGGGTTCTTTTTACGCTGGCTTTTTATCAGCCTTCTTATCTCTTGCTGTTGCTGTGTGGGTGACCATGTATCTCCTACTGTTAAGTCAACTAATTTAGCATCATGTTTAGTTGCTCCAAATTCACACAAAGCAAATCTATTACCGGTTATTACTCTGCACTCCTTTTCGGAACACCTACGTGCTTTATCTTTTCCGTTTTTGGCTTTAGGGTAGCCTAAAGCTAAATATAGCCATTCCACACCTTTAGGACTAAACCTGTTATCATCTTTTATGTACTGTGAATTTGGAATAAATCGATTTCCATTTGGCGTGGGTTCAGTCTCTCCAAGAATAGTACCTCTGATTAGATAAGCATTATTACATACATCGCTTAAAGTTTTTGAGAAGTATTCTTCTCCACCATCAGTCGTAAAGAGACTATCAAATTCTGATAGAAATTTACTTTTGGTTGCTTCAGATTCATCATCAAATGAATATTTACCTACTTGAAGATCTTTACGTAGTAGCTCCCACTTTGCTTTTATCGCTTTATGAGCAACCATCATATCTTCAGGTTTATAACTATTACTTTTTTGAACAATTTTCGCTTTCATAAAAACTATTCATCACCCAAATATTGATAAGTCGAACCTAATGTTTTAACTAATCTTGCTTAACAAAATGGTTGTAGGTAAAAATACTATCTTTACCTACAATTTTCTCCAAGTAGCTTTCAAATTCATCATTAATTGGTACAGTTACAAATATTGCCAATCTTTTAATAGATCTTGAGCAGCAGACATAGAATAGATTTCTATTTCTAATATAGACATCATATTCTTTTCCTGACAAATTCGTTGGATCTAAATAGACTTGTTCATCAAATTTATAGTTATTCCATCCTCGCCCAATAATGAAAAGTACATTTTCATATTCCTCACCTTTTACACCGTGTTCGGTTGAATAGTCTGATTGCGGTGAAAAGAAAGCAATTGCATTTACAATTTCCGAATAACTAATATTATATAACTCGG
>UQYK01000045.1 GCA_900545285.1 uncultured Ruminococcus sp.
AAGGAGGTGTATTGAGTATGGCAAAGAAACAGGAATCCTACGAGCTGATGACGGTTTTCAGTCTGAAGAACGGGGAAGATGCTGCAAAGGAACTGGTAGAAAAGTTCCGGGAAAAGATTGCATCTGCTGCCACACTGGACGAAGTAAATGAGTGGGGCAAGCGCAAGCTGGCATATCCGATCAACGATGAGCCGGACGGGTACTACACACTGTATACCTTTACGTCCACTCCGGATGTTCCGGCAGAAGTAGAGCGTGTTCTGAACATTACAGACGGCGTTCTGCGTTCTTTGGTAACTGTAAAGTAAGATCTGAATGAGAAAGGAACCGATATGCTGAACAAAGTGATTTTGATGGGACGGCTTTGTGCTGATCCGGATTTCCGGCAGACACCCAGCGGTGTTCCGGTTTGTCGGATTCGCGTGGCCGTTGACCGCCGTTTTGCAAATAAGCAGACAGGTGAGCGGGAGGCTGATTTTATCAGCGTGACCTGCTGGAGACAGCAGGCTGAATTCGTGAGCCGTTATTTTCATAAGGGCAGTATGATCATTGTGGAGGGCAGTCTGCGCAACAGCGACTACACCGACCAGAATGGCGTCAAGCACTACAGCATGGATGTTCAGGCTGACAACGTTTCTTTCGGAGAATCCAAGCGTTCCGCACAGGAAAACGGCGGCGGCTATCAGGGTGCATATCAGCAGCCCGCTTATGCACAGGCGGCACCTGCTCCTGCTGCACCGGCAGCGCCTGCCGCAGCACCGGCACCGGCAAATTCCGGCGCACCGGGCTCCTTACAGCTGGGCGATTTGGGTGATTTTGAAGAAATTCTCAGTGACGGCGAAGTTCCCTTCTAATCAGAGCGCGAAATGAAATACCGCATTGCAGATAGGAGGATATATCAGCATGGAGAGAGAAAGATCTCAGCGCGGTGGCAAGCGCCCCCGCAAAAAGGTTTGCATGTTCTGTGTAGATCGCGTAGAGCGCATCGACTATAAGGATGTTGCAAAGCTCAAGAAGTGCATGACTGAGCGTGCAAAGATTCTGCCCCGCAGAGTCACCGGCACCTGTGCATTCCATCAGCGTGAACTGACAACTGCCATCAAGCGTGCAAGACACATTGCACTGCTGCCGTATGTCAGCGACTAATCGCAGTGTTGATACTGAAAAAAACAAAAGCACTTTTCCAATTTGGAAAGGTGCTTTTTTGCGTCCAAATCCCGAAAAAAAGCGGCGGCACCTGCATGTTTTCTTGCAGTATGCCGCCGTTTCTCGTCAAAACCGTATTGTCAGATCGGTTTTGCAGCGCCGTGCGCTGTTATGGTTCAAGAAGACTACTCTTGGGAATCGCATGATTTTTTATGCAGCTGTTCCGGCAGAATCACTGGAATTTTCATTGGGATTTTCTGCATCCTGTCCCGGTGCCATGCCGTTCGGTGCACCGCCGGGGCCGCCGCCTGGCTGTCTGCCGCCGGGATTTCCGCCGCCGAACCGGCTGCCGGAGCCGCCGTTTGCGGTAACAGAGGTACCGCCGGTCAATGTGCCGCCTTCTGCATAGCCGTCTGCATTGGGCGTACTGCCGCTCAGCGTGCCGCCGGTGACGATCTGATAGCTGGACGCATCTCCGTCACCAATGCCGTAGATAACATCTGAAACGGCCTTCGGCGAGATCAGCGAAACCAGCACATTTCCGTCACCATCCACAATGGTAATGGTGTCCCCGGCCGCAGCGCTGCAATTGGTTGCCACCAGGCATCCGTTCTCCGGATATTCCATCATGCCCTTGCTGGAAAGCGCCAGCAGCGTACCGCCGGAATATGTCATGGTGCCGTTAGCATCCAGAGAGCCATCACCGCCGCTGGTGGAGCCGCATACCAGCAGAGTGCCGCCGGTCATAGTCCAGGTGCTGTTGGAATCCACGCCGTCCCCGTCTGCGCAGATATAGGTATAGCCGCCGGAAATAGTCATAGCGTGGCTGCCCTCATTGCCGCCGGTATTAAGTCCGTCATTGGAGGCATCCAAAATCCGGATTGTGCCGCCGGCGATCTCCATTTCTGCCTTGGACTCAATGCCCTCTGTGCAGCGCTGAATGGTAATATTGCCGTCAGAAACAGTCAGATTTCCATGGGCGCTGATACCCTTGTTATCTGAGGTCAAATCCAGATCTGTGCCGGAAAATTCCGCGGTTCCGGATGCATGTACCGCATGATCGGTGGCATTCACGGTACAGCTGCCGCCGGACATGGTCAGATTGCCGCCGCACTTGATGCCCTTGCTGGAAGCGTCCGCTGCGGTATCTGTTTGTGTATCGGATACTGCTGTGGTTGTAGTTTCCTTTGTTTCTGCCGGTTGTGCTGCGGTTTGCGCAGCGGTTGTCACAGAATTGTCCGCTGTCATGTTATTTTCAGGGGAAGCAGGCTGGGTGCCGTCCGGTTTTTCCGGGGGATTGCCTGTGGGAGCGGTGCCGTTTTCAGAAGAATTGCTGCCATCCGGCCGCGCCGGCGGATTGCCGGAAGGGGCTTCACCGCTGGGCATTTCCGGAGGAGTACCGCCGGAGAAGTCTGCCGGAGCACTGCCGTCACCGCCGGGTGCCATTCCGCCGCTGAACTCCTCCTTGGAGGAATCGGCTACCGTACCTGTGGTGGTAATGTTCATCTGCCCACCGCTTTGCAGCAGGTCACCATCGGCCTGTACGCCGTCCTCTCCGCTGGTTATGGTCAGGGTTCCGTATTCCATCTGGAACGTACCGCCGCAGTGAATACCGTCCTCCGGCGCATCAATGGTCAGAATGCCGCCGCCCAGTTCCATATCTCCGGCACAGTGAATGCCTTTTGCACTGACGGAATCCCCTGTTCCTGCATCTTCTGTGGTGCCGAGGCTGGTAAGGCTATAGTCCCCGTCTGTAATCCACACCAGGGATTCCGCCTGTAAGCAGTCCCCGCCGGACTGAACGGAAAGGCTGCCGTTCTCGAACTGCAAAAAGCCCTTTGTCACATCACCGGTTTCTGTTGCCTTTACGCCGTCATTTCCGGCAGTGACGGCAACATCGCCGCCAAACAAGGCCACGCATTCCTTGCTCTTTATGCCGTTTTCCTTTGCCTGAACTGTAATGGTTCCGTCCATCAGCTTCAGCACATCCTTGCACACAATGCCGTCTGCGCAGTTGCCGTTGATGGTGAGCGAACCAGTTCCGTTGATGGTCAGTTTGTCCTGGACATAGAGTGCGCTGGGTGACACGTTCTTTCCGCTGATTTCTTCCTCGGAATAGCCGCTGCCGTCCTCCAGCCGGTTTTCTGTATCCTTTGCCAGGGATAAAATGGTGCGCTTTTCATTGAGACAAACCAGTGCCGGGCCGCTGGAATTGGCAATCTGCATGCCATTGCAGTAGAGCTTGACTTTTTCCAATCCGGTCACCAGCAGCTGGCCGTCTGTCAGGGAACCGGTAATGGAATAGGTGCCGCCGGCCGTAATGGTCACCTGATTGCCATCCACAGTAACTGCCTTGGTATTGCCCTTGACTTTGGTATCTTCGTCCTTTAATGTGATTTCTGCATCAAAGCTGTCATAGGTATCGGTTTCATCTTCTGTATCTGTTGTGACACCCATTGTGCCGCTCTGGACGCTGGAAAGCGCCTGGCCGCTGATGCCGCTTGTTTCTGTTTGATCTTCCGCGCTTTCTGTTACCTGCGTCACTGCACTTTCTGCGGTTCCGCTGTCTGTTGTACGATTCTGTGAGCACCCGGTGCAGGCAACTGCCGCTGCAACTGCCATTACCATTGCCCAGTGAAAAAATTTCTGTTGCATACGCCACACGCTTCCTTTCTGATTTGGTACCCCAGGGATGATGTTTTTCTTCATGCCTCATACTCCTTTTGTTTCCTTGCAGCATTTATTTTTTCGAAACCTGTATGCATTCATTTTCGCATCCAGATTTTCAAGTTGCGCCGCAATTCCGTGTACCCAATTCCCCGCGTGCTTTTTTCTTTCTGTCTGTATTATCCCATACCAGTATGGAAATTATGTGAAAGCCTTGCGATTTCTTCCTAAAAAGGCAGTGTACGGCTTCCCTCACAGAATACAAAAAACAGGGCACCGTCCCGAAAGACAATCTGCCCTGTTTTCCAATGCATGATTCTGTAATTTTATGGTTTCTGACACGTAAAGGTGGAAGAACAGCCCATCATGTCCCTGCTGTTTTCTGTAAACTCCATGGCAAGATAGTAGCTGCTTTTCGGATTCTCCGGGTCTTCTACAATCCACGCCACTAAAAACTGCTGTGTGGCCGGATAGTACCCTGCGATCTGCTTGGCATCATAGGCACCCAGCGTCACCTGGGATGCCAGCAGATCTTCACAGCCACTGTCCCCCTGCAAAGCGGTATAGATTGTATTGGCAGCAGTGTCTCTGTCAACATCGGTATACTTTTGCAGGGTAACGACATTGTACGGATCCTGGCAATACTGCACCAGGCCGCTGACATCGGTGTCCTGGAATTTATGAAAGGATGCCGGAACCTGGAGAAAACCGTGTGCTTCGTCTCCAATCCACATCAGTTCCCCGGTATAGGAAAAGTCCCCGGTAGCGTCTGTCACCGTTTTGGTTTCATTCGCCGGGAGCTCTCCGAAAGCGGCTGTCTCTGCGGCAGAGATTTCGGTTTCCGCCTCTGTTTCCGTCTGTGTCACTTCCTCCGTTTCCGGTTCTGTGGAATCCTCGGGTTTCTCTGTCTTTTCTGTCTTTTCCGCAGAAGAATCATGCTCTTTCTTCTCCGCAATGGCGCCGGCTCCTCCGGAAACAGTACCGCTGTTCCAGGAGCAGCCCGACAGCATTCCCACACAAAGCGCAGCGCACAGCGCCAATCCCCAATATCTCTTTTTCATTTACTTCTCCTGTTCTTCCTGTGCGGCATCATCCGGTGTCTGTGTCTCCGGATTGCCGTCATAGTCCATCTTTCGAACATGGTACTGCACATCTTCCAGAAGCTTCCGGTTTGCGGCAACGGTGTCCCCCAGCAGCCCCAGCGTAATGGTCTGGAAGCCGATCATCAAAAGGACAGATGCCAGAATCAGAGACTGTACATGGCCGCCGCCGGTTCCCATAAAGAAGTATACCAGGAAGCGGATTCCCACTGCCAGCCCCAGCACAAAGAGAATCAGTCCGATGGTGCAGAAGAATTGCAGCGGACGGTACATTGCGGTGGAGCGGATGATAACAGAAGCAGAGCGCTTCATATACCGCCACATGCTGGAAAACAGACGGGACGGTCTTGTTTCCGGATTGGTTCGGATGGGCACAGAGGCTACTGCCATCTTGCTCTGACCGGCCTGGATAATGGTTTCCAGGGTGTAGGTGTACTCGTTTACCACGTTCATCCGCATGGCAGTCTCTCTGGAATAGGCGCGGAAGCCGGAGGGCGCATCCGGAACATCGGTACGGGATGCCACCCGGACAACCCAGCTGCCCAGATGCTGGAACTTCTTCTTTTTCCAGGAAAAATGCTCCGTCTCATCAATGGGGCGCTCTCCGATTACCATATCTGCCTTTCGCTCCAGGATGGGGCGCACCAGCTTTTCGATATCTGCGCCACAGTACTGGTTGTCCGCATCGGTATTGACAATGATGTCAGCACCCAGCCGCAGACAGGCATCCATGCCAGCCATAAAGCCCCGTGCCAGTCCCTTGTTCCGGCGGAAGGAGACAATGTGGTGAAAGCCCAGCTCCCGGGCCTTCTGCACGGTCTTATCCTTGCTGCCGTCATTGATAATCAGATATTCAATGGTGTCAATGCCGTCAATGTGTCTGGGCAGATCATTGTATGCCAATTCCAGTGTTTCTTCCTCGTTATAGCAGGGAATTTGTATAATCAGCTTCATAATTTCTATCCTTTCCGAAAACGTATCCGTCTGTTCCGCCGTGCGTCAGTCTTCCGGTGTAAAGGTCAGAGATTTCAGCGGAAATCCCAGCTGACGCATATCACCCGGTGCAATCTTATCCGCATTCCACAGCGTACTGTGGAATGTTACCACATTTTCTCCGTCCCGTATCAACTCTGCCGGCACGGAAAGCGAAATGGTGCCGCCGTTATTGAAACTGTCTACCACAAGGGTTCCGGCATTCTTTCCGTTAATATCCACCTGAATGGGATACTGCTGCATCTGGAGTGCATCCAGAGAAATGCCGCAGCCCAGCTCCAGGGACAGGGTGTACTGCCGCTGATCCAGGTAGCAGTGTACCGAGGGATCCTCTGTATTTGACCAGCAGAACTCCCCTTCCAGCACGCCAAATCCGCGGTAGCGTTCCGCAGCACTGGTCACAGCCGGATAGGACAGCTGCTCTGACTGGCAGGCATACAGCTTGACAATGGACGGGGTCTCCTGATATTCCAGCGGAAACGGAAGAATTCCCACACGGCCGCTGACATTATCATCATAATACTGCATCACATCATTGGAATACACCAGGCGGAACTGGGATTCAAAGGCATCCGTCCATTCCCCCAGTCCCAGATAATAAACAGTGTCATACTGCTGATCCAGCTGCGCCGCCTGATCGGTGAGATCATCCAGAACCGGATAAACGGCCGCACCAGTCATGGCGCGAATCGGCAGATACATCGTCCACATATAATCTCCGTCTACTATGACGCAGTCGCCGGACTGAATCTTTTCTGTGGTCTCTTCCAGGACATCCCACTGTAACCGGGTGTCATCCTGCTGCACCGCCAGGAAATGATCATACGGTGCTAAGACTGCCACACCGGCAGCCAGCACAGGAACTGTCACCCGTGCCCGGAGCCGATCCAGCGTCAGAGCCGTAAAGACTGCCGCAATGGGCAAAAACGGTGCCAGATAACGGCCATAATAGTAGAAATACTGCACCTGGTACCGGAGGAAGGCAGAATAAAACGCGATACAGTAAAATGCCATCACCAGGATTACCAGCCGCTGTGGGGATTCCAGGTAAAACCGGGGACGAATTATGCCTACAATCCATGCCGCAAGCAGCGGAATCACACCAACACATGCCGCATAGCCCCACAATGCCGTCCCGGTAAATTCTGCCCGGGGAGCCTCTGCGGTAATGCATTTCAGCAGAATATACAGAACAACCGGCACCAGCAGAATTTCCACCAGAACGAATCCGGTGGCGGAGGTGCGAATGCCCTCCATTCGCTGCACCGCATTCCGTTCCGGATGCTTCTTGTGCACGAAAAGATGTGTCAGCAGCACATAAGCCACACAGAGCACCAGTGCAGCGCCGCAGACCGCAGGAATCAGACGCGGCAGATCACTCTGGTCAATGCCCAGGCCGAAGATTGGGCTGTAGTTGTTCATGGTGTAAAACGGCTGGACATGCCGCATGGCAAAAAAGCTGACCAGATATCCCACAACCGTCACTGGCATCAGCACAGCAAAGCTCCGGCGGCCGGTAATCCAGTACATACCGCCGTACAGCACCAGAAACATAGGGATCATGGTATAAATCGATACATGGAAGCAGCCGAACACCGCCACCGGCAAAATGGACATCCACTGCCGCTCCGGATGGTCTGCATCCGTCAGAAAATAGAGGAACAGCGCCAGCACAACGCCTAAGAAACCTTCTGTCAGCGCAGACTTCGCCACCCATACTACAATGGGAGAAGCTGCCGTCAGAATGCACGCCTGCGCCGAAGAACTGCGGCGCAGCTGAAAGTGCTGGCAGACAAAAAACGTCAGGAAAATGATACAGAAATAGAACACGGTCTGCACATGCAGCATCTGGCTCATGCCAAAAATGGTTCCCCACATTGCCAGAATCGATGCATAGGTGGGGATGCCGTGATAGATGCCGGAAACCGGGCTGACGTTGTTGTCATACACCGTTTCCGGATAACTGGTATTTCCGATATCATACCCGATCAGACGATGATAGACATTTTCTGCAAACGTGCCCTGCTGCTCCGGGGAAACCAGATGATACTCTGCAAAATCCTGCTGCCGGTCTGTAATCCCGTTCATCAGATTGATTGCAACCGTCTGGTATACGCCCTCATCCTGTCCCATGCCGAAAAAGCCGTGCTTTACGGCCACCAGCACTGCACCGGCCGCACACACCAGCAGCGGTATTCCATAGGGGCGAATGTCAAAGGAAACCTCCGCCAGCTTTTTCCACGGCGTGTGATCCCGAAGCCTTCGCACCAGGATTGCCGCAATTCCCGTCAGGGCAATCAATCCGGCGGTGGCACAGGCACACCGGAACAGCCGAAAGGCATCCAGTACAAACAAACCCATGCCGGCCACGACCCAGGCACTGAACCAGAACGAAACGCCCAGTACCAGAATTTCCAGCACATTGCTCTTTTTCCACCAGATTCCCACTACGGCACAGGCCAGCAGCACACCCAGCAAAACGATTCCAGAAAATAAATTCATCCTGTTTTTGTTCCTCCTAATCTGCCTGTCCGTCTGTGCAGACAGGCCTTTCTTTTCCCCAAATTTCCACGGGAACAGGCGCTTTAGAGCACCTGCCCCACATAACAGCCTTATCTTTCCCGCATCCGGGGCGATTCACCGCCTACTGCCTCAATGACATTGGAAAACTTCTGCATAATCACATTCCAGTCATAATTCTGACTGATATAGGCTCTTGCGTTGGCGCACAGCTGCATATACTCCACGGGATGGTGGAGGAGATACTGCACAGCCCCTTCAAACTCAAAATAATTGTGATAGAACAGGCCGCCGTTGCTCTTGGTGCAGTGTCCCTTTAAGACTGCGCACGCGCCGTTTACCAGTACCGGCACAGAGAGCGCCATGGCTTCCAGCACAGAAATGGAAAGGCTCTCGTATTTGGATGGCAGCACCAGGGCCTTTGCCCCGGCAATGCCATGGAATTTGTCCTCTTCCGGCACGAAGCCTAGGGGAATAATATCCGGATGCCGCGGAATTTCGCACACAGCCTTTCCCATCAGCACCAGCTTCAGCCGGCCGCCGCAGCGCTTTTTGTATTCCATAAAATAGCGGAACAGCATAGGGCATTCCTTGCCCTCATCAATGCGTCCCACATAAATGAGATATTCGTCCTGAATGCCGTACTGCCGCCGGAATTTTCCGGCATCCGGCGTACAGGGAATGTCCACGCCAGTGCCCATTACATCACACGGAATCGGCTCTGTGCGGGGGAATGTCCGGCGCACCAGCTTTCGCTCCTCATCCGTCAGGAAAATAAACGCCTTGGGCTTTGTAAACAGGCTCTCATAGGTGAGAAAATGGAGATACGGCTCCTCATGGGCGGTAGGAATCAGAATCGACTTCTCCGCCACCTCCGGCAGACCTGCCACCGTCAGATAGTAGAGATAGGTGACGAAAATAAACACATCATAGTCATTCTTGTGCTGCCGGATGTACTGGATGCAGGCCGGCGAATACGGCCCCTGCTTTTCGAACCAGATCCGTTCCTTGGCACCGCTGCGCTGTCCGGCGGCCGCCTCCTGCAAATACTGCTCGTTATAGCTGTTAAAGTCCCTGGCGCGCAGCTTTTCCACCGGGAACCGGCGCACAGTGACACCGTGAATGGTCTCCACGTCTCTTGCGTACCAATCCTTCCAGGTGGTATAATCCACCGCCTTGGTGGTCAGGACTTCCACTTCATACCGATTCGCCAGCCGTTCTGCGATCATACGGGTATAATACTCCGAGCCGCCGTTCACTTCCAGGCCATAGCGCTGGTTTACCAGAGCAATTCGCTTCATGTTCTCACTCCTCCGTCAGCTTTTGAAAGAATGTCTTATATTTTTCCACAATGACATCCCAGTCAAAATTTTCCCGTACAAACTGTCCGCCGTTTTCTCCCATGGTCTTTGCCGCTTCCGGATGTGACAGCAGATACTGCACACAGCCCTCAAATTCAAAATAATCCTTGAAGTACAGGCCGCCGTTGGAACGTCTTGCAAAGTCCCGTGTTACGGCGCATTTTGCATGCACCAGCACCGGACGGCCGCACAGCCAGCTCTCCATAATCACCAGAGAAAAGCTCTCGTTATGAGACGGCTGACACAGCAGTTCCGCCGCCGCCATGGCGTTATATTTATCCTGGGCAGTCACAAAGCCCAGGTCATAGACATCGTCCTGCACCGACACGGGAATTTCAATTTGTCCGCCGCCGATGAGCACCAGCTGCAAATCGCTTGGCTGCCGCCGTTTAAACTCAGCGAAATACCGCAGCAGTGTGTGGACGTTTTTCCCGGTATCCTTCCGCCCGGCATAGAGCAGAAACGGCTTTTCAATGTGATACGCCTTCCGGAACGCCTCTGCATCCGGATGCAGGTCGGTATCCATTCCGATTCCCATACAGATCTGCTCTGTAGAAGAAAAATCGTACACCCGTCCGGCCAGCTCCATTTCCGGCATGGCATTATAGATCATGCCCCTTGCCTGAATATAGGCCTGGCGGAACAGACGGAGGTAGAGATAGGCCTCGTCATGAAAACAAGGAATCAGCACCGACTTTTCCGGACAGATCTGCATGCCGAAATAGGTGGTTCCGAACATATAGGGAATGAACACATAGAGGCTGTAGTCATCCGAAGAATCCAGCATGTACTCATACAGCTGCGGACTGTTTACCATCTCTTCCACAAAGGTCTGCTCTTCCTGCAGGGACAGGCGCTGTCCCTGCATCAGCTTCCGGTTCACCCGGTCGAATGCGGCAGTGTCCCGGCGGCGCACCGGAAAGCGCCGTACAACAATATCGTCCACGATTGCTGTTCCGGCTGCATAATAGTTTACATTCCAGTCTGCGTTAAAATCCTTGACACAGGTGGTGAGAATTTCCACTTCCATGCCGGCTTTCTGCAAATGGGTGGCAACCTCCCGCAGCTCCATCTCCGCGCCGCCGGGAATATTCTCCCCATACCACGGAATGACAAATCCGATTTTCTGCATATGTTCCGTCCTTTCTTTTCGGCAGGCTCTGCCGTTTTTTTGCCCGGTCTCTGAAAAGCGGCCGGCTTACCGCCCGAATTTGCGCCGTCTCATCGGCTCCCGCGGCGGCACCATTTCCAAAAATTCCCGAATCTGGTGTTCAAACAGCTTTCGGATTTCGCTGTAGGCAAAATCCTGCTGCCGTCTCCGCTGCCCGGCAATGATTTCCCGGCGCAGTCCCGGATCCCGGAGCACCCGGTCTGCCATCAGTGCCGCTTCCATGGGATCATTGGACGACAGCAGCACGCCGCTTCCGCCCAGGGTATCCGAGATCGCGGACGAATCATAGGCCAGAATCGGAATATTAAAGTACATGGCCTCCACCAGCGGCACACAGAATCCCTCATGCTCACTCATGCACAGAAACAGGTCTGCCAGGTGGTAATACGCCAGAATCTGCGAAAACGGAATGTGTCCGGTAAAGACCACATTATCCAGTTCCAGACCGCCCACAAAGCGGCGCAGCCGGTGATAATACCGCTCCATGCCGTTGTACGAGCCGACCAGGAACAGCCGGGATTTCGGGTTGCAGTATTTTTTATAGCAGTAAAAGGCACGGATCACGTCCTCCTGCTTTTTATTGGGCGCAATCCGTCCCACAAATACAAAATTGGTGTAGCCGTCATTGGAATAGTGTTCCATCAGCTCTGGATCCGGTGCCTTTGCATAATCCGAAAACGGAATCAGAATCGGCCGCACCGCAATGGGACACTGATAGTTCAGCTCCCGGAGTACCGAAGCATTATAGGCCGAGTCGGCCATGCAATAGTCCACCTTGTCCGCCAGATGACATAGCCCCCGCATGCCATACGCAGAAATCTCCGTGAGGGTTTCATTATAGTCCTTAAAGAAGCGGGGCGGCGTGATATTGTGAAAAATCATCAGCTTCCGGCACGGCAGCTTTTCCAGCGCAAAGCTCAGGTCGGTTCCTGTAGACATGTGATACAAAATCACGTCCTCACCGCTCAGCCGGGGCATTTTGTCTACGGTATACGCAGTGCCTTCCGGCAGGCGGCGGTCTACTGTCTCCGCATAGATTCCGGTCTGAAAGCCCATGTCCCGGAGCACCTTTTCCAGTGCCAGCACGTCATTCCCGATTGCGTCCCCCATGCCCATTGTGGGCAGCAGCTGCAATACTCTCATCGTGTGCCCTCCAGCTTGCTCTGAAGTGCCGCAATCTGTGCCTGCATCTGATCCATGGCAATTTTCGCATTTTTCTGCTGCAATTCCAGTTCCTCAATCCGTTCCAGCAGCACCTTGGTGCTGTGCATCCGGGATTCCTGAATGTACAGTTCTATCTGCGTCTGCGCCTGTGCAATATTGGCATTGAGACTGCTCTGCTCTGCCGCATAGGGTTCTACATAGAAGCTTACGAGCTTCCGGATTACCTTCTTAAAGAACACGGCCACCGGATTGCCGGAAATCGGGCGGTAGGGATCTACCCGGTGATTGGCATTGACGTACTGTATGTTTCCGTGGAGCATATCCGCATCAAACCGCTCGCTGAAATCGCCGCTGTCGCTGTCACTGGGGACATCTGCAAAGGACAGCATGTCGCTGCTGTAGCCCTTTTCCTTAATTTCTTCCCGGATTCCGTCCATAATCTCGGAAACGTTAATGGGAGATGTGTTCTGATTTTCCATAAAATCCAATTCCTTTCTTTTGTGCGGTGTTGCCTTTTGTATCATCCCGTATTTTCTTTGTCAGCTGCATTATGCCTTCACAGCAATTACCGCATAATCCTGGCTGCCGTAGAGCATCTGTGCCACCTGCTGCATAGCTGTGTTAAATTCTTCCACATTTTCTCCGGCAACTTTCAGTGCCGGAATCCGCTGTGCCGGCCGGCTGCTTTCCGGATAGAGTACCTGAATGTTTTCAAATCCGGCCTTTTCCAGATAATACTGCATGGTCAGCGGATGCACCGGCTTTACATGAGACGGATCGATGTAAAATGCATTGGTATAAATGGACAGGGACAGCGGATTGGGTGTCTCCACCACCAGACAGCCCCCGGCCTCTAATTTTTCATAAGCGGTATTACACAGCGTCATGATCTGTTCCGGCGTGAGGTGTTCTACCACCTGGCCGGCAAAAATGCCGTCCACTGTCTGCATCCGGGACAGATAGGAAATGCCGTCTCCGCAGGCTGCTTTCAGCCCCTGCATGGTGCAGTACTCTGCATATGGTGCATACAAGTCCACGCCTTCTGCCGGGATGCCCTGATCCCGCATCAGAGACAAAAATTCGCCCCGGCCGCAGCCGAAGTCCAGAACATGCTGTTTTCCTTCAAAATAGGGCAGATACTGCTTTTGCGCCTGTTTAATGCTTTCAATGGAACCGCGGAAATGGTTCTCAAAATCAAAATATTCGATGGTATCGTAGGTCTGGCCACCAGCGGGTGCTGCCGGTGCCGGTGCGCTGTCATGAGCCGCGGCTGTTTCCGCCGGAACAGCCGCCGGCGCTTCTGCCTGCTGCCGCTGGAGCTGACGCTGCTGCACCTTTATACAGTCCATCTGGCTCTGCATGCTGCTGATCTGTGCGTTGTTGTTTCGCAGATTCACACATGCATTTTCAAAATCCTGCCGGAAGGTATCCTGCTGCGCCCGCATGCGCTGCTCCAGTTCCTGCAATGCAGCAATGGATTTTGCAGCATTGTCTCTGGTTTCTGCTGCAATTTTCAGCAGAATATCGTCATCCTTTCCGGCGGCTTCCAGCACGCTGCCGAACAGCTTGCGCTTGAGCCAGCCCTTCAATCCCTTTTGATTCTGAACAGACGTTTGCATTTGCTTGATGTGTTCCATGCCGC
Organism: uncultured Ruminococcus sp.; assembly: GCA_900545285.1. Lineage (GTDB taxonomy): Bacteria > Bacillota > Clostridia > Oscillospirales > Ruminococcaceae > Ruminococcus_C. The sequence goes on from UQYK01000045.1 coordinate 13,765, forward strand.
TTCCTTTCCCTTACGACCGCTTCCACCGGTGGGGAATCCGCATAACGCCAACGTCTCCCCCGGCAGAAGTCATCTGGATGGTGACTGCCTCTTTTACATAGTCCACCGGGATTCCGTCTCCGCATTCAATTGCAAGATCCAGCAAATAGGTGCCCGGCAGCAGCAGTACCGAGTCCAGCTCTATGGTCACAGTTCCGTCCTGTTCCAGATCGAAGGCATCCTGCTTGTCGATCCGGGTGTTTGTCCCATAGCACTGTACCCCGTCCTGCCGGAAAATACCGATTCCGAATACCGCATCCTGCACCGGCTGTTTCACCTGATAAGAGAATTGCAGCCGGATGGGCTCTCCCGTCTGGAACACGCGCTGTTCCGTGCCGTTTTTGTCACAGACAGAGAGCGCTCCGATCCGGGCGTTTCCGTTTCCCCAGCGTTTTTTCTTTTCCGATGTCTCTTGCTTTTCTTCCGCAGATTTTTCTTGTTTCTGTTTTTGCTTTTGCTGTAGTTCCTTCTGGGCGCTTTCCTGCATTTTTTCGCCCATATATTCCATATATTCCAGATCCACGTCCCGCGCCGGGCCTTCTGCCCGGATCAGACCATCATGAATCCAGATGGAGCGTTCACAAATTTGTTCAATCTGCCCCAGCGAGTGGGACACAATGACAATCGTGGTGCCGTTCGCCTTAATCTCCCGCAGCTTCTGGAAGCATTTTGCCTGAAAGTTTGCGTCGCCTACGCCCAGGATTTCATCAATCAGGAGCACATCAGCATCCACATTGATGGCCACCGAGAAGGCCAGACGCATGTACATTCCGGAGGAATAGGTGCGCACCGGGTTGTCGATAAACTCTTCCAGCTCTGAAAAATCAATGATGGTTTGCAGCCGGTCATCGATTTCCTTCTTGCTCAGGCCGAAGATCGAGGCGTTGGTATAGATATTCTCCCGGCCGCTCATGTCCGGATGAAACCCCGCACCCAGTTCGATCAAACTGGAGACTCTGCCCTGAATGGAAATGGTGCCGCTGTCGGGATAGAGAATGCGGGTGAGAAGTTTCAGCGTGGTGCTCTTTCCGCAGCCGTTGTGCCCGATCAGTCCCACGGCTTCTCCTCGTTTTACCGTAAATGAGATATCCTTCAGCACCTGGCGGACTTCATGGCGGCGGCGGTTCCGGAACAAAATCCGTTCCTTAAAGCTCTGTCCCTTGTCCAGATAGACCTTGAAATGCTTTTTCACATGGTCTACTACAATTACATCATCCTGCTTGTTCCATTCTGCCATTTACAGTTCCTCCGCAAAGCCCTTTTTCAGGCGGCCGAATGCCGCCATGCCAATCACCAGAAACAGCGCGCCCAGCACTACCGCTTCCAGAAGGCTGCCCAGATCCGGCACCCGGCCGGCATACAGCACATCCCGATAGCAGCTGATCACAGAAGACATGGGGTTAATGTGATACACAAACCGCAGCCGCTGCGGGATCATGTCTACAGAATAGAAAATGGGCGTCAGGTACATCCAGATCATGGTGACAATCCCCAGGATATGTTCCAGATCCCGGAAATACACGGTCACAGCAGAAGCCAGCATTGCCACGCCAAGCGCCAGAAAATATTCCACGATCATAATCACCGGCAGACACAGCAGCGCCAGCGGATTGATAGGCACATGAGCCACAATCATAACCGGGAATATAATGCAGAAGCACAGCAGCATATTGACAAAGCAGCTGGTGACATAGGAAATGGGGATAACCTCTCTGGGAAAATAGATCTTCTTGATCAGATCCTTCTGCGCCACCACGGAGCTGGAGCCGCCGGTAATGGCCGAGGAGAAGAAAATCCAGGGCACCAGCGCCACAAACAAATAGAGGTAATACTTCGGGATTCCGGCATTCATGATATAGGTGAACACAAAGGTGTACACCACCAGTTGCATCAGCGGATTGATAAAGGTCCAGAGGAATCCCAGCACAGAGCCTTTATACCGGCCGCGCAGATCCTTTTTCACCAGACTGAAAATCATCTGGCGGTACTGATAAATTTCCTTCCAAATTTTCATACTTACTTCCTGTCCAGCCCGTTTTCGGCCGCCGTTTCCATCTCATCGGACGCACGGCATGGATTTTTCCATGCAACCGAAAGGGGCAAAAATCAAACGGTGCACACCCTCGCGGCATTTCGGATTTTCCGTTCTGTGTCCGCCGTTTTTTCACAATACACGTATATTTTATTATACCCCATTTTACGAAAAAAGTCAATGTTTTTGGCCATTTCTTCCCGAAAGCGCAAAAAACCGGGGATTTGCACAAGGCATCCCCGGTTTTTGTTTTCTCTTGTCAGCATAGTGCCGCGCCGGGGCAAAATCACCGCCCCGCATTTTCGCATCCTGCCGGATGCCGCAGACGCTTACGCCTTGTTTTCTTCGATATAATCTACGATATCGCCAACGGTCTTGATATTTTCCAGATCTTCGTCAGCAACCTTTACACCGAATTCTTCTTCTACAGACATTACCAGGTCTACCAGATCCAGAGAATCTGCGCCCAGGTCATCCTGCATAGAAGCTTCCATGGTAACTTCGTCTTCTTCTACACCCAGCTGATCAACAACCAGTTCCTTCAGCTTTTCAAAAATTTCTTCTTTTGCCATTTTTTCTTCCTCCAATAAATTGATGTTGCGCCCTGTTGTTCCGGCACTGCCCGCAAACCGGCGGTGCCCAGGGGACGTCAAAGGGAACTCTCCCTACCCGTGACACCATATCTGATACGGTTTTCACGAGATAAAATCAGCTGTTTTCCGGTGTTTCCTGAAAGACGCCGATTTTCCTAAACTTAGTATACCGTTCTTTTTGCAAAACGTCAATATCTTTTTGT
>UQYK01000046.1 GCA_900545285.1 uncultured Ruminococcus sp.
TGCCGGAGCAGCCAGGCAAAGGAAACCGGCGTTTCCAGATCCTTTCCGTAGGAGTTTACATTCTGTCCCAGCAGCATGATCTCCCGATAACCGCTCTGTACCAGCTGACGGACTTCTTCCAGAATCTGCTGCGGTTTCCGGCTGCGTTCTCTGCCCCGGACATAGGGAACAATGCAATAGGTGCAGAAGTTGTTGCAGCCGAACATAATGGGTACTGCCGCCTTAAACGGGTGTTCCCGTGAGGGGGCAATGCCGTCATACACACCGTCATATTCTCCGGTGTCACAGGCGAATTTCGTCCCCTGAAAATGCTCCAGCAAAAGCGCCGGGAAGCGATTGAGTGAGCCGGTTCCGAACACAATATTCACATACGGATAGTGCCTCTTCACATAGCTTGCCGTATGCTCTTCCGATGCCATACAGCCGCACAGCACTACAATCAAATCGGGGTTTTTCCGCTTGTACTGCTTTATATTACCCAAGATGCCGTAGACCCGGTCTTCTGCACTTTCTCTGACGGCACAGGTATTCAGCAAAATCAAATCTGCATCATCCCAGGAGGACGTCATGGTATATCCCAGGGACTCCAGAATTCCCCGGATGCGCTCCCCGTCTGAAACATTCAGCTGACAGCCGTAGCTGTGCACAAAGGCGCGCACAGTCTGCTTTTGGGAGAAAATTGCTCTGTGCAGCAGCTCCTGTTCTTCCGGAGACAAAACGTTGTTTTGAAGTTCCATAATCTGATGTCCTCGCTTCTTCCTGCAAAATAATCCGCGGCAGTCTGAAAAGCCGCCGGACAGCCTGTTTCACCTTTTTTCGGCAAAAAAATTCATCGCGTCAATCCGGATGCAAACAGGCGCTTGTGTCCAGTATCTTTTATATTATAGCACAGGCCCTGCAATTTTGCAAGGTATTCCTTTGCTTTTTCACGATTTTTTTGCATTTTTCCGCTGCGGAATCCAACACGCCCTTTTCAGATAATTTCCAGCGGATTTTCACAGAGCAATCACACACGCCCGGTATACTAAGAGCATAGAACATCTGGAGCAACCGTTTCAGATGCGCAGGCGAAAAAGCTTTGAAAAACGCCTATTTCGGCAAATTGCCTGGGAGCACAGCATTGTGTTCCGCATACATATTCTTACCGTTTCTTTGCAAGAAGCAGACCAACAGCCCTCGCATCTGTTTTGTCTGTCTTTTTTCAGCCATTTTTTGAAACAGGCAGCAAAATGCATGCGTTTCCAAAATACATCTGCGAATCGTTTCACGCCAGTTGAAAATTGATACAAGTAAATTTTCAAAAAAACGATATCGCAAAGCCGGTGGGTCTCCTCTCCTTTTTCCCACCGGCTTTTTCTGTGTCGGAGGTAAAACCATTGGAACAAATGCGTTATTATTCTGCCGGGCGCTATTACCGCGCTGTATTCGGCAAACCCATGCAGAAGGCCGCCCTGGATGCCGGGTGCACCTGTCCCAATCTGGACGGCACCTGCGGTACAAAAGGCTGCATTTTCTGTGACGGCGGCAGCGGTACCTTTACCCACAGCGGCAGCATCACCAGGCAGCTGGAACAGGAAGCCCGGCGCATTTCCGCCGCTCATCCGGAAGCCGGCATTCTCGCCTATTTCCAGGCGCACACCAACACCTACGGCGATCCCGATTTTCTCCGTGTCTGTTATGCTGAAGCATTGCAGTTCCCAAACGTGGAGGGACTTGCCATCGGCACACGGCCGGATTGTCTGCCGGAGCCGATACTGGAACTTCTGGAGGATTTCTCCCACCGCACGTATCTGACTGTGGAACTCGGGCTGCAAACCATCCATGACCACACTGCCAGAAAAATCGGACGAGGCTATCCGTTTTCTGTCTTTTTGCAGGCAATGGAAAAGCTGCGCAGCCGGAACATTCGCATCTGTGTCCATCTGATCAACGGTCTTCCCGGAGAATCCGACCAGGATATGCTGGAAACGGCACACATTCTGGGACAATTGCGCCCTGATGCGGTAAAAATTCACCTGCTGCATATTCTCAAGGGAACACCCCTGGAACAGCTTTGGCGGCAGGGCAGTGTTGCACCGCTTTCCTTCGCAGAATACGCTCAGATCACAGCGGCTCAGCTTGCCTTTCTCCCGGAATCCGTGGTGATAGAGCGACTCACCGGGGACGGCGATTCCAAAAAGCTTCTGGCACCTCTGTGGAGTCGAGACAAACATGCCGTGCGCAATGCTATCTCCCGGTATCAGAAACAGACAGATTCCTGGCAGGGGAAATATGCGCTGCGTGATGACAGCGCTGTTTCAAAAGAGCAGTCTCGCAAGAACACATAAATAAATCAGAGTACACTCCTGATTCGTAGCAAGAATGTACTCTGATCAAAAGACACGAAAAAAAACCGATGCAGGAGACTGAAACGCATCGGTTTTTTCTATATTCATGATATTTTGATAACCAAATCAAACTTGAAAGAACTTTCATTCTTTCGCCAAAATTTCGATTGGACTCACTCCTCACGTCATTTCATATCGCACACTTCTCAATTTCAAAAACCACATTTGAAACACATCCTTTCCATTCACGCAGGCTGTTTCAGAAACATGTATTTGAAAAAATTAACAAGCCATGGGACTCACCTATTTCGCAGAATTTACAGTTGCCCGTGTGACGATAAAGCCTGGGCAGCCTCATTTTAAAATGCAAGAGTGCCTATTTCATGGGACTCACCTTTTTCATCATATTTTTAAGATAGAATGAAAAATAACGTTTCCATTGGATTCACCTTTTTCATGCATAATAGAATCAGGAAAGAATTATGCAGTTTCCATGGGACTCACCCTTCATCATAAAATCACTCGAAATATCAGCAGTTCACTTCATGGGAATCACCTAAGTATTGTTAGTTGGTTTTTTCTCAGCATACTATGATAAAGACACGTCTGTTTCATGTCGGAGATTCAGTACCGTCATCGCACTGAATTGGAAAAAATCATATGCTGTCAATTCCAATAACAGATTTTGTGGCGCAAACAGTTGCTTACGTCATGCATCGGAACATCCCGCCGTACAGCATCTTATCATTTCTTTCGTGCCCTCAGCCAATCGAGTTGACTCCTCGCTACGCTCTTATGCCTGTACCGCTGACGAAGTATCCGACTCAGACAGCATATGCAGCTGTGACTCTTCACTTGCCATCGGACCTCGCCCTCCTTCTTGATTTGAAATCGCTCTCCCAAAAGGATAAACCTTAAACCTTGTGAGAGCCTATCGCTTGGAAACCGATCATCCAGAAGCTTCTCGCCAGCTCCTGTTTGTTGTTCCCTTTCGTTGTATATATCATACCACACCGCAGGTGCAAAGTCAATAGTTTTTTTCATATTTTTTTGAGTATTTCGTACGGTTTTAACAACTGTAAGAGAAAACGATATTTTGCTTTTCAAAAATAAGTGATGCTCGTTATTTCAAAAGGATTTGTCACTCAGAATTATGCTTTTACGGTTGATAAATATAGATTATTTTAGATAATCTTATATCGGCCTAAGGAACAAATGTGAAAAAGTTAAGAAACACCCGGATGCGTGGATGATTGTACTTGAACAACATCATTATTTCGAACATAAAAAGAGCCGCCCTGCAAATGATGCAAAGCTGGCTCTCTTGAATTTTTAAAGTTGTATTTAACCGGCTGGTGCTTCTGTCACCTGGGGCGCTTCTGTTACCACGGGCTCCGGTGCTGCGGTGGTGACAACAGCAGGAATAGTTTCCGTAGGTACTTCTGTTGCCGGCGGCGCTGTAGTTTCCGGAACCGGATTGTTAGCGTAGTATACAATCAGCTGAACGCCGTCATTCAGGTTAATGGTGTCCCCCGGGCTGACATCAATTGTCTGTCCATTCTTGACAGCTTCCACCCGGATGACACTGCCGTTGCTGTAAGCGGAATTCTCTTCCGGCTCCAGCGTATACGGAATATTGCGGTTCTCCAGCTTTTCGGTATAGGAGCTGTAGCCCTTTCCGGAATAATCCGGAATTTCTACATTTGCCTTTCCCTTGCTGACCTGAACCCTGACTGGTTTGGAGGAATCAAAATTTGCGCCGGCTTCATATTCTACCCAGCAGATCTGGCCGGCATCATACTCATCGCTGTACACCTCTTCTACATCAAAGGTAATCCAGGATGCGTACTGTTCCTTCTGGTTTTCAAAATTCTTTCCCAGCAGCACAGGCATAATACTATCCCCCGACTCTGCCTCGGTTGCAGTTGTTGCATCTGTTGCGGCAGTTTCTGCCGTGGTGACGGTTTCCTTCTGGGAATTGGCCGACTCACTGCCGCCCTTAAACAGATCTCCGGCAAAGACAAAGACACAGATCAGCAAAATCAGCAGCAGAACAATGCCCACAATAATCGGCACCTTCAGCCGATCTACTGCGCCGGCCTTTCCGTGACCGTCTGCATACTCCTCTTCCTCGTAATTGTCGTAGGAATAATCATCAGAATAGCCCACATCATAATCCGGATATTCTTCTCCGGCATACTCCTGATAGGCTGTGTTTTCATAATTCTGTCCGCCGCCGGACTGTACCGGCGGATTCTGGCGCATTCCTTCTGGAATATATGCGCCGCTGGCATATCCGGCCTCTTTTTCTGCTGCATGCTCATCAAACAGACTGGTCACCAGTTCTGTCACAGTCTTGATTCGCTGATCGCTGTTCAAATCCAGTCCGTGCATGATCACATTGGAAACATGGCGCGGTACATTAGGATTCAGCACAGCAGGCGCCACCAGATTGTCATTTTCCATCCGGCTGATTGCAGAAGGCGGCATGCTTCCGGTCAGTACCCGGTAGATCACGGCGCAGACTGCATAGACATCCGTCCATGTACCCTGTCGGGTATTGGCCGCATACTGCTCCGGCGCTGCATAGCCGTTAAAGATCTCGCATTCCAGCTCTGTGTTGGCCGTCCGCACAGCTGCAACGGAAAAGGCAGTGAGAATCAACTCGTTCTTCTCCGTGACGTAGATTGTGTCCGGACAGATGGCACGGTGTACCACGCCGGAATTGTGCAGAAGACTCAGGGTTGTCAAAAGCGGCGGAAGCATCCGGGACAGCTGTCCCCAGGTAAGTTCGCCGGCATTGTCCTTGAGGTAGTCTACAAAGCGAATGCTGTCAATATATTCATCCACCACATAGGTAGTGTTGTTTTCTGCAAACAGATCCACCACAGTACTCACATGCACCTGTCCCCGGAGACGCGCCAGAGACTTATGCAGTTCCGTAAATTCTGCCATCAGTGCCTTATACTGCACCAGACGCGCCGGAATCACACTGATCACAGGTGAGCCGCTGACACGGTTGCACAGATTATGGGGCATATACTCCCGCAGAAGCACCTTACAGCCAATGGACTGATCATAAGCAAGATATGTAATCCCCTCTCCATTCATGGCAAGTACAACGCCCACAATATACCGATTGTGGAGCTGTGTGCCGGGAATAATGAAGGAAGGGTCACTTGGAGACTGGTCATAATATCCGCAGTTCGGGCAGACACCGCCGGAAAATTCCGTGCGTTCCATACAGCCATAGCATAATTTCCGTTCTCCCAAAGCGATACCTCCTGTTTTTTATCATCAGATTTGTCTGCTGTTTCTGCGCGCAGAAAGCCTGCGCACACGGAGCCGATTTCGGCTCTGATACCTGAAAGTCTGTCTTTATACACTGATACATGTGTTTTTCTCAGAAAGACTGGTTTTGAAAAATTGAAAGCAGGTAACAAAACGGCACATTATATTGTACCAGCAACCCGGAGAAAAGTCAACTGTTTTTCCCGAATTTCCAGGGAAAACAGTCTAATTTGTAGCCACTTGTAACACTTCTGACACCATTTGAACCAGATTTTTGCGAAAAGCACTGCGTTGTTACAGAGAAATCAAGCCCTCATCCAGGAGCTTTTGTGCCGCCAGAAGGATGCCGATTTTTCCGCTGTGATAGGTAATGCCGCCCTGCATCCAGACCGCAAACGGATCCCGAATGGGGGCATCTGCGGAAAGTTCAATGGACGCGCCCATGGTAAAGGCACCAGCCGCCATAATTACCTTGCTGGTATAGCCCGGCATATCCCAGGCCTCCGGTGTGACAAAGGCATCCACCGGTGAACCCTGCTGGATACCCCGGCAAAATGCCGTCAACTTTGCCTCATCTCCCAGCTGGATGGCCTCTACGATATCGCCCCGTTTCTGTCCCACATCCGGATAACAGGAAAATCCGAATCCGGAGAAGAGCGCCGCTGCGAAATCTGCGGTTTTCAGCGCATTGGCGGTAGTGTCCGGCGCGTGGAAAAATCCCAGGTACATCTCCCGGTTCATATCCAGTGTACAGCCCACTTCCTTACCCATGCCGATACAGGTGAGCCGTTCGGCGCACTGCTGCACCAGAGTTTCTTTTCCGGCAATGTAACCGCCGGTGCGCGCAATGCCGCCGCCTACATTTTTAATCATGGAGCCGATCATCAGGTCGCATCCCACCTGTACCGGCTCTCTGGTTTCCACAAATTCACCGTAACAGTTGTCCACCATAATCACTGCGTCCGGATTGGTGCTGCGCACCTGTTTTACCAGCCGTGCAACCTGATCTGTAGTCAGCGCCGGTCGGAGAGAATAGCCCCGGGAGCGCTGGATATAGGCCACCTTCGCGCCGCGGACCGCTTCCGGAACAGCATCATAATCCGGCGTGCCGTCTGCGCACAGAGGCACCTCCTGATAATGTACACCGAAGTTTTTCAGAGAGCCGCTCTTTTCATCTCCAGTCAGACCAATAACCCCTTCCAGCGTATCATACGGCCGTCCGGTGAGAGACACCATTGTATCTCCGGTACGGAGAATGCCGAACAGTGCCACGCTCAGTGCGTGGGTGCCGGAAACGAAGTTGTGCCGCATCAGAGCATCCTCTGTGCCAAAGGTTTCGGCAACTACCCGGTCCAGCACCTCCCGTCCCTGATCGCCGTAGCCATAACCGGTAGTACCGGACAGACACGGCTCGCTCACCCGGCTTTTCTGAAAGGCAGCCAGCACCTTGGCACCGTTATAGGCTGCCGTTTCCTCGATTTGTGCAAAGTCCTCCCGGCAGGTGCGCTCTGCCTCCTGCGCGGCATCCAGAAGCCGCGCATCCAACGGAAAAAAGTCCTGTAAATTTGTCAAAATGAAAGTGCTCCCTTCTCTTGTTTTTCCTTCGGAACATCCTGCCGTTCCAGCACATATTCCGAGGCAATTTCCTGAAATCCGATTTCCCGGTAAAAGCTGATCCGCACATCCAGGGCGTAGAGTATCGCCTGCTTTCCCTGCTCTGCCAGACGATTGGCCGTCCAGCGGAGAAAATCCCTGGCGTAACCGCTGCCGCGCTGTGCCAGACGTGTTGCCACCTGTCCCACCAGAACGCAGTCCTTCCAGTCATAGATCAGCGTAAGAGTGGTGCTGTCCCGATAAGTCAGGACGCGGCTCATGCCGTGGCGGCAGCGGTGGGAAACATCGGTCAGCCACAGGGAATATTCCAGCAGGTTCGGAAAGCCCTCTTCCAGAATGTCATAGACTTCCTGGAGCCGGGGCGCTTCATTGATCTCCTCCGGCCGGAACTGGGGCGAAGGCTGTCCCCCTGGTGTCAGTGCAAATGTCGCCCGGTGCAGTGCCTGATAATTGGGAATCTGCCGCAGCGCCGGCAACAGATACTGGGGACATTCAATCCGGAACGGCAGGTGCATTGCTGCAAATGCGCAGATTTCCTCTCCGGAAATCGCCCCGTCTGTACAGATCAGAAGGGTGGCATTCAGCAGAAAGAGCCATCCGCGCCGCCCGGTCTCCTCGTCTGTTACCCGAAAAAAACGGCAGAAATCATAGTCACCGCCGTAAGCCTTTTCATAGGCAAGAATCTGGCGTCCCCGGAAGGTCTGTTCCAGGACAGCGGTCTCCTCCGGCGCAAATGCGCTGATTTGTTGTATCATTATGCTGTTACTCTCCCATATGCATTAGTTCTTCCGCCAGCAGCTTCACCAGTTTCTGACAAGACTCCATATCCCGGAAGTCTGCCAGGCAGGACGGGCTGTGGAGATAGCGGCACGGCAGCGAAACCGCCAGTGCCCGCACGCCGCCCCGGCTCACATGAATGGCACCGCTGTCATTGCCGCCGGCAATCCGGGATTTGGTCTGGCACGGAATCCCCTGCTTTTCACAGAGGAAAAACGCCAGGGCATACATCTCCCGGTCATAAATTGTGCTGCGATCCATGAAGGAAACCACCGGGCCGCCGCCCAGTGTGCACACCTTTGCATCCTCTTCTGCACCGTCCAGATCTGCGGCAGTGGTTGCTTCCAGCACCAGGGCAAAGTCCGGGGCAACGGTATAGGCTGCCGCCTTTGCGCCCCGCAGACCGATTTCCTCCTGCACCAGGAATGCCGCTGTGAAATCATAGGCTGACTCCTGCTCCAGCATCCATAGCAACAGTGCACAGCCGAAGCGGTCATCGATAGCCTTGCTGCAAATCCGGTGTTCTCCCACCGGCTGATAATCCGGCGCAAAATAGGCATATGTACCGGGCGCAACCAGCGCCTTTGCTTCCTTTTGGTTTTCTGCGCCAATGTCAATGGACAGTGTACCGCATTTGGGGAGAGACGTTTTTTCCTCCTTGGAAAGCATATGAATGGGCTTGGCACCCACTACGCCCTGGAGCTTCTGCGGCCCCACCAGCACCTGACGACCCAGAATGACAGAGGCATCTACGCCGCCCACCGGAGCAAACAGCAGGGTGCCGTCTGCGTGGACATTTGTCACAATCAGTCCCACCTCGTCCATATGGGCGCTGATCATCAGCTTATGGGGTGCACGGGCTTTGCCCCGCTTTTCTACCAGCAGATTTCCCAGAGGGTCAATCCACCAGGAAACCCGGTCAGTATGTTCCAGCACAGAAATCAGATAGCTGCGCACTTCGGATTCGTCTCCGGATGTGCCGCAGAGACTGCACAGTGTTTCAAAATGATTCAGCATGTTCCGCACCTCCTGAGATATGCTGCCAGCAGCTTTGCCGTCTGTTCCACGTCAGAAAGCGCAATCACTTCAGACGGCGTGTGCATATACCGCAGCGGAATCGAAACGGTTCCGGCGCAGACGCCGCCCCGTGTTACGGAAAAACGGTCTGCATTGGTTCCGGTCATGCCGGGCATTACTTCCGGCTGCCAGGAAATCTCTTCGGCCTCGGCCGCAGCAATCAGTGCCTCAGACACATTCCGGGACAGCGACGGTGCCAGGCCGATCATGGGGCCGCCGCCCATCTTGCCGCACTTGGCAGCATCTTCTCCGTGTCCCAGGGCAAAGGTTACATCCACTGCCAGGGCAACATCCGGATTCGCCGTATAGCCGCCGGTAATCGCACCACATTCCCCGGTTTCTTCCTGTACCGAGAACAACACTTCAACGGTACAGGGCAGTGTCTCCCCCTGTACCAGTTCCAACATGCGCAGAATTGCTGCCATGCCGCACCGGTCATCCAGTGCCGGGCCGGTTACCCGATCTCCCTGCATCTGCCGCAGCGGCATGGCAAAGGAAACCGAGTCTCCCGGTGCAGCCGCCTGTTTCAGAGCTTCCGGAGAAAGCCCGGTATCAATCAGCAGTTCTGATACAGAGAGGACGTGTTCTCCCCCATTCTGGAGATGGGGCGGCACACTGGCAATCACGCCGGGAATGTCCCGTCTGCCGTGTACTGTCACGCGCTGCGCCGGCATCAGACGGCAGTCCATGCCGCCCACATTTCCTACCTTTATAAAGCCATCCTCCGTGATTGCCGTCACCAGGAATCCCACCTGATCCATATGGGCATCCAGCAGAACATGGGGACGGGCGCTGCTGCGTGTGCCGAGGATGCCGTGTACATTTCCGTTCTGGATTTCCACCTGGCTGCAATATGGCCGCAGCAGTTCTGCCCCGCGGGCGGCAATGGGCATTTCACTGCCGGACACCCCAGGGCATTCCGTCAGTGTTCGGAGCAATTCCAGCATTTCCATGGACATCAGTTCAGCTCCTTTACCAGGTTTTTATAGTGTACCCCTCTTGCTTCAAAATTGGGGTACAGATCAAAGCTGGCGCAGGCCGGAGACAGGGTGACAATATCCCCCGGCTTTGCGCGCTTTTTGGCTTCTGCAACAGCTTCTTCCATAGAGCCTACGTGGACAAATTCCGGTGCGCCCTCCTGATAGAGCTTACTGCTCCGGATTGCCGCTTCAATCTTATCTGCGGTCAGTCCCATGAGGAGCACCAGCTTCACCTTCTGGCATACCGTATCTGCCATGGGTTCAAAGGGGATCTTCTTGTCATAGCCGCCCATAATAACAATCAGCTTCTGGGAGAAGGAGTTCAGGCCTGCCAGAACGCGGGTGGGGCTGGTGGCAATGCTGTCATTATACCATTTGACACCGCCGCACTCTCTTACAAATTCAATCCGGTGTTCTACACCGCCGAAATTCTTGGCAACGTCTACAATCACTTCCGGAGAAACGGTGCCCCAGACTGCGGCAATGGCTGCCAGATAGTTTTCTACATTGTGCATGCCGGGAATCCGGATATCCTGCATGGCAACCACCGGAGTTTCCGTTCCGTTTTCCGTATAACAAAGCATGCCGTCCTCCCGGAGGAAGGTGCCCCGTTCCGGATGTCCCTTCCGGGAAAAAGCAGACAGAGTACCCCGTACCATGCCGCGCAGGTTCCAGGTAGTCTCATTGTCCAGGTTCAAAACAGTTCTGGAAAAGGCATCCTGATGGGTGATCAGACTGGTCTTAGCCGTGATATATTCTTCCATGGTACCGTGTACGTCCAGATGGTTCGGTGCAATATTGGTAATTACAGCAACATCCGGAGACTGACGCATAGACAGCAGCTGGAAGCTGGACAGTTCTACCACTGCCACATCTTCTTCCCGGATATCTTCGATGATGGGAAGCAGTGCCCGGCCAATATTGCCGCCCTTATGCACCCGATAGCCGGCATGTGCCAGGAACTCAGAAATGAGGGTGGTGGTGGTGGTCTTGCCGTCAGAGCCGGTCACGCCGAAGATCTTGCAGGGGCACAGTGCAAAGAACACTTCCATTTCAGAGGTGATCACAACCCCTGCCTTTCTGGCCGCCTGCAATTTTTCGTTATGGTAGTACATACCTGGAGAACGGAACACCACGTCATATTCTGTAAGGCAATCCAGATAGCCGTCTCCCAGGCAGAAGGTAACGCCCAGTTCCTGGTACTCCTGATAGACAGCGCCCAGCTGTTCCGGCGATTTGCGATCCAGCAGTGTTACTGCGATGCCCTTTTTCCGGAACAAACGGATAATATCGTGATTGGTAACACCTGTTCCGATAAATGCCACCTTCGACTGTTTCATCACTTCAAAAAAATGTGCAATACTATGCATCCCAATGCCTCCTGCATCTTCTGTTACGGATTCCCACGGAGTGGAAATTCATTTTGTGACAACACAGCAGGCACGCCCAGTCTGTCGGAACGTGCCTGCTGCCGAATTTTTGAAAAACGCGCAAGTCCGCGCTTGGCGTTCCCTATCCAATCAGTCCAGGAAATCGTTCATGGTAACTTCCACACGCGGATTTCCGTCAGAATCATCATCAATCATGACAACCTTTTTCATGACGATATCCTTGTTGGGAGAGGACTGTTCGCCATCGCTGCCCATGGAACGCTCTACCTTCAGGAAGGAGTCTACAACCTCCATGCCCTCTGTTACCTTGCCGAATGCGGCATAGCTGCCGTCCAGGAAGCTCTCATCCCCGTAGCAGATGAAGAACTGGCTGGAACCGCTGTCCGGATCATTGGAACGCGCCATAGACACCACGCCCCGTGTGTGAGACAGAGTGTTTTCCACGCCGTTGCTCTGGAATTCGCCCTTGATGTTCTCATCACTGCCGCCGGTGCCGTCTCCCTTCGGGTCACCGCCCTGTGCCATAAAGTCCTTTACGATCCGGTGGAACTTCAGGCCGTCATAGAAGCCGTCCTTGACCAGCTTTTCGAAATTTTCACAGGTGATGGGAGCAACATCCGGATACAGGGTGATGATAAAAGCATCTGTCCCCACATCGCCGCTTGCGGACTTCTTGGATGCGCAGGCAGTGAATGTTCCCACCAGCAGTGCTGCGCTAATGCCCAGTGCTAAAAATTTAAAACCACGTCTTTTCATATTACATTTGCCTTTCTGGAATCAGATGCCGCCGGAGCAGCTCTGTGAATTCTTGGCCGCAGATCTCCCCTGCAGCCTGCAGCGTCTACGGCCAAACCGTGCAGAATGTCTGCACACAGCCGTAATTATTTTTATTATACCACATTTTAAATGGGAATGCAAGGGCGGCGCTGTATAAAGTTTCCGGCGGAATCGTGCGGATTTGTGGTCAAAATGTGGTCAATGTCTCTCCAAAATAAAAAAGCGCATCCCAACCAAATCGGTCGGGACACGCTCATTTTTTGCTTATCCAAAAAAACAACGCAATTTCTTAGAATTTCCCTGCTTTCGCTGCTTCTTCAACAGATACAGCAACAGCAACAGTCGCACCAACCATCGGGTTGTTGCCCATGCCGATCAGACCCATCATTTCTACGTGAGCCGGAACGGAGGAAGAACCTGCGAACTGTGCATCAGAGTGCATACGGCCCATTGTGTCTGTCATACCATAAGAAGCCGGGCCTGCTGCCATGTTGTCCGGGTGCAGTGTACGGCCTGTGCCGCCGCCGGAAGCAACGGAGAAGTACTTCTTGCCCTTTTCGATGCATTCCTTCTTGTATGTGCCTGCTACCGGGTGCTGGAAACGAGTCGGGTTGGTAGAGTTACCAGTGATGGAAACGTCTACACCTTCCTTCCACATGATTGCAACACCTTCGGTAACATCATTTGCGCCGTAGCAGTTTACCTTTGCACGGGGGCTGTTTGCATCCTTGGAGTAGCACTTGCGGAATACTTCCTTGACTTCGCCGGTGTAGTAATCCATCTCAGTTTCTACATAAGTAAAGCCGTTGACACGTGCGATGATCTGTGCAGCATCTTTGCCCAGACCGTTCAGGATAACGCGCAGCGGTTCCTTCCGAACCTTGTTTGCCTTTTCTGCAATACCGATTGCGCCTTCAGCAGCTGCGAAGGATTCGTGACCTGCCAGGAATGCAAAGCACTTGGTATCTTCTTCCAGCAGCATTTTGCCCAGGTTGCCGTGACCCAGACCAACTTTTCTCTGGTCTGCAACAGAACCCGGAATGCAGAATGCCTGG
This sequence comes from uncultured Ruminococcus sp., assembly GCA_900545285.1. Lineage (GTDB taxonomy): Bacteria > Bacillota > Clostridia > Oscillospirales > Ruminococcaceae > Ruminococcus_C. The sequence goes on from UQYK01000046.1 coordinate 13,290, forward strand.
AGTCCTTCCCCGATTGCAGCAGCAGCGTCAGCAGCTCTGCGACATCCCTTTTTAATTGCAATAGCGGCACCAACGGTGTATGCCCACTTTGCATTTTCAAAGCAGATCGGCTGAATGCCTTCTACCATCTTGTATACATCCAGACCAGCAGCCTTTGTGACTTCCGCAGCACCTTCGATGGAGTCGATGCCATATTCCTTCAGAACAGCCAGAATCTGCTTTTCTCTTCTCTCATATGATTCAAATAATGCCATGGGTAGTTTCCTCCTGTTCCTTATTCTTTTCTCGGATCCACAAACTTCACTGCATCTGCAACACGGCCGTACTGACCCTGTGCCTTTTCAAAAGCAGTGTTTGCATCGTCACCAGCCTTGATGAAGTCCATCATCTTGCCGAAGTTCACAAACTTATAGCCGATGATCTCGTCATCTTCGTCCAGTGCGATCTTGGTAACATAACCGTCTGTCATTTCCAGATAACGCGGACCCTTCTTCAGTGTGCTGTACATGGTACCAACCTGAGAACGCAGACCCTTACCCAGATCCTCCAGGCCAGCGCCGATCGGCAGACCTTCTTCAGAGAATGCGCTCTGTGTACGGCCGTATACGATCTGCAGGAACAGTTCCCGCATTGCGGTGTTGATAGCGTCACAAACCAGGTCGGTGTTCAGAGCTTCCAGAATAGTTCTGCCCGGCAGTACTTCTGCTGCCATTGCAGCGGAGTGTGTCATACCGGAACATCCGATAGTTTCTACCAGTGCTTCCTGGATTACACCCTCTTTTACATTCAGGGTCAGCTTACATGCGCCCTGCTGCGGTGCACACCAGCCCACACCGTGTGTCAGACCGGAAATATCGCTGATTTCCTTTGCCTTTACCCACTTTGCTTCCTCAGGAATCGGTGCGGCACCGTGCTGCACGCCCTGCTTCACGCAGCACATTTCATTTACTTCGTTTGAATAAATCATGGTCAAACTCCTTTCATGGTATGGCATTGTGTATACGATCCCGCATACGAATTTTATTATACACTATTTCTCGACAGGAATCAAGCATTTTCTTGTGAATTTCTTTCCGAATTTCCTTTTTATAGTTAGTTATAACTAACTATAATGATGACCATACATGTTATCCATGCTGCAGCATTTACAAAATATCTTATTTTTGAGGGCATAGTTAAAACGGTAGCTAGATCGCTATTCCTGGACACGCCTGCTGTCGCCATTTTCGCTGGACAACCTTTCATTTGGTCTAAGTGACCCGACTTGAACGGGCGGCCTCTACCACCCCAAGGCACTAAACGGCAGCGGAAAATTGTCATAATATCGTGAAAATACAGTCCCTTAGCGTTTTTTCACTGCAAATAAAAATAAGATAAAATAAGAAAAAATAAAATGAATGTCGTACCAGTGTCGTACTATTCCTGATCGAAGTTCAGCAATTTTCGGGTTGCTTCTACATCGTTATGGGCGTATCTCTTTCGCAACATTTCCAGATCTGCATGACCGAGAACATTTGCAATAGCAAACAAATTTGCACCGCTGTTGACCCATAGGGTCGCCCTAGTATGTCGTAGTTCATGCGGCTTCAAGATAGGCACATCAATTTTTTGCTTTGCATAGTAACTGTGCATATCACGCATAAACACATCATAGTGCCGTCTGCTCCATGTTCTGGGGCTTTGTACGTTTCCTTTTCCGCTACAAAACACAAATGTAGATTCGTGCTTTCGCTGCTTTAGCAGATCCACTACAGATTGATGCAGCGGTATCAATCTGTCACGAAAATCATTCTTTGGCTTCCCGATTACGACTTCCATTTTTCCGGTTACAGAATTTTTGACATCTGTTACACCACACTGTATGTGCAATGTCATTTTTTCCATATCAATATCATCCCATTGGATTCCTAAGAGCTCTGAACGTGTAATGCCATAATATAACATTAGAATAATATCTAACCCGTACCGATGACTTGTTGCATATCGCATGACAAGATCACATTGTTCTTGTGTGTAAGTGCTCTTTTTCGTTTTTTCTCTTTTGCTGATTAGCTTAATGCTATCACATGGATTTTTATGAATAATATCATTTTGCATGGCAGATTCAAATATTTTATGCAAGATCATTTTGTGTATCTTCATTGTTTCTAATGAGTAATCATGCTGTATACTGTTAAAATAATTCTGTATATCAATCTGTCGGATTCGATTCATTCTAGCAGACTTAAAATATGGAATCAGGTGTTTCATGACGGGAATGCAATAATGAAGTTCATACGTGCTGTCCTTAACCGTCCCTTTTAGAGATTCCAGAACTTTTTCTGCCCACACAGAAAAAGCAATGTCATTCAATTGTGGCGTTTCTCCAGTGATGTCATACACAGCCTGATCTACTTTGAACTGTTCTGCTTTAGCTTTGGCAGCTTCCTTACTGATTTTGCTGTAGAATGATTTTCGGATTGGTCTGCCCATGGGATCATGTCCGACCGTGACTTTAACTTCGTAAATACCGTTTGCACGATTGGGCTTTTCCTTTTTCGGTCTGCCCATGCAATCACCTCATTCCTCCATACAATCATACAATGTCGCACCATTCATGACAGACAACAGCACTTTGTCACTGCTCATGTCATTCATTACATTGATACAAATAGATGCGTTGATGCCATATTCTTTCGATTTTTCATACAGTGCATTGCTTGTATCTTCTATGCCTGACCGCATTTTTTCCCATTCCTGCACATCTCCGGTCAATTTAGACTTTGCCATGTCCATGGAAATCCCGTCTGCTGTCAGGTTGATCGTGTAATAATTCAGATCGCTGTCATACTGTACAGATACATCAGACAACCCCTCTTGGTTTTGAAACGAATCTTCCAGAATACCCCGAAACAGCTCCGGAGAAATCACACCGCTGTCAGCCGGCTGTTCTGCTTGAAAACTGGACTGTGGCTTTACAGCAGCATCATTTTTGCTTTTTCCGTTAGAAAACAGCATACACAACGCTGTGATCACAGCGGCAACTACAACAATAACGACCAGACAGCCACACCCGGCACCCACTTTTCGTCCTGACGAATGGTGGGATTTTTTATGCCGTTTTTTCGACTTATCCCATTGCCAGTCATCCGGATCCGGAAGATTCGGAGCGAT
>UQYK01000047.1 GCA_900545285.1 uncultured Ruminococcus sp.
ATATGACGGGAAATTTGCAAGCAGATGGCGTGCAAAGTCGCCAGACGCTCTTTGTACGGTATTGCCTTTACACTAAAAAACTGTGCGGCAGATAGCATCTCTGCGGCACAGTTTCTTTTTATGTCTGGTAAGCGTGTTCTCTTTTTCGCCAGCTGAGAAAGCCATACATATCATTGAAAAAGAAAATTGCAAAATTTACAGCTACTGGTATGTATGCCGGATTTTTGATGGATGCAAAAATCCATAAAACAATCAGCACAATATCGTTGGACGCATATCCCAATGCATAATAGGAAGAGCGCAGCATAGTCAGAGATGCTGCAAGAAAGCTCGTTGTAACAGAAATGGTACTGAACAGCAGATTTGGGGTGCGCAGCATGCGCAGGATTACATAAAAAATTCCCGTTGTGAGAATGGTGAAGAAGATCAGTCCCGCAATATGCTTTTTTTGCAGCTTTTGAATGGCAACTTCCTTTCCGTTTCCTGCCGGGTTTTTGATCCAGGTGATGGTGGACCAGATTGCCATGGGCATTGTCATGCCCAGATAAGTGATCATTTCACCCCAATAGCGAAAGCGCCAGGAAATGATGCCGTATAGGATACTAAACAAAATCATCAGGATTTGCGCCCATACATTTCCTTTTGCCGCGAAAATTAAGGAAGTGATGCCGACACAAGCGGCCGTCAGTGTCAGATAATCGACATCGCCGGAGAATACATTGGAAAGAATCACAATGGCAAGAGAGCCCAGCCAGAGCAGCCATTCCTTTCCGGACAGATCTTTGATTGGATTGTGCATAAAAACCTCGTTTCTATTGGAAAAACTGTCTGCACAGAAAAAATGCAGGATTGTTTGTGCAGACATTTGATTTGCGAAAGAACAGAATGCGGCAGCGATTTGCAGTACGCTGCCATATTTCCAAAAATCATTTTTCGAGGAGAACATAAGGATCCAATATGGGAATGGTGCGCTGTTTGAAAATCATATAAGAAACCTCTTTGCTTTTTTGCTTTGAAATATTGCTTTGGAGGCTTATTATATCATATCTGTTTTGTAAAAGCAAGTGCCTCTGTTGAATCTGTGTACGATTTTGCAGGTAAGAATATTTTCTGTATTGTATATTTTTTTAAAACGTTGCTGATTTCACAAAATTCCACTTGAATCTGTTTAAAATGTATGGTATTATGGAGATAGTTTTCACAGATGCAGATATCTGTAGATTGGAGTATGATATGAAATTAAAACAGGAGAATACGTGGAAAAAGAAAGGGAAAGGGTCTGGAAAGTGTTTCCGGAGTCTCTCTGTGCTTCTGTCACTGGTACTTTTCGGCAGCTTTGCCGCATGGTTTTCTTTTCCTGCGACTGCGGCGGAGAAAACTGTGCAGCAGGTGAATAACATTGTGTTGTTTGCACAGTTCGATTCGCTGGAAACAACCAACTTTATGCAGGACAAAACCGAAGAGATCATTGCAATGTGCAATGATGACAGCACATATCACTCGCTTTCCCGGTACATTGAAACGATTTCAGACGGACAGATGCGGGTGACTTCCTATTTTCCGCAGTTGGAAAACGGGGTGATTCAGCCATACGTTCTGCAAAAAGACCGTTCTTCCTATACGGATTATAATGAGTATGCGATTGAAATGCTGACAAATATTGCTGTTTCGGAAGAAATTCCTTTGGACGGGGATCAGGACGGTGTTGTAGACAACGTCACATTTGTCGTGGATGGACGGGCTACCTCTGTAGCAGATCCGCTTTGGGCAAAGGCCTTTTCCATTGCTGGAATGGAGATAAACGGAGTTCCCACTGGCAACGCAAATCTGCACAGTGGTTATACGCTTCTCGGCTCAAAAATTTTCAACGGAATCGGCACGCTTTGCCATGAGTTCCTGCACAGTATGGGATATCCGGATTTGTACCATCGAAGCGATGTTCCCGGAAATCCGGTGGGGCAGTGGGACATTATGTCCACAAATTCGGTCTTTCTGCAATATCCTCTTGCATACCAGCGGTATGCGGTTTCCGGGTGGATGGACGCACAGACCATTACTCAGGATGGAACCTATACCATGGATCTGGCTTCAGCCTCAAGCGGAAATCGTCTGTATCTGTTGAAAACGCCGCTGTCGGAAACAGAATTTTTTGCTGTGGAGTACCGTAAGCCGGGAAAGGCGTATTCGGATGAATTGGACTGCAAGATTTATGGAGAAGGGCTGGTTGTTTATCGGATCAATACTGCGGAACACGGAAATTATCGCGGAGATCAGGACGAGATCTATGTATTTCGGCCAGATGAAACCACACTGAACGGGGGACTTGGGGATCTGACGCGATCCTGTTACGGCGGAACCAATGCGCCGGATCATATTGGTACAACAGACCTGGAAAAAACATTTGCAGAGGATGCACTGGTATATGCAGATGGTACCAACAGCGGAATTGCACTGGATCAGATTCAAATTCTGGGAGATGGTACATTACAGTTTACGGTTTCCTTTGCAGATGTTTCAGGAATGCAGCTGTGGGAAACAGTGCCTGATACCGATGCAATCGCCAGTGCGAATGGCTACGACATGGCAACCGATGAAACGGGAGCACTTTATTTGTTTTCTGCTTCTGAAAATACGGCCACATTGTATCAGGCAGATGAAACAGACCATTTTTCCGCAGTGAGCATACCGCTTTCCGGAACAATTTATAATCCGAAGCTTGTATTTTGCGGCAATGTGCCCTATGTGCTCTATCAGGATGCATCCTATTTGCCGTGCCTGCGCCGATGGAATGCGCAAAACGGTACCTGGGAAGCCTGCTATACCGGACAAGAACTGGCGCAGTATACAGATCTTGCTACAGATGGAAAACAGATCTTTTTCACCTACACCATTGGCTCGTATCCTTATGCACTTTATGCGTCCGCTTATGATCCGGAATCCGGCAGCACTTCTGCCTTAGGGAACGTAATCGCAGACAACGCCTGCAATATGGAAATTGCAGTTGCCAGCGGAAAGGTTTTGATTGGCTATCGAGATTTGTCCGATGGAAACACGCCGAAGCTCTCTATTTATGACGGCAGCGCGTGGAATACGGAAAAGCTTTCTGAAAGCGGATGCGGTACAGTTTCTGTAGCAGCAGAACAGGACACGGCATGGATTTTGCCCACCGGAGAGGATAATACAGTTTTCTGCTGGAAAAACGGAACGCTTTCCTCAGCGCAGCTGCCGGAAAATATGCAAAACCGCACATTTCAGATTGCTGCTGTGATGAAGAACGGCCAGATTTTCGCCGCACTGAACGGACAAAATCCAGAAGAATTTTTGATGTATCAGACTGCATCTACGGATAGCACATGGAAGCAGACTGGAAACCCCATTACCAATGCAATCGTCAATTCCCCGGTTCTGGCGGCTTCTGGAGAGCACCTCTATTGTCTCTATACTGCGTCAGAGCAATCCGTGGTTCTGAAAAAGCTGCGCATTGCTGACAGCGCTAAGCCGGAATCGAAGCTGTCCGGAGATGTCAATGAAAACGGCGTGCTGGATCTGGGAGATGCAGTATTGCTGCAGCGTTATTTGCTGGTTGATGCAGAATTGACGCAGACACAGGCGGAACGTGCAGATGTACTGGAAGATCAGGTGTTAAACGGTTTGGATCTCACGCTTTTAAAACAGCTGCTGTTTCAAAAGGTTTAAAACCGAATTTATGGCACATAATCCCTGTATCAGCGTTTAACTGATATGGGGATTTTGCTGTGCTTGAGTATATGACGGAGAAAAAATGCTGTTACATTCGCTGAAAGAATCTGTTTTCGGATTTTCAATTTGTAAATAGTTTTATTCCCTATTGACATAGTAGGTGAATGAGTGTATAATAAAATCAATCCCAGGCTGTGCCGGATGGCTTTTTGATACCGGTGCAGTTTGATGCAAAGGAAAGTGGTAGACAGATGATTGTGTCCACGAAAGGACGAAATGCGCTGAAACTGATGATGTATCTGGCGCAGACCGATGCCGATGTCTATACACCGCTGAAAATCATTTCCGCCAGGCTGGATATTTCCCTTAAGTATCTGGAAAATATCACCTCCACTCTCTCCAAAAAGAAATTCGTAGAAGCGGCCAGCGGAAAAGGCGGCGGCTATCGGCTTTCCCGTCCTCCGGAGGAGTACAGCGTAGGCGAAATTTTACGTGCGGTGGAAGAATCGATTGAACCGGTAAAATGTATTGAAAATGGGACACCGATTTGTGAAACGGCGGATTCCTGTGCCACACTTCCGATCTGGAAGGGGCTGTCTGCGCTGATTAATAACTATTTAAACGGAATTACCCTTGCCGATGCGGCAAATTATAAAGAAGGAGAAGATCTAACATGAGTCATAACGATCTGCTGCGTATTCAGAAATTAAAGGTATGTGCCGGAGAAAAGGAAATCCTCCACGGCATTGATCTGGATATCCATGAAAATGAAGTACACGTCCTGATGGGGCCGAACGGTACTGGTAAATCCACCTTAGGTGCTGCGCTCATGGGAAATCCGGCGTACACCGTTACCGGCGGCGATATTATTTACAAAGGACAAAACATCAACGAAATGCCGGATAACGAGCGTGCCAAGAACGGAATCTTCCTTTCTTTCCAGAACCCCATTGAAATTCCGGGCATTACGGTCAGTGCCTTTATCCGCAGCGCGCTGGAAGCCAAAACCGGAAAGCGCGTTCGCCTGTTCAGCTTCAAAAAGGAACTGGAAGAGAAGATGGAACTGCTCCAGATGGATCCGTCCTATGCAGAACGTGACCTGAACGTAGGATTTTCCGGCGGCGAAAAGAAAAAAACAGAGATTCTGCAAATGCTGATGCTGAATCCGGAATTTGTTATTCTGGATGAAACGGATTCCGGCCTGGACGTAGATGCAGTCCGTACCGTTTCCAAGGGCATTGAAGCGTATCGGAAGCAGTCCAAGGGCAGTTTGCTGATAATTACACACAGCACAAAGATTCTGGAAGCATTGCCGGTTGATTATACACACATTATGGTAAACGGCAAAATTGTAAAGACTTCGGACAGCTCGCTGATTGAAGAAGTTAATGAAAACGGTTTTGCAGCATATGAAAGTGCAGAATAACATTTGCCGGATGGATTACCGAAAGGGTGAAAACGCGTGAAAGAAAAACAGCAGATTGCAGATATCGACAGAAGTGTCTACGATATCAAAGATAAAGAAACTGATTTTTATAAAGTAGATGCCGGTCTGACACCGGAACTGGTAGAAAAGATTTCAAGGGAAAAAAATGATCCGGCCTGGATGCAGGTATTCCGTTTGCAGTCTCTCCAGATTTATAATGAATTACAGGTGCCGGACTGGGGACCGTCTATTGAAGGCCTCAATATGGACAACATTGTCACCTATGTACGGCCGAATACCAATATGAAGGCCAAGTGGTCAGATGTGCCGGAAGATATCAAAAACACTTTTGAACGGCTGGGAATTCCCCAGGCAGAACGGAAATCCCTGGCCGGCGTTGGCGCACAGTATGACTCAGAACTGGTTTACCATAACGTGCGACAGGAAGTGGCAGACTTAGGTGTAGTGTATACCGATTTGGAAAGTGCACTGCACGGAGAATACGCCGACATGATCCAGAAGCATTTCATGAAGCTGGTTCCGCCTACGGATCATAAGTTTGCGGCACTGCACGGCGCAGTGTGGTCCGGCGGTTCCTTTGTCTATGTGCCGAAGGGCGTTTCTGTTACTATTCCGCTGCAATCCTATTTCCGACTGAATGCACCGGGTGCCGGTCAGTTTGAGCATACTTTGATTATTGTGGAGGAAGGCGCTTATCTTCACTTTATTGAAGGCTGTTCCGCACCGAAATATAATGTGGCAAATCTGCACGCCGGCTGCGTGGAACTGTTCGTAGGGAAAAATGCAACCCTGCGTTATTCTACCATTGAAAACTGGTCGAAGAATATGTATAACCTGAATACCAAGCGCGCATTGGTGGAGGAAGGCGGTAAGGTAGAATGGGTTTCCGGTTCCTTCGGTTCTCATGTGTCTTATCTGTATCCGATGAGTATCCTCAAGGGCAAGGGTGCAAAAATGGAATTCACAGGTATTACCTTTGCCGGCAAGGGACAGAACCTGGATACTGGTGCAAAGGTTGTGCATGCGGCACCGGACACCAGTTCCTATATCAATACCAAATCGATTTCCAAGGATGGCGGTATCAGCACATTCCGCAGTTCTGTGGTTGTTAATAAGAATGCCGAAGGCGCAAAGTCTTCCGTTTCCTGTGAATCTCTGATGCTGGATGCACAGTCTCAGTCGGACACCATTCCGGCAATTGATGTTCGTACTCGGAAGGCAGATGTGGGACATGAAGCGCAGATCGGAAAGATTAGTAACGAGGCAATTTTCTATCTGATGTCCAGAGGACTGAGCGAAGAAGATGCCAGAGCCTGCATCGTCAGCGGTTTTGCAGATAATGTTTCAAAGGAACTGCCGCTGGAATATGCAATTGAAATGAACAATCTGATTCGTCTGGAAATGAAAGGCAGCATTGGGTGAGGTGAGCATGATGGAAAATAATACAATTCGCGTAAATGCACTTCCGACACTGACATGGCACAGATTGCATGTCAATGCTTGTAAAACGGAACCCTATGCGCCGGCAGCCCCCTGTGTAATCCGGACAGAGACGGAGACTGGTGCCGCTGTTGTCTCTCCGCTGGAAGCACGCAGTGATTGCAGCGCAGTAGAAACCGGCGTAGGAAAAGCGATTGACGGACTTTTTTCCTGGGGGATGACGATAACCGCTGGTGCAGGGGCATCTGATATTGTTCGTATGGAAATCGAAAGCGAAAACGGCAAGGACTGTGCTGCTTTTGTCCATGTACAGGCAGAAAAGGACAGCCATCTGACATTGGTACAGATCTGGAAGGCAGATGCAGCACATACAGCGCTCCGTACAGTAGTACGGGCTGAGGCTGGCGCGCAGGTGCGCCTGATTCAGATTCTGACTGATTCCAGCGTGGAATGCATTAACGATACTGGCTGTGTGACAGGGGAAAAGGCTTCCTTTGAAGTGATCCGTTTGTATCTGGCAAAGGGAAATGTCATTTCCGGCGTTCGTACAGATCTGATGGGAGACGGCAGCAGCTTTAGCTGTAAGTCCGGTTATCTGGTAAATCCGGATAAGAAACTGGATATGAATGTCATTGCAAATCACATTGGAAAGAACACACAGAGTGATATCCGCGTAGAAGGCACGCTGTATAACGGTGCGGAAAAAGCATTCCGCGGCACAATTGATTTAAAGCGGGGCTGCGCAGGATCCGAAGGAAAAGAAGAGGAAAATGTACTGCTTCTGGGCGATGATGTGATCAACAAGACAATTCCGCTGATTCTCTGCACGGAAGAGGACGTTAAGGGCAGCCACGGTGCATCTATTGGAGAACTGGAACAGAGCATGCTGTTTTACTTTGAAGCACGTGGCATCAGCAAAGAAGAAGCAGAAAAAATTGTGACAAAGGCGCGGCTTGAAAAGCTGTGTCAGGATACTGCGGATGAAACAGCAGCCGCATATATGCACCAAGTCATAGAAGAGGTGATCTGATTTATGGCAGAATGGAATCTGAATACAGTGCGAAATGATTTTCCGCTAATCCGGCAGTCTGACCGTGTTTATTTTGACAATGCTGCCACTTCTCAGAAGCCGGCTTCTGTTCTGGCGGCAGTGCAGGAATTTTATGAAAAGTACAATGCCAATGTGCTTCGCGGACTGTATCCACTGAGCGTGGAAGCAACGGAACGCTATGAAAATGCACGAAAGACGGTACAACATTTTCTGCATGCGGCCTGTCCAGAGGAAATCATTTTTACCCGCAATACAACAGAAAGCATCAATCTGGTAGCATATAGCTACGGCATGGCCAATTTGAAAGCCGGAGACGAGATTGTGGTTTCCATATTGGAACACCACAGCAATTTGCTTCCGTGGCAGATGGTTTCCCGTGCGACCGGAGCAAAGCTGGTATTTCTGGAATGTGAACCGGATGGCACCATTACACCAGAACGAATGGATGCAGCGTTTTCAGAGCGCACAAAGCTGGTGGCTGTGGGACAGGTTTCCAATGTACTGGGATGCGTAAATCCCATTCTGGAACTGGTACAGCGCGCACATGCCTGTGGTGCTGTGATCCTGGTGGATGCGGCACAGAGTGCACCGCACATGGCAATTGATGTGCAGCAACTGGATGTGGATTTTCTGGCATTGTCCGGGCATAAGATGCTGGCACCTATGGGCATTGGTGCCTTGTATGGAAAACGGGAACTGCTGGAATCGATGCCGCCGTTTTTGACCGGCGGAGAAATGATTGAAACGGTATCTCGCTACGATGCAGTTTATGCAGAGTTACCCCATAAATTTGAAGCCGGTACTGTAAACGCTGGTGGTGCAGTTGGACTTGCAGCCGCAATAGATTATCTGGAATCCTATGGCATGGACACGCTGCATCAGGCGGAAGAAGCGCTGACTGCATATGTTTGGAAGGGCATGCAGGCGATTCCGCACGTGCATGTGTTAGGTTCTGATCGTCCGGAAAATCATACTGGCATTATTTCGTTTACAGTAGATCAGGTACATCCTCACGATATCAGTGAAATTATCAGCAGTGATGGTATTGATATCCGGGCAGGGCATCATTGTGCACAACCGCTGCATGATTATCTGGGAATCCATTCCTCTGCAAGAGCGAGCCTGATGTTTTATAATACAAAAGAAGAAGCTGACCGCTTCCTGGAGAGTGTCTCCAATATCCGAAGCAGAATGGGGTTTGGCAATGAATAATTTTTATAATGAAATTCTCACGGAACATAACGTTCGTCCGGAATTTAAATATGATTTACCATGTCCGACAATTCAATTGGAGGGTGTCAATCCGAACTGCGGCGATGATATCTGGCTGAATTTACAACTGAAGGACGGCGTGATTGAGGATGCTTCTTTCAACGGAGACGGGTGTGCTATCTCTCAGGCATCTGCGGACATTATGATTGGTATGATCGTAGGCAAAACAGAAGCAGAGGCACTCCATCTGGCAGATCTGTTCCTGAAAATGATCAAGGGAACTGCAACGTCAGAGGAACTGGAGGAGTTGGAAGAGGCATCTGCCCTCCAGGATATTTCACACATGCCGGCCAGAGTAAAATGTGCTGTGCTGGGGTGGCATACACTCCAGGAAGCGCTGAAAAAAGAACACAGTGCCTAAGAGTAGTATTCTCTGACTCTTTGCAATGCAATTTGATTTGAACAGAACCGGAAATGGAACGGTATAGCATAAAGTTCCTTTCCGGTTTTTTCGATAAACTGCACAAATTTTTTTGGAAATCTGTGTCTTTTTTGAAATCGTTATCAGAAAAAAATATAGTTTCTCTTTCGCCTCGCAATATATACGATTGTTATAAAACAAGCTTCTATTTTTATAGAAATCAGCTTGTTTTTGAATTATAATATCAATCGCAAAATCAATTGGAAAAGGAGAAATGTTCTATGACTCTTTCAAACACACATGCAGATTTTCGGAAAAAATTACTGCGTCTGATGATCCCGATTTCTTTGCAGCAGCTGATGCTGGCACTGGTAAGCGCATCGGATGCATTTATGCTTGGATTTTTGAACCAGGACGCGCTTTCGGCAGTTTCTCTTGCCGGACAGGTGCAGTTTGTCTATACGCTGTTCTTGTTTGCAGTGACAGCCGGTGTTTCGATTTTTGCAGCGCAGTACTGGGGGATTCATGATCAGACTTCTGTGGAAAAAACACTGGGCATCGGTCTCTCTGCGTCCGTGCTGCTGTCGCTGCCCTTTACGCTGGGTGCCATATTCTGTCCGGAGCTGCTGATGCGCGCCTTTACTTCGGACGCAGTGCTCATTGCAGATGGCGCTGTTTATTTGCAGGTGGTTGGAATCTCCTATTTCCTGTTGAGCATCTCTCAGATTTATCTGTGCATTCTCAAGAACTGCGGACAGGCAGTGCAAAGCGCTGTAATCAGTTCTGTATCTGTTATAATCAATATTTTCTTAAACGCTGCATTGATTTTTGGTTTTGGATTTTTTCCGGAGATGGGAATTGCCGGTGCGGCACTGGCAACTGTAATTTCCAAAGCCATTGAGCTGGCATGGGCTCTGGCAATCATGGCACGAAAGGACAGCGTAAAAATCCGGCTGTCATTCTGTGTGCATCCGGACAAGGTGCTGTTCCGGGATTTTTGGAAATACACCTATCCGCTGCTGGGAGATCAGCTTATGTGGGGACTGGGCTTCACCATGTATTCTGTAATCATGGGACATCTGGGCAGTGACGCAGCCGCAGCAAATTCTATTGCAAATATTGTAAAAAACCTGGTAATTTGCTTCTGTACCGGAATTTCCACTGCCAGCGGTATTATGGTTGGTAGTCTTCTGGGACAGGGGGAACTGGAAAAAGCAAAAGAGTACGGAAAGAAACTCACAAAACTTTCTATTTTCGCCGGTGCTGTTGCAGGTGCAATCATTCTCTGTGTGATTCCGTTTACACCGATGTTTTCCACTTTGACAGATACTGCAAAGGGCTATCTGCGTGTGATGCTGGTGGTATGCTCTTACTATGTCATCGGAAAATCCATCAATATGACTGTGATCTCTGGTATTTTTGCCGCAGGCGGTGACTCTAAGTTTGGTTTTCGCTGCGATGGAATTACCATGTGGTGTGTTACTGTGCCGATTGGCCTGCTGGCTGCGTTTGTATTCCATTTGCCGGTGCTGACCGTATATATTCTGATCAATGTGGATGAAATCATTAAGCTCCCGGCTGTGTTTAAGAATTATAAAAAGCATCGCTGGGTGAAAAATCTGACACGTACTGAGAAGCCTGCTGTTCAGGAACCGACTGCAGCATAAGCCGTAAATGTAGGGAAAAGGAAAGGATATTTCTATGTATACCCTGGAGCTGTTAGACAATAAATCGGAAGTGATCCGCTATAATATTCCGCATATGCCTATAAAAACTTCCCGTTCTGCGCAGGAAGAATATCCTACACTTTCTGTTGTGAATCATTGGCACACGGAGTTTGAGTTTATCTATGTGGAACGCGACACAATGCATTACAGCGTAAACGGAGAAACGGTAAAGCTGTCTGCTGGTCAGATGATTTTTGTCAATTCCGGGCAAATGCACTTCGGCTTCTGGGAAAAGCCGTGTGACTGCATCTTTCACTGTACGCTGGTGCATCCGTCTCTGGCCACAAATGCGGCAACACAGGCGTGTCTGGAAGAGATTGTCCACAATGCACCGCCGTATATAGTGCTGCACCCGGAAATCAGTTCAGAGCGAAAGCTGATTGGGCTTTTGGAGACGCTTTATCAAAGCGCCTCTGATTTTTCAGATGGCTCTGCTTTGGAAATTCTGGGGTGTCTCTATCAGATTTGTTTTGCGCTATGGAAAAAGACACGGGAGAGCAACGAAGTCTGGGAGCCGGATGACGGAAAGCGTTTGGAAGCAATGCATAAGATGGTGGGATTCATTCAGCAAAAATATGCAAGCCGGATTTCGCTCCAGGAGATCGCTGCCGCCGGCTTTGTGTGTCGAAGCAGCTGCTGTTCCATCTTTAAACAGTACCTGAATCAAACGCCGATTGCCTATCTGACCGAATACCGTATTTCCCGGAGTGTGGCGCTCCTGGAAAATCCACGGCTTAGTATGACGGAAATCGCACTGCAATGCGGCTTTTCCAGTTCCAGTTATTTCACAGAAACATTTCGAAAGGCGATGGGATGCACGCCTTCGGAGTATCGGCAGAGAAAGCAGCGTCCCGGACAATAATCTAGTTTCAATAGAATCGAAAAAAAATCCGCTTTCCGGTTTCGCTGTAATGAAGCGATTCGGAAAGCGGATTTTTATGAGCATTTGAGCAATTTTGAAAGCTTGCACTGCATTTTTTTACGCAGACAGGGGATTGCTCAGAAAGGAGTTTGCGAGGTTGTTACAGCTTTTCTGCCAGCTGTTTTCTGACAGATTCCTCTGGAATATTGACAATGCCGTAATCCTTTTCTTTGTAATTCCAATAGGCACGGCCAATCTGGTATTTGTCAAAGACACTGCAAATATCAGAAGCCCAGCGGATTTTGGAGGCATCATCTGCCAGATCAATTACGCCGTATTCGCCGCAGTACAGTGGAATATCCCGTTCTGCCGCAATGCGCAGCGCCGGCTGGAACAGGGTTTCAAAGAATTCCGGTCCCATCTGTGTGAGGTCTTTTGCATAGATTGCACCGGCCAGTTCGGGGGAGAGAATTTTGCTGGCGGACTGGTATTCCGCAATGTCTGCCGGATAGGAAATACGAAAATCAGACGGCATATTATCCACCCAGTATGCGCCCTGATGGGTGAAAATCAGCGGTTCATAGCTGTGGAATGTATAGACAACCTTTCGGTCATCTGTATTTGCGAGTTTCGGTACAGAGAGCACATTGTTATACATTGTGCCGCCGAAAATAATCCAGGTGTCCGGTGCAGATTTCCGGATTTCCGCGATCGCGTGAAGTGCAATTTGATTCCATGCCTGTGCAACTTCCGGCTCTACAATTTCATTCAACAGCTCAAATGCCATGGTATCTGACTGGCTGCCGTATCTTTTGGCAATGGTTCTCCAGAGATCGTAAAAACGTTCCTGGAGCGCCGGATCAGAGAAAAAGATGGTTTTGTCTGTTTTGTCCAACGGGTCAAATGAATAGCCATAGGTCTTGTGCAGATCCAGAATCATACGGATTCCGTTTGCCTGACACCAGGAAAGGCAGCGGTCAATATAGGCAAAGCCTTCTTCTTTTCGCTGGCCTTCTTCGGTTTCCAGCACCACATAATCCACCGGAACACGGACGTGATCTAAGCCCAGTGAAGCGATATAGGCAATATCCGCTTCTGTGATAAACTGGTTGTAATGTGTTTTGGAGGTATCTGCATTCTGAGAGAGCCAGCCGCCTAAATTCACACCGTGCATGTATCCATCAAATGTACGCATAGGAAAACATCCTTTCTGTTGTAAAGTTTTTTCTTTATTATATCCCGCATTTCGGATTTCGTATATTTTATATGTTGTATTTTTATTGGATTTGTTGTATAATGAGAGAAAGACTGCGTTTCCAAAAAAGGAGTGTGCCGAATATGCGTGTGGACGAGAATCTTAACCGACATTTGCTGCATCAACGGGAGGAGCAGGTGCAGCATTTGGAATATAACCTGGAATATCAGTTCTATCACGCTGTTGCCTCCGGGGATCTGGAACAGGTGCAGAAATACTACTTGCCGGAAGACGATATTTTCATTTATGAAGGCGCTGCATGCGGCCGGCTGTCCAAGGATGTCCTGCAAAATGCCCGGTATCATTTTGTGGTGGCAGTTGCCTTGATTACCAGAATTTGCGTGGAGCACGGACTGGAACGGGAAACTGCCTATACCCTCAGTGACGTATTTATTCAGGAAATGGATCAGGCCGTGTCTATTTCAGAGATTACGGCACTGCACAATCAAATGGTAACAGAATTTGCCCAGCGCATGCAGCGGCAGCAGAAGCAGCGTGCATATTCCATTCACCTGGTGAAGGCGATTTCTTATATCTCCGCGCATTTGCATGAAAAGATCAGCACGAAGGAAATTGCGGATGCATTGTCCCTAAATCGCAGCTATCTTTCCACACTGTTTCACCGGGAGATGGGGATTTCTCTCCATGCCTATATACGATCTCAGAAAATTCAGGCCGCTGCGCAAATGCTCCTCACCTCCGACCTTGGCTTATCGGAAATCAGTGCTCTGTACGGATTTTCGTCCCAGAGTCAGTTTAGCCAGTGCTTTCGGCAAGAGATCGGAGAAACGCCCTTTCAATACCGAAAGCACCATTTTCAAAGCAGTGCAGTTTCTGAATGAGAAACTGGTTTTTTGAAATTTCGAGTATGCTTGACAGGAAACGATTTGTATGCTACTATAAGAATGCGAAAAAAGGAGATGAAGTAACATGAAGTCGATTCGAATCAAAGATACTACCCGGGAGGAACGAATTCGAATTGTGGCACAGTCTCTTCAGATCTGCGGCCAGACATGTGAATTTTGCAATGGCTGTGATAACTTAGGCGGCGGCATCGTAGATAATTATTATCAGCCGTATATTGACGGCGAGAAAGAAATTGCAGAATTAAACGCTGCCTATCGCAGCAATCTAGTGAGGTAATCAATTGATGGAAGAAATTACAATACAGGAATTGGCACAGCAAAAACCAGATACCTACATGGTCATTGATATGCGGGACAGTGCGGCTTTTGCATTGGGGCATATTGACGGCGCAGTGCTGATTCCGCAGGAAGAACTGGAGACAAATCACGAAACACTGCCCAAAGATAAGCTGTTGGTGATTTACTGCCGCAGTGGCATCCTGAGTGATGATGTTGCAGCAAAGCTGCGGGAAGATGGATATCAGGCGGTTAATCTGGTCGGCGGCTATGTACAGTGGCTCCAGGCAAAAATCCGGCGGGAAGCCAGTACACAAAAGGCAGCAGAGGTAGAGCAGGGACTGCGGAAGAAATTTCATCGGGTGATTTTCAGCAAGTTTGCAAAGGCAATCAACACCTATGATCTGATTCAGCCGAATGATCGGATTGCGGTCTGTATTTCCGGCGGAAAGGATTCCATGTTGATGGCCAAACTGTTTCAGGAATTGCAGCGCCACGGAAAGTTTCCCTTTGAGCTGGTATTTCTGGTAATGGATCCGGGATACAGCGCTGAAAACCGAAGCATTATTGAATCCAATGCCCAGATGCTGCAAATACCGATTACGGTTTTTGAAACAAATATTTTCGACTCTGTATATCGGGTGGAGAATAATCCGTGCTATCTGTGTGCCCGGATGCGCCGGGGGCATTTGTATAATCAGGCAAAACAGCTGGGATGCAACAAGATTGCGCTGGGGCATCACTTCGATGATGTTATTGAAACCATTCTGATGAGCATGATTTACGGCGGCCAGGTAGAAACCATGATGCCGAAGCTGCATAGTGCAAATTTTGAGGGAATGCAGCTGATTCGTCCGATGTATCTGATTCGGGAAGCGGATATCAAGCATTGGTGCCGTTATCACGATCTGCAATTTATTCAGTGTGCCTGTCATTTCACAGATACTTGTACCACCTGCAATCCGGATGAGCGCACAGTCTCTAAACGAATGGTGATCAAACAGCTCATTGCAAAGCTTGCAGAGGAAAATCCGCAGATCGAAAAAAATATCTTCCGCAGTGTCGAAAATATCAATTTGAACAAGATTATTTCCTATCAGCTGAATCATGAAACCCATAGCTTTTTGGATGATTATCAAAATAGCTGAGAGACTATAGCAATTCCACAAATTACCGCAAATATCCACAATAGCGAAACCACCCATT
>UQYK01000048.1 GCA_900545285.1 uncultured Ruminococcus sp.
CATCGCATCCTGCAATGCTGACGTCTTTCTGGAATTTCCATTCTCTGCCCTGTGCATCCCAAGCCGACCAAGTGCTGTAGCCGTTTCGGCTGGCGGTGTATTCGTATCTGCCTGTGCCGAAATGGTCGGCGGCAAGCTTTGCAGCTCGCTCTCTGGTGATGTGGTTCATCTCAATCTCCACGCCAATGGTCTGCTTTTTCAGGTTTTCAATCTGTCTTTCTGTTTTAGCGTTCATAATGTTTTCCTCCGTAATTTCGGGCTTTTTTTCCTTTCGTTGTAACCATATTAACTCTAAACGGAGGAGATAGCAAGCGGCTAAATCTACAGAAAATGAGGTCAAAAGATTGTGTAGAATACACGCTTGCAATCCTTGCGATTGTATGGTAACATACTGTACAATGGAGGAGGTGCCGCCTTATTTTTTCGCCTCGGATACGGTCTGGAAACTGTCGATTTCGGGAATCAGAGCAAGGGAAGAACCATTCTCCCACCGCATATGAATGCTGCCCGCATCATCAATGTGCGTGACCACACCAACTGTTCCGGGAAGAATCGGATATTTTTCATTCCGCATAGAAATCAGCTGTAATTTTGTTCCCTTTGGATACTGCTTTCGGAGTTGCTCCAGATACGATTTACTCGGAAATTGCATCAGTATCACCAACCTTTCTGAATGCGGAATTGCCGGACAGATGCCGAAGAATGACCTTTCTTGCCGCCTTGAATTCTGCACCCACCATTCCCAGACGAATCAGGAAACACCGCATGGTGTACTTGGGATTGTCGGAGGTGTCCGGCTTGCGGTTGATGCGGCTTTGGTTCTTGGCAAATTCGCAGAGCATGGAAATGAAGGTGCAGTAGGCATCTGCATCACCGTCCTGTTCGACCGTGAACCACGGAAATTCCACCTTTTCATCAGACGGAATGATGTCCAAACAGTCGGTTTGAAAAGCTGCCTGAAAAAGGGCAACCTTGTTTTCGCAGATCTGCCGGAGATTGCCCAGTGTATGCTCATCGAAAAAATCTGCCGGCATCTGAACTGTCAATTTTGTGGATTCCGGTTCTGTTGTGTCCGGAACAGCATAGCCCCGACTTGCCAGTTCGGCAAGAAGCCGTTCTGTTTCCTTATGGTCGGCTTGGTCACTGATTTCCAGATCACCTGCTTTGGTAACAGTGTAGCATTCCCCGATTTTGTAAGCACAGGTGGGCATGAATTGATATACTGCCGGAATGCCGATAATCTCACTGAGGGCTTTCACCAGTTCCTTTCGATTTTGACTGTGATAAGTAATGGTCATGTGAAAAACTCCTTTCTTTCGGCGTTTTTGCTTTCGCCATGACACATATTAACTCTGTTTCCCACAGATAGCAACTGTGAGATGTGTAGAATGTTTCGGCGGTCATTTGTAACAGATCACAAATCTGCCCAGACGATTCCGGCAAGCACAAAAACAGCTACATTCAGACAGATGCCATTCCCCCAAAGGCGGTACTCTGCTGCATCACGATATGGATCTTGCAGCCATTTCTGTACCATCTTTCGGCTTTTGGGACGGCTCTCCGGTTTTACCGCTTTTCGGTATTCTTCAAAAATAGCTACCCATCGGTCGATTTCTTCTTCTGTGGGATTTTCCGATGCCAGGTCACTGCACCACTGATCCGGAAATCCCTGCAGTCTTGCACATTCCTGCGGTGTCAGTCTGCGAACCGCATAACCGCCGGAAACGATACTGGGGTCTTTGTGGTCCCGTGCCAGCAGTGTAGGGGTCGTTTCCCGAAATGCACTGCTGAAATTTCCCGTAGAAGCAGCATACACTGCATGATGGTCGGTAGCATTCAAAGTGAAAGCGACCTCTTTGTTGACACCGCCGCCCTGTGGTCCGTTTTGGTCAGACCGACCGATCATTGAGCCCTGCAAAGCATAACTTTCCAGCACAGCAATACCGCCTTGGTTTTTTGCTGGTGACTGGTCGCTGGTGTCCAAAGTACGGGCAGTGTCTGCCTCATAAATGCCGCTGTGCGGATTACCGGAAAGCATGGCATTGCTGGAAAAGGAACTGATGCCGTATGCTTTCGGCTGAAATACCGTCTGGTCATTGTTGCAGGACAGCGTAGCAGATTTGTTTTCCTGTATCAGACTGCCTTTTCCACCGCCGGCTTTTCCACAGCGAATCTTCAGTGTTTTCGGTGTATCCATCAACAGCGGAACATTTCCGCCGCCTGTTCCGCATCTGGAAGTCAGTGTCTGTACTTTTCCGTTCTCAGAGATCTGAAGCCGGCTGTCAGCAGGATGATTTTCCAGTACACAAGGCGGATGATGGGCTTCTGCCCGAAGGGTGGCAGTGCGTTCTTTCAGAATGTCTATGCGTTCTCCGCCCTGGTCACACAAGCACAAGCCTGCCGTTCCAAAGCTGTCCGCAGCACTTCCGGCAGCTCTTTGCCACGCACGGAGGCTCTCCGCAGAATACCCTGACAAGCCTTCGGACTCAAATAGTATTTTTCCGGCACTTGCTCCGTCAAAATCTGCGACAAGAAAGATCCGTTTTCTTCGCTGGGGCACTCCCCAGTATTGTGCATCAAGAACTCGCCATGCGAGGGAATAGGATTCTGCCAGAACTTCTCCGGCTTTTGTCCATTTTCCCGCAGGTCGAGGAATTGAAATGCTGCTGTCTTTGACCGAACAGATGGCTTCGAGGACACAGAGGAAATCTTCTCCGCCGTTGGAGGAAAATGCTCCGGGGACGTTTTCCCAAACGATGTATCTTGGATATTTGCCATTGCTTGCACACCTCATTTCTCGGATGATACGGATTGCTTCGTGAAACAGCGAAGAACGGCTGCCGTTCAGACCGGTTCGTTTTCCGGCGATGCTCATATCCTGGCATGGACTGCCAAAGGTGATGATGTCCACAGGCGGCAGCTTTGCACCATGCAGACCGCTGATATTGCCGAAGTGTTGTACCTGCGGCAGTCGTTTTTCTGTCACACGAATGGCAAACGGTTCAATTTCAGAAGACCAGACAGGCACAATGCCTGCCAGCAGTCCGGCAAGCGGAAAACCGCCGCTGCCGTCAAAGAGGCTGCCAAGGGTGAGCGGTTTATTCATCAGGCTTTTCCACCTCTTTCACCAATTCAGAGTATGCAATCTGCTTCCCATCCCGCACAACATATACACCATCGGCATTTTCCGTATCTTCCACATACCGGCGAAGAATCACCGAGGCATATTTTTCATCCAGTTCCATGGTGTAACAGATGCGATTCAGTTGTTCGCAAGCCATCAAAGTAGAACCGCTGCCGCCAAAGGTGTCCATTACCACGCCATTTTCCTGTGTAGAATTGCCGATGGGATAGCCAAGCAAGTCCAGCGGTTTAGAGGTGGGGTGATTGGCGTTGCGTTTCGGCTTGTCAAAATGCCAGATGGTCGTCTGCTTACGGTCGGAATACCAGTGATGCTTGCCATTCTGCATAAAGCCATACAGCACAGGTTCATGCTGCCACTGATAATCCGAGCGTCCCAGCACAAGGCTGTCTTTTACCCAGATGCAGCAGCCTGCAAGATGAAATCCGGCATCAATGAATGCTTTGCGGAAATTCAGCCCTTCGGTATCTGCATGGAACACATAGGCAGAACCGCCTTTTTCCAGATGCTCAGCCATTCGCTGAAAGGAGGACAGCAGGAATGTATAAAACTCCTCGTTCTTCATGCTGTCATTCTGAATGGTAAGTCCGCTGGCACTCTTAAACGAAACGCCATATGGGGGATCGGTCAGAATGAGGTTTGCTTTGGTGTCGCCCATGAGAGCAGATACATCCTCCGCAGATGTGGCATCGCCACACATCAGCTTGTGTCTGCCAACTGTCCATACATCGCCACGCTGGACAAAAGCTGCTTTTTCCAGTGCAGTGGTGAGGTCGAAATCATCGTCTTTCACTGTGTCACCGCTGTTTGTATCAAACAAATCTGCAATTTCAGCTTCATCAAAGCCGGTCAGACCAAGGTCAAAACCGAGATTCTGCAATTCTTCCATTTCCACAGCAAGGAGTTCTTCATCCCAGCCGGCATCTAATGCCATTCTGTTATCAGCAAGAATATATGCCTTCTTCTGTGCTTCCGTCAGATGGTCGGCATACACACAGGGTACTTCTGCAATGCCTTCTTCCTTTGCCGCCATGATGCGTCCATGTCCAGCCAGCACATTGTATTCCCGGTCGATAATGACCGGATTGACAAATCCAAACTCACGAAGGGAAGAGCGAAGCTTCAGGATCTGTTCCTTGTTGTGCGTTCTGGCATTATTCGCATAGGGTACTAACTTATTGATGTCAACAAGCTGAAATTCTGTAGTTGTGGTCATGCTCCATTCCTCCGCTTCAAAACTTTCTGTAAGCCTTTTCTGGCATCCAGCACTTTTCCGCTGACCGCCTGTCCTTTTATGGTGCGGTATTGCTGTTTGGTCATCTTTTGGCGATTGGCTTTCAAATCTCGCCAGAACTGGGTATCTTCTTTCATGTATTTCTCACTTTCTGCTGCTCAGAAGCTGTTCCATCAAATCATCCTGCGGTGTACCGTCAAATTTGGTCGTGCAGTTCTGTTTCACAATATCGAAAATCTCATACCAGAGCAAATTTGCCTGTTTCTGAAATGTCTGGCTCATCTGCACAAACGGAGAGGCGATAACGCCGCCAGTGGTCGGATGCTTTCCCAGCAGTCCATAGGTACTGAGGGCTTCTTCACACTGTACAAATCGGGCAAATGCCTGCGAATAGCTTTCCAGCAACCGTTTGTTGACGTGCTTTTCACAGCCACGCTGTTTCAGCCAGAGCCACGTTTCTTTGTACACAATGTCTGCTCCCAGCGGTTTTCCGTTCTTCTGCTGGGCAGACAAGTACGCACTGGGACTTGGCATATCCGCACCGGTCAAATCAGCGGCATCGTCCAGATCAGCTGCATCCAATTCCGGAGCATGAAATTCTATAACATCTGCATCTTTGCCCTCTGCGATCTTGTCAGAGAGTGCTTTCGGCTTATCGCCTGCACGAACTCGTCTGCCGCCTCTTCTTGTGCCGTCCTTTGCCATCTGATTTCACCTGCCTTTTGAGAAAAAAACAGCCGAAACTGCGTAGGTTTCGGCTTGTCTGCATATTTTCGGGGTTAATCCCCCGTTTGAACCTTGGTTTTTGTGTGTGAGAGGGAACGCCGGTCTGTAAAAAATTCACAATTAGAGATTTTTATCCCCCCACCGGCAGCATTTCAGACACAATCAATACCGATAGACGGGATTTTGGTCTTCCGTCCATGTCTTGCGGTCATGGCAGGACTTGCAAAGAGCCTGCCAGTTGCTTTCATCCCACATCAGATGCGGATCACCACGGTGAGGAATGATATGGTCGACTACAGTTGCTGCTGTGAACCGTCCCCGTGCCATACACTTCACGCACAGCGGATGCTTCCGCAGGTACGCCTTGCTGAGCCGCTGCCACCTGCTGCCATAGCCACGCTTGGCAGCAGACGGTCGGTCTGGGTGCAGGGGCTGATGCTCTGCACAGTACAAACCGTCTGTCAGATTGGGACAGCCTGGGTGCTTGCAGGGCTTCTTACATTTCTTCGGCACAGCAGTCACAGCCTTTGCAACTCTCTGTGGTTTCTGCAGAGAGTTTTTTCAATGCTTTTTGGTATTGTTCCTTCACCCAGGCAACGCTGTCATTCAGTTCATCTGCAATGGCATCCCATGTTGCAGCGTAAAGATACCGCAAACGAAGGATCTCACGCTGGTCGGCATTGTGATTTGCCATGATAAGTTCTTCCAGCTTCCGTTTCAACCGAATTGATGCAATCAGATCGTCCCACGCTGCCTCCACGATCTCATGTATTTCATCTTCATCGATTTCCATCGCCATAGCTTTCCAATCCTGATAAATCACACTCTGTTCCTTGATGCGTCTGTTTAGATCCATACTGTTTCTTAAAACTTCTTTTGCAAGCATATCGATTCTCCTTTATGGACACGAAAAACAGCCCTCGCAGAATTTCTTCCGCAAAGGCTGTTTCGCTTTCTCCTGTTTTCCTACTTTACAGTATACCACATATGCGAACTATCATCAAGTGTTATGAACTATCATGAACTATCAACTTTTCATCCCTGCCAAGGCTTCCCGGTGCAAACGATAACAGGAAGGTTTACTGTATCCCATTTCTTCTGCGATCTGATTCCAGTCCTTGAATTCCAGATAACGCTTTGCCAGAATATCATGATGCTCCGTATCTGTGACGGCTTTTATCGCAGTATCAAAAACGGCTTTCAGATCTTCCAGTTCCTTTTTTGCAGTCTTTACTTCTTCCTCCAAGGATAAGATCTGAGAAACGCCGCTTTCCACGGCGTGAGATTCCGGCGATACGGGTTTGGGCAAATCAGAATAGGCAGGTGATTTGGGAAAAGAAAGTTTCTGACGAAGAGCATCTGCTTCCTTTTGTTTTCGGTCAATCCTTCTAAGAAGTCTTTGTGCCTGTTTCATGTATTCTTTTGCTGTCATGCCGTGATCTCCTCCAGCATTCTTTTTACCTCCTCCACAGAACGGACGATGGCAGCGTTTCCGCCGCATTTTTGTATTTTGCGAAGAGCCGATTCCTGCAAAGCAGTTGCTTTCCCTTTCTCCGTTTTTACTTCAAAGGCAAAGAACCTGCCGCCAATGCAGGCGATCACATCGGGGATTCCTGCCGTTCCATACATCCCGCCATGCTCCTTCCAGCAAAAACAATTCGGCACGGTTTTCAGATACCTCAAAATCGCCCTTACGATATCCGCTTCTTTCAAACTGCTCACCTCTTACCTCTTTACTGATTTTACAGGGAAATTTCTATTATACTCATAAAAAATGAGAAAATATATGGGGATATAAAATAGGAAATATATAAAAGATTACGGGAATTCCCTGCAAAGCCTGTAAACCCTGTCAGAACGCTGTGCAGACCTCTCCCCTGGCAAGCTACACATGGCTTTCTGAAAAGCTGATGCCTCTCCATGTCCTCCGTTTTCCGGTTCTGTCTGCTGCTTTCACGACCGTGGGAAAATTTGCTTCCAGTTCGTTGTTGAAATTCTGCTGACTGTATGGAGCCATGCCGCAGCTGTCACAGTATGATTTATACCGTGCAAAGAACTCCATTCTTCCCACTTCTGCATCCATTTGCAAAGTACAGCAGTCCCGAACAAACGCCAGCACACTGTTGCTGTCCTCCCGGTATTTCTGGAGTTCCTGTGCATTTGCCTGTGTTTCTGAAAAATGAAAATGATTCTGCATCAGCCGCCGCAGTCCTTCTAAGGCAAATTGAAAGATCCCATCTGCTTCACAGCGGAACTTCTCCAGAAGTTCCGGATCTCGCTTGTCCTCCGGCACAGAATGATTGAACCGGACAATGATCAGACGGCGGTAAAAGCCCTCCGATTTGTCCCCATAGTTCTTCGGAATGCTGTTGCAGGAAAAGAGCAGCCTCGCATAGGGCTGAAAAGAAAAGGGATTTTTGTTTTTCTTTTCCACCGTCAGGTAATCCTCACCGACCAGTGCTTTAAAAATGCCGTTGTCTTCAATGCCCTTTGTGGGCAGCTCTGCACAGATATTCGCCCACTTGCCAAAAAGTTCTGCGGTCTTGAATCGATCATTCAATGCCTGCCATGCTACATTGGACACATTTTCTTTTCCCAGCAGCAGTTCATTCAGTACCCGCAGCAGCACCGATTTTCCGGCACCGCCTTTTCCCACAATGATAAAGCACTTCTGGGCATGATTGACCGGAATGAGAAAGTAGCCCAGCATCTCCTGAATCAGCGTCACCTGATCCTCCTCCACGGATTCATGCAGAAACTGCAGAAATCTGGGACACTTTGCATCGGACATATATCGCACATTCAGCTGTACCGTAGACAGATACTTTGCGGTGTGTTCCGATAAGGTTTCGTCCAGCACATTGTACAGGCCATTTCGCACATTGATGAGATAGGGATTGGGATTGAGTTCCCGAATATCCTTCTGCACCTGCATCTTCCATTGTCCTTCGGTATCATTGATCTGAGACAGCTTTGTGTATCTGGTCAGCATTTTATCCCGTACCATATTTCTTGCTGTCAGTTCCGTGATGCTGTGATAAACGCCGTTTTCATAGCAATAATACTGCTCGGCAGAATAAAACACGGGGGCATTCTGTGTCATGTATTCTGCAAGCACACCGGGCAGAAACTTCGGACCCCGTTCTGTCATTTCATACCAGTCGGGAATTTCCATGCCGGAGCGATGCTTCCGGGTTTCTGATTTGTTTTGAAATGCTTTGTACAGTTCTTTTTGCAGAGCAAGCAGCGGCTTGACATCTGCATTTTTGAAACCGAAATGCTGCTTTAAATCGTAATGGATCATCGATTCGGCAGTCACGCTGTCCACATTGTAAAGATATTCCGACACAAAGTTTCGTGCAGTCTGCAAATCTTCCACCACGGCATTTTGCACCTTTTGCTGCTGTAGCAGTGCCCGAATGCCATCAATGGAAAGCGGCTGAAAACACAGAGCCGCAGGAGATTTACAGCTGCACTGTCCACTTCGCAGCTTTGGGCAGGAAAAGCCTTTCTCTGCAATGGTGCGGCAGGTCATAGGTTTTGTTCCGCTGCGAAGAAAATGCTGGATCTTATTCTGCGTTTCTTCAAAAGAATACTTCGGATACGGCTTGGAGTATCGATGTATGACCGCTGCACCGCCTTCAAACACACTTAAATTGGAGATCATCGCATACCAGTCATGTTCAGAAAGTACAGCTGCATTGTCCCGGCAGTACTTGATAAAATCGCATTCTGCTTCTACAACGCCGATCCCTTTCTGTTCTCCATGCAGCGGTACTTTCGGTTGTTCTTCTGCTTCTTGCGAAACCGGCAGTCTTTCTATCAGCTGTTCCTGTGTGTATCTTCGTTCCGGGTGAAACGAGATGCACTCCACCAAGATCGGTTCCTTCTTGCAGTGATAGAATCCCGGCAGACGCATGACACGGCTTTCGTTGACGCAGGCAGGATCTCCGCCGAAATGCTGCACCAGTGCCTTTTGAATGGGACGAAACAGGGGCACCTTTGCCTCTTTGACAAACCAGTATGTATGCAGGGATTTTCTTGTTCTGATAACCATAGACGGCGGCAGCGGAAACGCATCGATGAGTGCCTGCTGTTCCTCGAAAGTTTTATCGTCCATCTCCACAAACTGTGCATTGATGCGAGTAATGCTGTCATCGGTCTGACCGCCGGAGTTCACCACAAAAAAGATGCCATGATTTTTCTGGTTATGTTCTTTCAGCGTGGACTCCACTGCAAAAAATTTTCCTGCTTCTACAGACATTTTTGCACCGGTAAAGATGCCTTCTTTCCGATCATCAAAAATACGCAGACATACGGTATCATCCAGATGAAAGATCGCATTGATCACGTCCTGTGCCGATATGTTCATACAACTTCCTCCATCTCTTCTGTGAAATATCGAATCGGCATATGCCTGCGTTTTGCCCATCGTATTTCCTGTTCCATACCCTCAGAAATGCTGCTGCCGAATACCCATAATTCCACGCATTTGGTTAATAGGACGTGATTCATGAACATTGCAGTTTGCCGTTCTTCCCCAAGGGTATCGTCCAGAAACTGCGGAAAGAGCAAATGCGGTGCAATGGGAATACTGTGATGTATTACCGCAAAACGACTGTATTTCCGGGCATTTTCAATGTTTTCATTGGTATTGCCACGATAGGGAGAACAGATATATACAAGCGGTCGGAATGCCGCCAGTTTCCGTGCCTTTTTCTCCTCGCTCTCTATTCTTTTCATTGCTTCAAATTCGGTCGGCGAGAAGTATCCTTCCTTGTTGTGTGTTTCTGCCAAGTTCATTCCTCCAGTTCCTCTAAATTGCCGAAGCTTTCTCCGGCAGATGCTTCTGCCACAAGGGGCAGATCAAACTCCGGAAACGGCTGCTGTTCCATACAGCCTTTCACAAAAGCCACTGCTTCCTGCAATCTGTCTTTCGGAATGAGAAACGTCAGTTCATCGTGAATCTGCAGGATCGGTCTCAGCCATGGGCGTGACGGCAGTCCTTCTAAAATACGGACAATTGCCAGCTTCAGAATATCCGCAGCCGTTCCCTGAATCGGGGTATTCAAGGCACATCGTTCCGCAAAGGACTGCAGTCCCCAGTTGTCGCTGCGAATATTGGGAAGATACCTTCTGCGTCCCAGCCAGGTTTCTGTATACAGTTTCTGCTTTGCGGTCATCTTTGTTTCATTCTGCCAGACCGTCAAAGCCGGATAGCCAGCCTTCAGATTGCGAATGATCTCTTCACATTCCGGTATAGATTTCTCTACGCCTGCCTTGAACTTCAATGTGCTCTGCAGTCCCTTTGGAAATAGCCCGTAAAATGTGCCAAAGTTCACGTTCTTGGCGATGGTACGCTGTTCCTTGTATTCCGGTCGATGCTTGTTTTGTGCTTCTGCATAGGTACAGCCAAAAATGACGGCAGTGGTTGCCGCATGAATATCCCCGCCGTTCTGATAGGTTTCCATCATCGTCTTGTCCCGGCAGTAGAATGCTCCCACACGCAGTTCGATTTGCGAAAAATCGAGAGACAAGATCAGATGATTTTCCGGAGCCTGAATAAAATTGCGGACACCGATGGGATCGTTGCTTTTTCTGGGACAGTTCTGTAAATTGGGATTGCGGCAATTCATGCGGCCTGTTTCGGTGGACAATGCAAAGAAATCCGGATGGATCTTTCCGGTTACAGCGTTTCGGAATTTCAGATAGCCGTCAATGTAGGTAGACTTGATCTTGCTCCATTTCCGGTATTCCTGTACCAACGTAAACAGTGGAGAGAGTTCCGGACGATTGGCATCACACCATTCCTTCAGCAGGATCATTGTGGCATCGTCTGCTGCTTCTCTGTTGGATGCTGTGACTTTCATAACAGGCAGCTGTAAAGTCTGATACAGATACTCCTTGAAAGTTTTAGTGCTGCAGTTTGCACCAATCGGAACATCGCCAATGCACATTGCAATTTCATTGCGGATATATTCCATTTGCTCCCCTGCCTCCTGCTGACGCACTTTCATCAAATCTGCATTCACAGGCACGCCGTTGTATTTCATCAGCCCTAAGTACACCGCTGCAGGTGATTCGATTTCTTCCACAAGGTACCGATGTTTCGGCAAAAACCGATCAAACCAGTTATTGAAAATATGATACAACCGCAAGGCAAAATCAGAGTCCGCACAGCCATAGCGTATTGTTTCTGCATCCTGTGCATCCAGTTCGTCAAAGTGTCTGCCGTTTGTAACATCCGAAAAAGTGGGCAGCCGTTCATGACACAATTCTTCCGCCAGTTTTTTCAGACCGCTGTCAGCAAGTTTGCGAAATGCGTAGTTGCTTTTCAAGGTCATTTGTGCTGCACAAATGGTATCATACACCGGCGGCTGGATCACGATATTCTGATGATAGGATATTGCAGATTCAAAGGCAATATTGTGAGCAACTTTAACGATACGCTTGTCCATGAGAAAAGCTCGCAGAAATTGCAAAAAAGATGTCAGTTCGACATTTTCTCCTACTTTGTGAGCCACTGGGACATATATTCCGGTATGCTCTTTGACAGAAAAACTGCATCCGGTCATATGGTTTTTCTGCGGATCCAGAGCCGCCTTTTCTTCCATGCGGTAAGGCTCGTTCGGTGCAGTCTCATAGTCAAAAGCCACAACTGCTGCATCTCCGATATACTGCTGAATTTCCTGCACTGAAGTGACACATCTGTAATTCTCCATAGCATTCTCCTCAATTCAGCGGCTCCATGACTTCGCCGGTTTCGGGATCTACAAGCAGTGCATCTTCTGTATCATAGCCCACATTTTTACTAAGTGCCTTGACCTGTTCTGTCACAGCTGTGATCAGCGGATATTCTTCCGGAGACAATGCCCGTTCTACGGCAAACTGTGCCTGCGAATAGCTCATGCCTGTGCTGCTGACGGCCTTTTTCAGTGTGAACTTTGTCACAACAGCATTGGAATTCTTGTATTTGGGAATCACACGCATCAGATAACGGGTAAAGGACTTCAGAGAACCGGTAGGCAGAGACAGAATTACCGGAAAAATATCGCCCTCCCGAAGCAGATACAGACGACGGCGGTTCTTGCAGGCTTTTGCACCGTTTTTCCCGGAACCGTACTGATTCAGCGGACAGGTACCACAATCTCCGCCGGGCGTTCCTTCCCCATGATGTCCGTCAAAGCTGCCGCAGTCAGGCGGATTGGAGCCGCCCTGATATTCGCTTTGGTAGTAGGCATTCAAAGAATGCTGATAGAGGATCACAGCTGAAAATGTTTTTACCGTGTCCGGTTCCTCCGGATTCTCACCGGGAATTTCAAACATTACACCGCCGCCGGATGGGATCTTGACTCGTTCAAATGCTGCGGACAAGCCGTCCATTTCTGCACACATCACATCAGCAAGATCAAAGTCTTGCAGAGCAAGGAAGCCTGTTTGGTTGGTTTCCATCATTTCATTTTTCATTGATTTCATCCTTTCATTTTGCAAATTGGCGAACAGATACAGAGGTCTGTTCATAGATATGGACAAGACCGCTCAGCCACTCTGGTACAGTATCCTGATTTTCTGCGATCTGCTCTTTGACAAAAGCAGACAGACTGTTGGCGTTGACAGTCTCATAGACCAAATCTCCGCAGCCGTTTTCTTTCAAGGCTGCATACAGTTCTTCTCTGCGTCCTGCCACAGCAGAGGCACGGATCTTGGTGGTCAGAGAAAACATCGTTCCGGCACGGGTGAAATTCTGTGTTTCTGTTTCTGCCATTTGCATAGAAAGCTGATACTCTGTCTTTTCGATTTCTGCATGGACGTCCTTTAACTGCTGCTCTGCTGCTTTCTTTTTCTCACGGAGTTGTTTTAGCCGCTCCGCCAGTTCATACATGTTCTGTGTTTGCATTTCAAACTCCTTCCTGAAATGGGTTGATTCCGTTTCGATAATCGTCTACCAGCGTTCTCGCTAAATCCACCTTATCCCGCAAAGCACGAAGGATTTTTGTATCGACTGTATGCTTTGCAGTCAGATAAATATACAGACAGTTTTCTGTCTGAGAAACTCGATGGATTCTCGCTTTTGCCTGTTCAAAGTTAGACATGGAATAGTCCAGACTGTAGAACACCATGGTGGATGCTGCGGTAAGTGTGATGCCCAGACCTGCCGCTGCGATCTGTCCTACAAAGACCTTACAGGCTGCATCTTCCTGAAATCTCCGGATTTCCTCTGCACGGTCAGAAACACCGCCACGCACAGACGCATAGCCAATCTGTTTTCGTTTCAGCAGTTCCTGAATGCCGTCCAGTTCCGGTGCAAACCTTGCCAGAATGACCAGCTTTTTTTCTTCTGCAAGCATGGTGTCCAGAATATCGGACAGGGCATCCAGTTTTGCTGTGCTGACAGAAGTGATACTTCCGGCATCGTCTGTGAGATAGCCGCCTGTCATCTGCGACAAACGCAGCATTTTTGTCAGTACATTCACTGCCGAAATTTCCGAACCTGCAAGCTCCGCAAAGCTTTCTTTTTCCAGCTGCTTGTATAGTTTCATTGCTTTCGGTTCCAGTTCTACCGTGCGTATCTCCTCGGTAATTTGAGGCAAATCCAAACATTCTGCCTTAGTTACACGATAGGCAACGGAATGCAGTTTTTGCAGGAACTCCTCCAGCAAAGACTTTTTGAAAACCGGAACATGGTTCCCATAGCCGCACATATCGAAATAACGACTGCGAAAAGCATAGAAGCTTGTCCCGAAAATCTCTTTGTTCAGAAAGCGGTACTGGGAAAAGACATCCAGTTCTTTGTTGGTAATGAGTGTACCGGTCAGAAGCAGTTTATATCTCGCCTGATCCCCCAGATGGTGCATGGCTTTGGACTGCGATGTACGATTTTCTTTGATCTTATGTGCCTCATCTGCTATGATAAGGTCGGCATGAAAGGCAAGAAGGTCTTTCTCCAATCGCCATGCAGATTCATAATTGACAACAGCGATTTGCAAATCATTCCCATGCAGCTTGGAAAGCTGTTCTTTCTTCTGGGAACTGCTGCCTTTCAGAACAGTCAGCTGATATGGAAAAGCGGCAAAACGTGCAAATTCCTGTTCCCAGACAGAGAGAATAGACAGTGGTGCTGTGATCAGGATTCTTCTGATATATCGATACTGATACAGAATTCCAACAATGGCAATGCTGGTGATGGTCTTTCCGCAGCCCATTTCCATGAGCAGTGCCACGCCATTACTGTGTGTCTCTGAGGGCAGGATGCCGAAGCGTTCGCAGGCAAAGCGGCAGGCGGATTGTTGATGGCGATAGAGCGTTGCTTTAAGGGGGATTTTTAGAACTTCTTTCACTTTTTCTCCTATGCTTTGTATGGACGATATGTATCTGAACCAAATCTGGCAAGAATTTGCTTTAGTATTCGGCTTTGGTATACATCCGCCTTTTGCAGCAGTTCTTCCAGAACTGTAACTTCTTCTTTTGACAGCAGATTTTTATTTGGAGCATACCATTCCGGTATCTGTACTCCGCCACCGTTTCCGCTAAAAGTTTCAAGGGGATATTTCAGCATGAGTGCTCGTATGTCCCGGCGAATCGTTTTTTCTGAAACATGAAATTCATGCATTAAAATTGGAACTGTGCTTTTCCGACGGGAAATCAGTAATTTCAAAATCTCTTCTCGCCGTTCTACGAGACCCATGCCTTTCACCCCCTTTCCGATGTATTTTTATTCTACAACCCAAACTGGTCAGGTCGTGACCAGTTTGAAAAAGATTCACAGAAGTTTCACAAAATGAATTCTTTCAAGAATTACAAAACACCGACAAGGTACAGAAAAAATTCTGCACCTCATCGGATGTTCTCACTTTTTTACCAAACTGGTCAGCCAT
>UQYK01000049.1 GCA_900545285.1 uncultured Ruminococcus sp.
CGCACTAGGATGGATTGCGACCGACAGCCCGCCTGCGCATTTTTGCCTTGTCTGCGACAAAATTATGCTCGAAAATCCACATATATTTCTTGTGAAGACAGGTTCTGTAAGAGTTTGCCTCATGGAAATTGTGCGGACAAGCTCTGCGGCCGCCGGATTTTTCTGACGGAATTTAGAACCTGCAAACAGGAGGAATTTTTTATGCCCCATATTACCATTAAAATGCTGAAAGGCAGAACAGACGAACAGAAAAAGCTGGCTGCGGACAAGGTTGCCGCTGCCCTGGTAGATGCCATTGGATGCAATGCAGATCATATTTCTGTTGCCGTAGAGGATTTTACGCCGGTGGAATGGCAGGATGAGTTCCGGAAGGAAGTCACAGAAAGTCAGCACATCTACAAGGAACCCCACTACGATCCCAAGGATGTCCTTTAATGGGATTGCTGTTAGCATCCGCTTCGCCGCGGCGGCAGGAATTGCTCCGGCTGATCACGAAGGACTTTACTGTACTTCCGGCAGCTGTAGAGGAATCCCTGCCGCCGGCGTTGTCTGCGGAGGAAGCGGCACAATACCTGGCACGAAAAAAGGCAGCTGCGGTTTCTGCGCAGCATCCCAAAGACCTGGTGCTCGGCTCGGATACTACGGTACTTCTCGGAGATCAGATTCTGGGAAAACCGGGCACACCGGAACGCGCCGCAGAAATGCTGCGTCTGTTGTCCGGAAAAACGCACCGTGTTATCACTGGTGTGGCACTCGCAAGAGGCGGCGTGCTCCGTTCTTTCCAGTCGGAAACTGCGGTGACGTTCTATCCCCTTTCCGAGGAGGAGATTGCCGCCTATGTTGCCACCGGCGAGCCGCTGGATAAGGCCGGCGGTTACGGGATTCAGGGGTACGGTGCCCTTCTTGTCAAAGAGATTGCCGGAGATTTTTACAGCGTCATGGGCTTGCCTGTGGCGCAGACAGCACGAATGCTTGCCGCATTTCCCCCTGCAAATCCATGAGAAATTTTGAAAACTGATTCCAGCCCTGTATGTCGGAACCGGTTTTGAGAAAGGAATCTGCATGAACAAAAAAGAACTTTCTGAAATTCGAAAAAACTTTTCCGAAACCAGTGACCTCTTCGTCCTGAACCGTGTGGCGACTGCTTTTGTAGACAGTGAAAAAAATATCCGCTGTCAGAGCATCCGCGCATATCACAACATTCCCTCGGAAGAAAGCGAATGTCTTATGACAACCCTAAAGCGCGTGCTTTCCGGAACGCTGGGGAAAGGCCTGCTGGAATACGAGTTCCCCAACGAAGCCTATGAAGAAGGCGGCAGCCAGTCCATTCTGTATGAGGCGCTGCAATGCAAGCTGGACTCTGAAAATGCCGTTTCCATGCTGATGGAACAGATCGTGCGGAATATGGACTATGTTTCTACTTATGCCATCCTGATCGGGCACTGTACTTATACCGTATTTCAGAAATCCAAGAGCGACGAACTGGATCCCTATCAGAGCCAGGAATATCATTTTCTGGTTGCTGCCATTTGTCCGGTAGAAGTTCGGGTAGACGGCCTGATCTACAATGAGGACGACAATGCAATTGAAAAGAAGCGCGTCTATGACCGCATTGTCGCAGAGATTCCCACAGACGGCTTCCTCTACCCTACCTTCACCGGACGGGGTCCGGATGTCAATCATGTGCTGTATTCTGCCCATAAGCCCAAGGAAGTCAATGTCAGCATTGTGGAAAATGTACTGGGCTGTACATTTCACCGCACTGCCCAGGAGCAGAAAGAGACGTTTCAGTCTATGATGCAGGAGATTGTTTCCGATGAACTGAGTTATACGGTAATTACCGGCGTGAATGAAAAGCTGCGCGATATTGCGGCAGAATATGCCAATGATCCGGAACTCCCGGTGGTGGATGATATTCACGTCCGGGACATTCTGCTGGATTCCGGCGTAAGCCAGGAGCGCGCCGAGGAAATGCAGATGGCCTATCGGGAAGCCACACAGGACAAACCGATTACCGTAAATAACCTCATTGAAAGCAAAACCACCATTTCATTTGACGGAGTGACAATCTCTATCGGAAAAGACGCCACAGACAAGGTGCGCACTCAGTGTGTCAACGGCAGACGGTATCTGCTCATTGATCTGGACGATCCGGCGGTGGAAATCAACGGCCTGACGGCACGCGTTGCAGAGCCTGCGGCAGCCGGGACACCTTCTGAATCCGAAGATGCTACACCTCCAGCGCAAACAGAAGAACCGGAAACCTCTGTTACAGAAGCAGCACCGTTTTAACAAGTGCAAAAGAAAAATCCTTGAGACGAAAAACAGTCTCAAGGATTTTTGCATTTCTATAGAAAATAAAAGGATTCCGGGAAATTAAAGATCGTTGCGTACCAGATCATCCAGAGATTCCCGCTTAACAACCAGACGATCCTCTCCGCCCTTGACAAACACAACAGCCGGCTTTTGCAGACGGTTATAGTTGGAAGCCATGGAATAGTTGTATGCGCCAGTTGCGCAGACTGCAATGGTGTCCCCTACTTCGCAATGCTGAATCGGCATATTTTCGCCGATAAGATCGCCGCTTTCGCAGCACTTTCCGGCAATGGTAACAGAATCTGTTTTCGGCTGATCTGCCTTATTTGCAACGAGTGCATCATAGGCAGACTGGTACAGAATATACCGCGGATTGTCACACATACCGCCGTCAATGGAAACATAGGTGCGGATGTTCGGGATCACCTTAATGCCGCCTACGGTGTACAGTGTGATGCCGGCCGGCGCTGCAATGGAGCGACCCGGTTCAATGAGAATAAACGGCCGCTTTACATCATGCGCTGCGCAGAAGCCGTTGATTACCTTTGCAACGGCTTCCATATATGCATCATACGGCAGCGGATCGTCTTCCTCGGTATAGCGAATGCCAAAGCCGCCGCCCAGGTTCAGATCCTGTGCCTCATAGTGCAGCTCATGCTTCAGCTTTTCGATGAATTCCATCATAACTTCTGCCGCAGCAGTAAAGCCCTGTGTGTCCAGAATCTGAGAACCAATGTGGCAGTGCAGGCCGCGCAGTTCCAGGTTCGGATAAGACAGCGCCTTCTGTACTGCCTCATATGCCTCACCGGTTTCCAGCGCAAATCCGAACTTGCTGTCAATCTGGCCGGTGCGGATGAAATTATGGGTGTGCGCATCTACACCCGGCTTGATGCGGAGCAGAATCGGGGCAGTCAGATGCTTTTCTCCTGCCAGCTGATTGAGGTGCTCCATCTCATAGATATTGTCTACCACAATGCGGCCAACGCCATAGTCCAGCGCCATCGTCAGTTCTTCGGTAGTCTTGTTGTTGCCGTGGAAGCAAGCCTTGGATACATCAAAGCCTGCCTGCACAGCAGTGTACAGCTCGCCGCCGGAAACAACATCGATTCCCATATGCTCGCTCTGCATAACACGGTAGATTTCCTTGCAGGAAAACGCCTTGCTGGCATAGCACACCAGACCCTTGCCGTCATAGTATTCCTCGATACTCTTCTGGAATGTGCGGCAGTCACGGCGAATCATATCTTCGTCCATGACATACAGCGGCGTGCCATACTTCTTTGCCAAAGCAACCGTATCTACGCCGCCAATGGTCAGATGGCCTTCGGCATTGGTATTCAGATTTTCTGAAACAAACATACTTTCTACTTCCTTTCCTTTTCTATCCAAGTGTGGGCAGCTTTCGTTTCCTGGGGATTGGAATGCTGCGGCACACGCTTAGAGCTTTTCTTCTGTTTCATCTGCATGTGCATCCAGTTCTTCGTCCGGTTCTGATGCGATTTCTTCCAGAACCCCCTGCACCGCCTCTACCCCTTCTCGGGTAACTGCGGAAAACGGAATGACATGAATCTGTGAAAAATACGGAATTTCTGTCTCAAAAGCCTTCATCCGCTTGGTACGTTCTGTCCGGTTTAGTTTGTCTGCCTTCGTCAGGACGATCAGAAACGGCAGTTCCGATTCCACCAGAAAGTCAATCATCTGGATGTCGTCCTTGGAAGGCGCGTGGCGCATATCAATCAGCAGCAGAATCAGTCTTAAATCCCGGTCTGCGCCCAGATAACCGGAAATCAGACCAGACCATCTGGCCTTTTCCGATTTGGCAACCTTCGCATAGCCGTAGCCGGGAAGGTCTACAATGGTCAGCGGATCCAGCCGGTAAAAATTGATGGTGGCAGTTTTTCCCGGAACGGCGCTGACTCTTGCCAGTGACTTTCGCTGAAAGATCTTGTTGATCAGCGTGGATTTTCCCACATTCGAGCGCCCGGCAAAGGCGATTTCCATGGAATCACAAGGGGGAATCTGTGAAAACGTGCCATAGGATGCGAGAAACTTTGCATTCTGAAATTGCAGCATATCCATCCTCCTTTATACATGACACAGCTCTGCGGTTTTTGCAGGTGCTGTGTGAAATGTGTGCTTTCGCGGAAGCAGTGCGGTT
Source organism: uncultured Ruminococcus sp. (assembly GCA_900545285.1). Taxonomy (GTDB): domain Bacteria; phylum Bacillota; class Clostridia; order Oscillospirales; family Ruminococcaceae; genus Ruminococcus_C. Next base: position 4,475 of record UQYK01000049.1, read on the forward strand.
TCCAGCACAACGTCCAGAGTTTTCGCCGGTACAAAATTGACATGTTCCCGGACTGCCGCATCCACTTCTTCCAAATCCGGCAGATTTTCTTCCGGAATAATTACCGTGCGGATGCCGGCTTTATAGGCAGCCATGGATTTTTCCCGGAGTCCGCCGATGGGGAGCACTTTTCCGTGCAGAGTGATCTCCCCTGTCATGGCAACATCTCCCCGTACTGCCCGTCCGGACAGCGCAGAGACAATTGCCGTCGCCATGGTTACGCCGGCAGATGGCCCGTCCTTCGGCACAGCGCCCTCCGGGGCATGAATGTGCAGATCCTGCTTGGTGTAGAAATCCTCCGGAATGCCGTACTGCGCCGCAATGCTGCGGACATAGCTGACTGCAATCTTGGCGCTTTCTCGCATAACATCGCCCAGAGAACCGGTGCATTCCACAGCGCCCTTTCCCGGCAGTGTCAGCACTTCCATAGGCATCAGTACGCCGCCGACCGATGTCCAGGCCAGGCCGTTGACCACGCCGACTGTATCCTCACAAACCTGTGCATCCGGCCGGAACTTTTGCGTACCCAGATAATCCATCAGATTTTTCGCGGTAAAGCTGACCTTTTTGCACTCCTGGGAAACAATTTTCTTTGCGGCCTTCCGGCAAAGGGTTCCGATCACCCGTTCCAGTTCCCGGACACCAGCTTCCCTGGTATAGCCATCAATGATGGCATACAGGGCATCTTCGGTAATCCGGCACTGGGTTCCTTTCAGGCCGTGTTTTTTCAGCTGTTTCTTTACCAGGTGCTCCCTGGCAATGTGGAATTTTTCCTCTCTGGTATAGCTGCCCAGTTCAATGATTTCCATACGATCCAGCAGGGGTGCCGGAATCGGATCCAGGGAGTTGGCTGTTGCCACAAAAAACACCCGGCTCAAATCAAAGGGAACCTCAATGTAGTGATCCCGGAACGCCTGGTTCTGCTCACTGTCCAGCACTTCCAGCAGAGCCGCAGAAGGGTCTCCCCGGAAATCGTTGCTCATTTTGTCCACTTCGTCCAGGAGAATCAGCGGATTGTTGGTGCCTGCCCGTGTCAAGGCATCCATAATGCGTCCCGGCATTGCCCCCACATAGGTTTTCCGGTGGCCGCGGATATCGGATTCATCCCGGACACCGCCCAGAGAAACACGCTCATACTTCCGTCCCAGTGCCTTTGCAATGGATTTTCCGATGGAAGTCTTTCCCACGCCGGGCGGGCCTACGAAGCAGAGAATCTGCCCGGTTTCCTCCGGGAGCAGCGCACGCACCGCAAAGCTCTCCAGAATCCGCTGCTTGATTTTTTGCAGGCCGTAGTGATCCCGTTCCAGAACAGACTGCGCCCGTTTCAGATTCACCTTTGTGTGACTGGATCGGTTCCACGGAAGCGCCAGCACTGTATCCAGATAGCTGCGGATGACAAAGGCTTCCTGAGATGCTGCCGGAAGCCGGGACAGGCGCTCGGCCTCTTTTGCCAGCTTCATCAAATTTTCTTGATCCAGGGGCAGCTGTGCAATACGATCCTGATATTCTTCCAGTTCTGTGGCCGGATCCTCTTCATCCCCCAGCTGCTCTGCAATCAGGCGCATCTGCTCCCGCAGGTAATATTCTCGCTGCGAGCGATCCAGATTTGCCTGCGTTTCCTCCTGAATTTGCTTCTCCAGAGTCAAGACTTCCATCTCTTCTGCCATTGCGCGATACAGCGCTTCCAGACGGCTCATCCAGGAGTGCTTTTCCAGGAGCGCCTGCTTTTCAGGATAATCCAGAGCCACGTTAAATGCGATATATTCAAACAGCTTTTCCGGCTTTTGCTCACAGACAACAGAGGCCACCAGTTCCTTCGGCATACGCGGCAGCAGCTCTGCATACTGCTGGAAAATCTGCTTTAAGCTGCGGCAAAGCGCTTTGCTCTCCGCCTCCTGCTTTTCCGGAATTTCTGTGCACATCCGTTCCGCGCAAATTGCAGTCGGATATGCCTCCGTGTCCTTTTGATAAACGTCTAAGGAAAAGCCGGAAACGTCTACACAGGTTTTTCCCTCCACCAGAACACGGCTGACACCGTCCGGCGCACGGAGCACCTGCCGTACCTCGGCAATTACACCAACGGTGTAGAAGTCCTTTCCCTCCGGCTCTTCCTTCAGGGGATCCTGCTGTGCAACCAGGACAATGCGCCGGTCTGCTTCCATTGCCGCCTGAAGCGCGCGGACAAAGGGTTCCCGAACTAAATCAAAATGTATGGTCATGCCCGGAAACAAAACGAGTCCGCGCAGTGCAATCAACGGCAGTTTTTGTAACATTGTTTCTTCCATGGAATTGTTCATGCTCTTATGATTTCCTTTCTGCGTCTGCTGCCGGCGGCCAGAATGACGCCGCCTGATCCGATATTCTGTCTGCATGCCGTGGCACTGCAATTCGACAGAACCGTAGATGATTTCTTCTATTATACTATACTTCCTCTTTTTTTGCAAGTGGTAAGTCCTGAAAATTCAAAAGCCGGCAGAAAATGCGTTTTGTTTTCGCCACATTTGCTGTGGAGCAAAACCAGATTTTTCTGCCGCCACAGTATACAAAGTGCCGTCCCCCGTCTGTTTTCTTCAAAAGCGGTAAAATCTCTGTTATTTTCTTGTCGCATTCGAAAAAAGTTTTGGAAATGGCATTGCATTTTTCCGGGAAGTGTGGTACAATGTTTTTTGATTATAAAACAGGCAGAGAAAGGAAAAATGCTCTGCGATCTTATGACAGGAAGGCTGTGATGATAGGGTTGGAAAAAAAGCTGACCTTATATGGATTCAATAATCTGACAAAAACACTGAGTTTCAATATTTTCGATGTGTGCTATGCAAAAACAGAACGGGAACGGCAGGATTATATCCGCTACATTGATGAGCAGTATAACTCTGAGCGTCTGACAAATATTTTATGTGATGTCACAGAAATGATCGGTGCAACCGTACTGAATATCTCCAAGCAGGATTATGATCCACAGGGTGCATCTGTCAATGTGCTGATTGCAGAAGGGCACGTACCGCCGGAAAGTATGGACAAATCCTGCAATCGTGGTACAGATTTCCTCCGCCGCCGGGATATTCACGCCCATCTGGACAAGAGCCATGTCACAGTGCACACCTTTCCGGAAAGTCACCCGGATAATGAAGTCACTACGTTTCGTGTGGATTTGGATGTGTCCACCTGCGGCGAAATCTCTCCGCTGAACACGCTGGACTACCTGATCCGCAGCTTTGATTCGGATATTATCACCATTGATTACCGTGTCCGTGGCTTTACCCGAGATGTTTCCGGAAAAAAATGCTTCATGGATCATGATATTACCTCCATTCAGGATTTTATCAGTGACGAGATTCTCTCCCGGTATGACTCCATGGATGTAAATGTGTATCAGTCCAATATTTTTCACACCCGTATGCTGATCAAGGAACTGGAACTGCAAAACTATCTGTTTAAAACAGATGCATACGAGCTGGATCCCAGAGTAAGACTGGATATTACCAACCGTCTGCGCCGGGAAATGATTGAAATTTTCAGCGGCAGAAATATTTATTGAGGAGGCGCACGAAAATGCTCCTGACACAAAAAGATGCGCCCCTGATGGACGCACTGAAAGACCATTTGATGAACCGCGTGGTACGCTTTGATGTTCCCGGACACAAGGGCGGCAGAGGAAACCGGGAACTGGCAGATTTTCTGGGAGACCGCTGCGTACAGATTGACGTGAATTCCATGAAAAATCTGGACAATCTCTGTCATCCGGTTTCCGTGCTCCGCGATGCACAGCGGCTGGCGGCAGAAGCGTTCGGCGCAGCCAATGCCTTTTTCATCATCAACGGCGCTACCGGTGCTTCCCAGGCAATGATCATGTCGGTGTGCAAGTCCGGCGATAAGCTGATCATGCCCCGCAATGTGCACCGTAGTGCCATTAACGCCCTGGTTGTCAATGGCGCAATTCCGGTTTATGTGGATCCGGACGAAAACAAGGATCTGGGAATTCCGCTGGGCATGTCAGTAGAAGCGGTGGAACGTGCCATTCTTGCCAATCCGGACGCAAAAGCTGTATTGGTAAACAATCCGACTTACTACGGTGTCTGTCCGGATATTCGCCGTATCGCCAAGCTTGCCCATGAACACGGCATGCTGCTGCTGGCAGACGAAGCACATGGCACACATTTTTATTTCGGGGAGAATCTCCCCTGTTCCGCTATGGCTGCCGGTGCAGATATGGCATCGGTCAGCATTCACAAGACCGGCGGCAGTCTGACACAGAGTGCCATGCTGCTCTGTGCAGAGGGCATCAATGCGGACTATGTACGGCAGGTCATCAACCTGACACAGACCACGAGTGCGTCTTATCTTCTCATGGTATCGCTGGATATTGCTCGGCGGAATCTGGCGATGAACGGGCGGGAAATGTACCGGAAAGCGGTGCAATATGTGGACTATGCACGGGAGGAAATCAACCGCATCGGCGGGTATTATGTCTACGGGGACGAACTTTGCAACGGCGATTCGTTCTATGCGTTTGACCGGACAAAATTGTCCATTCACACCCGAAACACCGGTCTGGCAGGCATTGAGGTGTACGACTTGCTCCGGGACGAATACGGCATTCAGATCGAGTTCGGCGACATCGGCAATATCCTTGCCATTGTCACTGCCGGAGATCGGGCGTTGGAGATCGAACGGCTGATCTCGGCGTTGTCGGAGATCAAGCGGCTGTACGGCGGTGACCCGACCGGTATGCTGCAAAGCGAGTATCTGGCTCCGGACGTGGCACTCCCCCCGCAGCAGGCGTTTTATGCGGACAAAAAGGCTGTACCGCTGGAACAGAGCGTAGGTGAAATTTGCAGTGAGTTTGTCATGTGTTATCCGCCGGGAATCCCGATTCTCGCCCCCGGCGAACGAATCACTTCGGATATTGTGAATTATATCCAGTACGCCAAGGAAAAGGGCTGTTCTCTGACCGGGCCACAGGATATGGAGATTGCAAGATTGAATGTGGTGAAGAAGTAGGGGTTACTGTTTGCTTGACAAATCGGAGTTGGACCAATTAATATAAATAGACAAGGAGTTTTTATGGAAGAAATTAAAGAAATACTTGGGAGTTCTTATGATACATACTTCAAAATGACCAATGGACAAATCTTTGTAGCTAGTTCGGAATTTCGTGCAAAATCAGGAGAAATAGATGGCTTTATCGTTTATAAAGAAGGAATTAAAGATTATAACACCGGAATAGCCTTAACGCAACAGGAAATATCAGAGCTAGTTGAACAATACGAAAAGTATAAACTAACACATACTGATGTTGTTGATTGGGCTTGGTTAGATTAATACTTTCTACGTGCAAATAACCCGATAAATTCCAGTTTGCAAAGGAGAATCAACATGACAAAAGAACAGGCGCTGCAATACACGAAGTATGCTGCGAAAAAAGCACTTGACGAATTGGAAAAGCAACGTTCTGTCCGTGATTTTCGTGATGTTTTATATTATTGTGATTGCTGCTGAGGTGAATTTAGAAATTGCGAAATCTCAGCTTGTTGAATAAAACGTTTCTATGAAAAAGGAGGCATAAAAATGTTTCGACCAATGCGAAGATGGAAGCAGCAGCTTTCTGACGAGGAATGCATTGCAATTCTGAAAAACGAGCCGAGAGGCATCTTATCTGTACTGGGCGACGACGGATATCCTTATGGCATTCCTATGAACCACTGGTACTGCGTGGCAGACGGCAAGCTGTATTTCCACGGAGCGAAAACAGGTCACAAGATCGACGCCATTTCCCAATGCGACAAGGTTTCCTATTGTGTCCATGACGAGGGCTATCGGGAGGACGGTCAGTGGCCGCTGCATATCAAAAGTGTTGTAGTGTTCGGCAGGATTCAGCCGGTGAAAGATGCGGAAAAGGAATTGGAGATCTGCACGCACCTCTGCCAGAAATTTACTGATGATAAGGCGTATCTGGAACATGAATTGCAGCATTCCCGTCCGAATGTGCTGTGCCTTGCACTGACACCGGAGCATATGACAGGAAAACTGGTCAAGGAATCCTAAAACGAACAAAGTGAAAGGAGTTTTGATATGGACATCTGGTATACCGAAAATCACACGGATAACGTCCGGCTCTCCATTCGCATTGACAGGCAGCTTGCCAGTGTGCAGAGCGAATTCCAACGAATCGACGTGTTTGATTCCGTGGAGTTCGGACGCATTATGACGCTGGACGGTCTGCTGATGGTAACCGAAAAAGACGAGTACATTTACCACGAAATGATTACCCACATTCCCATGGCGACTAATCCAAACATCAAAAAGGTTCTGGTGATCGGTGCCGGCGACGGCGGCACGGTACGGGAACTCTGCCGCTACTCCTCTATTGAACAGATCGACATGGTGGAGATCGACGAACTGGTGGTGCATCTGGCGAAAGAGTATCTGCCGTTTACGGCATGCAGTCTGGATGACCCGCGGGTACATATTTACTATCAGGACGGCCTGCGGTTTGTGCGCCGTGTGGAAAACGAATACGACCTGATTATTGTGGATTCTACTGACCCGTTCGGCGTGGGCGAAGGGCTGTTTACCAAGGAGTTCTACGGCAATTGTTATAAGGCACTGACAGAGGACGGCATCCTGGTCAACCAGCACGAGAGCACATTTTACACATCCTATTCCAATGCTATGAAACGGGCACACAGCCGCATTAAAAGCTTCTTCCCCATTGCGCTGGTGTATCAGGCACATATTCCCACCTACCCTTCCGGGCATTGGCTCTTTGGATTTGCTTCGAAAAAGTATGATCCGCGATTGGATTTGCAGGCGGACTGGTGGAATCGTCTAGGTATCAAAACCAGATATTACAATACGATTCTGCATCAGGGCTGCTTTGCCATTCCGAACAACGTTCGCGATGCCCTGCGGGAATCTGAGCGTGACAGAAGATAAGGAGCAAAGATGGGACTGTTGGATATATTTAAACAAAAAGACAGTGTACCGGAGAAAGCCACCACATGTGAAAAAACGGATTCTGGTGCGAATATGGTGAAAGAAATCCGTGAGGAGATTCTGCAAAAGACGGCAATCCCCTATATGAGATTGCAGCTGACAGATACCAAACCAAGTCTGTTTGACAGTAAGGTTGGCGGTATTGGATATGTTCCCCGCGATGCAAAAATTCCGGAGGACAGCAAGGGTGTGCAACTGCGGCTGCTGGCACAAATCGACTGTGCAGAGATCACGCTGGAAGACTTTCCGCATCAGGGGCTGCTGCAATTCTGGATTCTGAACGACGATGTCAGCGGACTGAATTTCGATGACAACACCTTGCAGGACACGTTTCGGGTGCTCTATTTCAAGGAACCGGACAGGACAGTCACCGAGAAGGAAGTCTGCGAAAAAGTACAGGATTCGTCTTCTGATGAGGAGGAGGATTATTTCCCGGTGAGAGGCTGTTATGGGCTGGCATTCTCGGAAGATGTGGACACAATTTCTTACAGTGATTATCGGTTTGAAAGCTGTATTCGAAAACTGGTACAACAGGATTATCCAGAGGAGGCTGAAAACCTGCTAGAAAATATGGATGACTTTTTCGACGGGGGCAGCGGTCATAAGATCGGCGGTTACCCCGGCTTTGCACAATGGGACCCCAGAAGCAGTGAAGACACGCATGATGTATTGCTGTTTCAGTTGGACAGTGACATGGGAACCGACTGGAAAATTTTATGGGGTGATTGCGGCATCGGCAACTTCTTCATCAATTGGGAAAAGTTAAAAAACTGCGATTTCAGTGATGTGCTTTATACCTGGGATTGCTGCTAATCAATATTGTTATTTTTGAATTTTTGGAGGTATATGAACATGGGAAAAGCGTTAATTATCGGAGCCGGCGGCGTGGCAGGCGTTGTCATTCACAAGTGCTGCCAGAACAGTGAAGTGTTTACAGAGATCTGCATTGCCAGCCGTACCAAGTCCAAGTGTGACAAGTTCAAGGAAGAATTGCAGGACAAGACGGCTACCAAGATCACCACTGCACAGGTGGATGCCAATGATGTAGACCAGCTGATCGCTCTGATCGAGCAGGAGAAGCCGGACATTGTCATCAATGTGGCACTTCCCTATCAGGATCTGACCATTATGGACGCTTGCCTTGCAACCAAGACGGACTATGTGGACACCGCAAACTATGAACCGGAAGATACGGCAAAGTTTGAGTACAAGTGGCAGTGGGCTTATCGGGAACGCTTCGAAAAAGCTGGCATCACAGCTCTGCTGGGCAGCGGCTTTGACCCCGGCGTAACTGGCGTATTTTGTGCTTATGCCCAGAAGCACTACTTTGACGAAATCAATTATATCGACATTCTGGACTGCAACGGCGGTGACCACGGCTATCCTTTCGCTACCAACTTCAATCCGGAAATCAATATTCGGGAAGTTTCTGCAAAGGGCAGCTACATCGAAAACGGCGAATGGGTGGAAACCGAACCTATGGAAATCAAGCGAGAATACAACTTCGATCAGGTTGGCGAAAAGGATATGTACCTGCTGCACCACGAAGAACTGGAATCTCTGGCACTGAATATCAAAGGGATCAAGAGAATCCGCTTTTTTATGACATTTGGTCAGAGTTATCTGACGCATCTGAAGTGTCTGGAAAATGTGGGTATGACTTCTATCGAACCAATCATGTTCGAGGGCAAGGAAATCGTTCCCCTGCAGTTCCTCAAGGCAGTTCTGCCGGATCCGGCTTCTCTCGGTCCCCGCACCGTGGGCAAGACCAACATCGGCTGCATTTGTCAGGGTGTCAAGGATGGTAAGCCGGTGAACTACTACGTTTACAATGTCTGCGATCATCAGGAATGCTACAAGGAAGTTGGCTCTCAGGCAGTTTCCTACACCACAGGTGTTCCGGCAATGATCGGTGCAATGCTGGTAATGACCGGCAAGTGGAAAAAACCGGGCGTTTATAATGTAGAAGAATTCGATCCGGATCCGTTCATGGACGCACTGAACAAGTGGGGGCTGCCGTGGACTGAGAATTTCGATCCGGTACTGGTAGATTAAGGAAATACAACAATGTACCATGTAAAACTACTTCTGAAATACACTGTAAAGGAACAGATTTTCTACGAGGAATCTATCTTGCAAGTAGATGCCGGCTCTTTTGATGAAGCTTATCAAAAGGCAGAGAACTACGTCAGCCGGATGATCGAACCCCAACGCAAAAATATGTATGGCGACACAGTACATTGCTCTATCGTGGATTATCTGGATTGCTTTCAATCTGATAATATAGAGGATGATGTGCAGGAAGTGTATTCCAGAATCTTTCAGAATCATTCGGAGTTTTCCGAAACGAAATTGGTAGAACTTCTTAGCGATTCCTGTACACGGGAAGAAATGCTGCCTCTGCGGTATTTTCCCGATCCAAAATAAAGGAAACACTGAATAAAACCTGATTTAAGGCAACACCGCACAAAGCCCGCCTGACGGCTTTGCACGCAATCTATGAATCCCTCAAATTAGAAGAAGCGTTCCGCATCAAGCAGAACGCTTCTTTTGCAAGAAAGGAATTTTGAAAATGGACTTTGAATCTTTATTTGACATTCCCATTGATGATCTGCATACGCCTTGCTATCTCACTGATGCACGGCTGCTGCAAAAGAACACCGCGTTGCTGAAACAAATCCAGCAGCGAACCGGCTGCAAAATCCTGCTGGCACAAAAGGCGTTCTCGATGTTCTCCGCCTACCCGCTGATTCGGGACGATCTCGCCGGAACGACTGCCAGCGGATTATTCGAGGCAAAACTGGGACGAGAGCACTTCGGGAAAGAAGTGCATGTGTTCTCCCCTGCCTACACGCAGGAAGATTTCACACAGCTGCTGGAACTCTGCGACCATATTGTATTCAACTCGTTTGGACAATGGAAAAAATACCGGCAGCAGGTGCAGGACGCAACCCGGAACATTTCCTGCGGCATTCGCATCAATCCCGGCTATGCAGAAGTAGAAACTGATCTATACAACCCCTGCATTTCCGGTTCCCGCATGGGTGTACCGCTGGAACAAATGGAAGACGACGACTTTGCAGGCCTGGACGGGATTCACTTTCACACCATGTGCGAGCAGAACTCTGACGTTCTGGAGCGTACCCTCGACCACATGCTGCCGCAGTTTGACAAGTGGCTGAAACGATGCAAGTGGGTAAACTTCGGCGGCGGACACCATATCACCCGTCCGGACTATGACGTGGAACGGCTGGTACGCTGCATTGAACGGGTACGGGACACCTACGGCGTACAGGTTTATCTGGAGCCGGGGGAAGCCCTATAAGGCGGCTGAATT
>UQYK01000050.1 GCA_900545285.1 uncultured Ruminococcus sp.
TGCAGCAAAATTTGCCGAAAAGACACTTGTATACGCTTGTGAAGACAGGTTCTTACAGGAAAAGGCACCAAATACGGAGATTTCGCATCTGGTGCCTTTTTCTGAGAAAGTTTGAAGTTGTTATAAAATTAGATGGGAAGGTATCCTGGATATCATGACTGCTTTTCCCAAATCAAACTGCCGTTGGCAAGGTATATGGCCTCTACCTGATTGGGATCAATCGGCTGTAAAAAGGAAATGCTTAAAACAACATGGGAATCCGCAGATCCGCCAAAGCTCTTCCCAATGTCTCCCAGATTTGACATCTCTGTTTTTTCCAAAACTGTTTCATCTTTCAGTTTGACATAACCTGCCGTATTCAGATGGGTATGTCCGGCATTTATCAGATAAATGCCCTGAAACATTACATTTTTTTCCAAATCAAAGTCAATAGTGGCCCCAAACGGCGACAGCGACAGGTTCATCGGAATTTCCGTTCCATCTTCCGGATTGGTGTAGGTAAACTGATCTGTAACCGGCTTTGTAATCGGATATTCCAGCGAAAAAGAGATCGAAATACTGCCGTCTGTCAGAATTTCATCCTTTGGCAAATAGCCGGAATCCCCTTCCACGATGGTGTCAACTTTTACAAAGTTTTCTGCAACACGCTGTAAATCCGCTTCTGACAGAGGCTTTTTTTGATTGACTTCTGCGCCAGTGAATCCCAGCCAGTTTCGGATTCCTCGCATGGTGTAATAATCGCCTTTTCCTTCCGCATAATAATATTCGCCGCTGCCTTCATTCCACTGGAGGAAATATCCCGAATCAAACTCGTATGTTACGCTGCCGTCCAACGGAATGGAATCTGAAAATTCAAAGGATTCTATGATATATAAATGGCCGCTGTCAGAGGAATCATACACCTGCTCTTTCGAAATGACGATTCCGCCTGCCTGATCTCCCATTCCGGAAAAGCAACGAAATCCGCCTGTCATTGCTGTATGTTCCGGCAAATGATACCCATTTGCCCCGGTAAATTCCAATATCACATTGGTTCTTTCCGCATCTCCAAATACGCCTAATACCTTGCAGTCAATATTTTCACATGTGTCCTCTATTTGTGCATCCGGCACACAATACATATTCTCCAGAGATTCCGGATACTGTGTTTCTTCTCTAAACACCAGCGAAAGCAGCTGTGAAAATCCACCGTTTGCAGCAGCTGCGGCTGTGACAGCACCGCCGCTCAGCAGAAGGACAGCCGCAGCAGAAACTGCGATAATTTTATGAATCCCCCACTTTGCTCGATATGGTACAGCTTCTGCCATTTCAGCTGCTTCTGCATCTATTGCCGAAAGCACATGCTTCCGGACAGTGCGTTTGGATACTTTTGCAGTTTTTCGAATTCCTGGCATGAGTTCCTTTGAGAAATCCAGATGCGAAAAAATCTCATACAAATTCCATTTGCTCATATCCATATCCCCTTTCTGTGAAAAGCTGCCGAAGTTTTTTTCTGCTCCGGTACATTCGTGTTTTTACAGTGGCTTCCTTCAGGTGCTGTTCTGCTGCAATCTCCCGGACAGACTGATGGTAATAATAGTATCGAATCATCATTTCCCGGTCTTCCGCTGAAATCTGCATCAATAGTTCCTGCAAAATTTCAGCCAGTTCTGCCTGCTCTGCATAAACAGAAACATCCATATCATCTACCAGAATCACATCATCCATTGGCTGTGTTTTCAGATGCTTTTTGCGCATCCAGTTGCACCCTTTGCTGCGTGCAATGCTTGCCAGGTATGCGGTAAGATTTTCAGTATGCATTTCCGGTGCATGATGCCACAGGGAAAGAAATACATCTGCGGTCAGTTCTTCAATATCTTCCGCTGCCGCTTGTCCGCGTGTTACATTTCGGAGAATTGTAGCCACATAAGAGGTGTATCGATCCATCACACGTTCCAATGCACTGCGCTTCTTCTGCTTCAGCTGTTCTAAAAGTTTTGCCTCTTTTGGAGGCCTTTGCACAGTTTCTGTCAACAGTGCAAAATCGGTTATGCTTCGACTCCATGTTTCCGCTTTTTGCATTTCCATCACCTTCCTTTGCGTTCTCCCTCCAGATTTGCACAAAAGCGGCAGAAATCTTTACAGGAAAACGGATTTTGTTTCAGAGCGTGCTTCCAAACTGAATCATATGCTGACTGCGTTCTGAAAATTGGAAACCTGCTCTTACGGCCGTTCACTTATATAGACACGGTATTCTCAGAAAAGGTTTCACTTTTTTTCGAAAAAAGCATTAAAAAAGTGCAAGCAATTGCTTTGTTTTGCTGTTGTTTTCATGACCTGTAAACTGTTACAGTGTATCAATTTGGATTTTTTACATTTTACCGATTTTCCCCGATAAAAAAAGAGGCCTGCTCCCTGATTTCTCTGTCAAATACAGAAGAAATCCGGAGACAGGCCTCTTTCTAAAAAATCTATGCAAATTCCACCTCACAGCGGTTCAAAACCGCTGCAATTACCTGATCCATATCGTAATATTTATATTCACCCAGACGGCCACCGAAAATCACATTGGTTTCCTTTTCCGCAAGCGTCTTGTATGCTGCATACAGGCTTCCATTTTTTTCATCATTTACCGGATAATACGGCTCATCACCTGGTTTCCATTCCGAAGAATACTCCCGGCTGATGATGGTTTTCGGCAGATCATTTCCATCTGCATCCTTTCCAAATTCGAACCATTTGTGTTCAATAATCCGTGTCCACGGTGTTTCGCGGTCAGTATAGTTCACAGCCGCATTTCCCTGAAAATTCGGCTGATCTAAAACCTCATGCTCAAACCGAACCGAACGATATTCCAGGTGTCCCAGCTGGTACGCAAAGTAAGCATCAATGGCACCGGTGTACACGACTTTCTTTGCCTTTGCCTGTAAGCTCACCTTTTGCTCCAGGTAATCTGTGTTCAGCTGCACCTCAATGCCGTCCAGCAAGTTGGAAATCAGCTTTGTATAACCACCGATCGGAATGCCCTGATACAGCGCATTAAAATAGTTGTTGTCAAAGGTCAGCCGAACCGGCAGACGCTTGATAATGAACGCCGGCAATTCGCGGCAGTCACGCCCCCATTGCTTTTCGGTATATCCCTTGATCAGCTTTTCATAAATATCCCGTCCCACAAGAGAAATTGCCTGCTCTTCCAGATTCTTCGGCTCTCCGGTTATCTCTTTGCGCTGCTGATCAATTTTTGCCTGCGCTTCTTCCGGTGTTACAACACCCCACATCCGGTTAAAGGTATACATATTAAATGGAAGTGAGTAAAGCTCTCCCTTATAGTTGGCAACCGGACTGTTGGTAAAACGGTTAAACTCCGCAAATTGGCAGATATAATCCCAGACTTTTTTCTGATTGGTGTGAAAAATATGGGCACCGTACTTATGCACATGGATGCCCTCTACCTGCTCTGTGTAAATATTACCGCCAATGTGATCCCGTTTTTCTACCACCAGAACTGTATGTCCGTGTTTTTTGGCTTCATGAGCAAATATTGCCCCGTAAAGACCGGAACCAACTACCAGATAATCATATTTCATTTCCCATGACTCCCCTCTGAAACCGGTGCCGGGACATCATCGATTTCCCGGCGCAGCTTTCGAAAATCTCCTACTGCCTTCCAGCCGATTTTCACAATTTTCCGAATGTTAATCGAATTCTTTCCGCCCTGACGCGGTTTGAATGTAATGGGAATAAATTTCACCTTTTCGTGATGATAAACGAAATATGTCGTAAACATAATGTTCGGAATATTGAAGTCCTCCGGCAGCTTTTGAATATAGCGATTCACAAGCTCCGCTTTCATAAGACGAAACGGTGCATTTGCATCCTTCACCTTTACGCCAAAGATCATGCGCAACAAAAAGCAAACGGTATTCTCCACAAACTTCCGGTCTTTTCCATCGCCGCGAACCACACGGTTTCCGATAATGGCATCATAGGATTCCTTGGCTTCCCAGAAGGGTACAAACTCAGCTGGGTTTGTCTGACCGTCAGAATCCGTCTGAAAAATATAGTCTGCCCCCTGGGCGATGGCATACCGGTAGCCAAACAAAACCGTGTGCCCGTGTCCGCCGTTTTTCTTGGTCAGCGGCTGGAACAGCGGACGGCTCTTGGCATATTCCTGCATAACAGCATATGTTTTATCCTTACTTCCATCGTCGATAATCACAAGACGCGACTTTCCGCCGCCGTTGTATTTTTCTACAATGGGATACCAATCGCGAATACATTGTTCTATGTTGGCTTCTTCATTATACGCCGGAATCACAATGTACAACACTGCATCTTTCTTTTCCATAAAATGCTCCTTCGTCTGTGTAAAGATTCGCATTTTTCATGCGGCAGCACCACGCATTCAGCCTTCCCTGTAAAAATGTACATCCTTCACAGAAAATCACGCTGTTTACTCCCGTTTTTGCATCGTACCGTTTCTCTATTATAACATAAAGAATGATTCATTTCAATAGGAAAGAAAAGTTTTATGATATTATGCAAAAAGCAGAACTGTCATGCCGCAAAAAAACGGCACAGCAGTTCTGTCTTTCTCTATCTATCACAGGAAATCTTCCGCATATGCAGCACCGCAACGGTGCAGGTGTTTGGAAAAATCCCCCTTTTTCAGGACAGTGCGAATCCGGCACAGTCCTTGTATTCTAGTCTCCTTGCTTTTGTACGAACATTATTTTTTCATCTTTTCATTTTCAGGAAGTGTTCTTATTCTGCGGATTCCGGCAGTGTATCTACCACATGTGTCAGGAAGCGAAGCAGAGACAGGGTATCATCTGCGGAAATCTCTCCGTCTCCGTTGCAGTCCATCCGCACTCTCTGTGCCTCTGTAACAGAAATGGTGTCATTAACTGCCTTACTCAGAGTGACTGTATCCAAGAGGTTTACATTTCCGTCCAGATTTGCATCTCCGTACAGAATGGTTTCTGTGCTTCCGTTGACACTTGTCAGAGTCTCCAATGCGTTTTCACTCATTGTTGTCAGAGAATCCGGCAGAGAAATATCTTCCACATTCGGGTATACCTTATTATCCGCTGCCTTGGCAAAGGTATCATACAATTCTGTAATGCCTTCCTCTACCACAATGTGCTTTGTGTAGTCCAGCAGTCCGGTTCCGGTCAGTGTCAGGGCTGTTCCGGTACCGCTGATGGTGAGTGTCTGGGTCTCCGGATCGAAGGAATAGGTAGATTCCAGGCCGCTGGAGCCATTCAGAACATAAGCCGGATATGCGCTGTCACCCTGAGTTGCCATATAGTGATAGCTGCCGTCCTCCAGGCTCCGGAACTGTGCCTGATTTCCCTGATATCCATAGAGTGTAACATCTTCCGCGAAAGTGCCTCTGGGCGCACTGTCCGAATCCTTCAGATAAATGGAAGTAATCTGCGGCGGAAGAGAAGTGGACCACAGATCCTTCAGCGCATAATCGAAGCTTTCCAGATTTACACAGTCATAGAATTCCCAGTTATTCAGTGTGTCAAAATCGTCTTCGAATACAATGTGCTTGATTTCGCCGGCAAATGCATCCCACGGATAAACATAATTTCCCCGGTCGAACAGGTGATCATCTGCGGTATTCTGCACCAGTGTATAAGCACCGTTTAATTCGCCCTTATACTGCACTGGAATTTCAACATCGCCCTTGAACCATGCAATGGAATCATCCTTGCTGAGTGTCAGCGTTTCTCCATCGAACTGATAAACAATACCATTATCTGTTTCGCCATAGTAGGGATCTGTGCTTTCCACTGCTTTTTTCACAGTTACTTCCGGCATTACATAAGTGCCGTTTTCATAAGAAACCAGTACTTTTGTCCAATAAAGGGAAATGCCGTTCTTCAGGCACAGATTTGCAATTCTCAAATCATCTGCATTTTGCAGAGAGTCAAGATAGGCCTGGGTTTCTGCGTCATAGGTTTCCGTCTCCTGTGCAAATGCCGGAACAGTGCATGCAGCGCACAGCATAGCAGCTGCGGATAAGCTGGCCAGTAATTTTTTCGCAAACTTTTTTTTGCAGGAAGCTTTTATTTTTATTCATATATAATTTCTCCTTTCGATTTTTTGAAAATGATTTTTTCTTCTTTCTAAATTGACAGATTCCCACCTCCTTTTGCAAATAAAAAGCCAATTTCACCTCCTTCCTTTTTTTCGCCTCTATTATAGCACAAAAATTGCCTCTGTGCGAGAAAATGGCGCGAACGTAGAGATTTTTGGCGTGAGCGTAGACTTTGGAATTTGTTTCCATTTTCAAAAACTTATTTTGGGCTGATTTTCATTTATGAATTATATCATTGATAATTAAAATTGAATATAACGTATTTATTTTAGGCTTTTTTTGATTTGCAGTAAGCAGAATTTTTCCTTGTTTCAAACCTTATTTCATGTTGTGAATTACATTATTTTGGTCTGTATTATATTATGCCAATATTTAAATTCAATATTTTATAAACAGTTGGAAATATGGCGAATTTCATGCATTTGTACCAAATCGACTTTTTTCGACATTTTTCGAAAATACTATGCTATAATATACGTGGATACGTGTCGGCATATGTAGAGGCACTATATTTGTATGCCGGACAATATTGGGCATGCGAAAAATGCGCAGGAAGACATTCCAGTGTACTGCCGAAGTTGTGAGAAAGCAGAACCGCCCTCCGTCAAACGACAGAGGGCAGTTCTATATTACACATTATCCTTTAATCCCGCATAAAGATATCTCTTGTGTAAACTTTGTCCTGCACATCATTTAAGCAATTATCGTACCGATTTGCAATAATGGCATCCGATTGTGCTTTGAATTTTTCCAGATCATTCACTACCAGGCTGCCGAAGAAGGTTTCCCCGTCTTTCAGTGTCGGCTCATAAATAATCACCTGTGCGCCCTTGGCTTTTACGCGCTTCATAACGCCTTGAATGGAACTCTGACGGAAATTGTCGGAATTCGATTTCATGGTCAGACGATAAACACCTATGGTTACTTGCTTTTCCTTTGTATTATCGTATGAACTATTATCGGAATAGCTGTAGTATCCTGCTGTTTGCAGCACTCTGTCCGCAATGAAGTCTTTTCTGGTTTTGTTGGATTCCACAATTGCTTCGATCAGATTTTCAGGTACATCTGCATAGTTTGCCAGCAGCTGTTTGGTATCCTTGGGCAAACAATAGCCGCCGTAACCAAACGAAGGATTATTATAATGGCTGCCAATCCGCGGATCTAAGCATACACCATCAATAATCTGCTTTGTATTCAGCCCTTTCATCTCTGCATACGTATCCAGTTCATTGAAATAGGACACGCGCAGAGCCAGATACGTATTGGCAAACAATTTCACTGCTTCTGCTTCTGTAAATCCCATGAACAGTGTATCGATATTTTCTTTGATTGCACCTTCCTGTAAAAGTGCAGCGAACTGATGCGCCGCTTCTACAAGACGTTCATCCTGCATATCTGTTCCCACAATAATGCGGCTGGGGTACAGATTGTCATAGAGCGCCTTTGACTCCCGGAGAAATTCCGGACTGAAAATGATGTTTTTGCTGCCGGTCTTTTCGCGGATTGCCTTTGTATATCCTACTGGAATTGTGGATTTAATCACCATAATTGCATCTGGATTATACTGCATAACCAACTGAATCACAGTCTCTACAGCCGAAGTGTCAAAGAAATTCTTTTTGCTGTCATAATTGGTAGGGGCTGCAATTACAACAAAATCTGCACCGGTATACGCCGTTTCTGCGTCCAGTGTTGCCGTCAGATCTAACGCTTTCTCAGAAAGATACTTTTCAATATACTCGTCCTGAATCGGGGATTTTCTCTGATTGATCAGTTCCACCTTTTCCGGAAGAATATCTACAGCATAAACAGTATGATGCTGCGCCAGCAATGTCGCAATTGACAATCCTACATAGCCGGTTCCAGCTACTGCAATCTTTAATTTTTTCATATCCTTATTTTCTCCTAAACACTGTAACGTTTCATTTCGTTACGTCAAACAAATTTCTTTTCACATTGTGCCACCCGCAGCGTACAGCTTTCCAAATCCAGGAGCACACATCTGTGATTTACGATACAATTTATGGAAGGACATTGTCAGATAAAGCACACCTATATTGTGAAAAGAAACACATGATTGTTATTATTATATCACGCTATGCGTCTGGTGTCAAATCAGCATAAAAGTATTTCACGCTTTGTCTCGATTTGTTTTTCATATATTCCACCCAATGGCAATCAAAACCGCTGGCAGCAGCACAAACAATGTATTCCGATACATCTTTTTTCTGGCTCTTTTCCACTCCTTATAGGACATTGCCCGAATTTTTGGTGTTTTTAAAAGTGTCAAAACAATATTGGAAGCAATAAAGATAAAATAAGTATTCAGAATAAACAGATAAAATGCCCCTAAAAGCATACGAACATTTCCATTTGCAATTGCGTATCCGCAAGTACACAAAGGCGGCATCAATGCAGTTGCAATCGCCACGCCGGGAATAATATTATTGGACTTGTCCTTTCTTGTCTGGCCGACAATCCCTGCAACGCCGCCTGCCAAAGCAATGATCACATCAAATAGGGTGGGGTTGGTTCTGGCAATCAGCTGTTCTGTAGGTTCTTTTACCGGAGAAAGCAAGAAATACAACGTCGCAGTTGCAACACTAATTAAAATCTGTACCAAAAATCCCACCGAATGACGCTTGATCAGGTAGCTGTCATTGGCGGCAGTTCCATATGCAATGGCCAGAATGCTTCCCATCAACGGTGAAATCAGCATAGCACCGATAATAACCGCAACGGAATCCGTATTCAATCCCACAGATGCAATCAAAATGGCACAGATCATAACAACCATATTGGTTCCTGTAATCCGTCCACCGGATAAAATCCGATCCCGGATCGCATCATTGTCTGCTGCATCCTCTGTAATTGAAAACATCTTTTTCAACACCATGCAAATCGTTTCCCGATCCCGCTCTATTTCATTTCGACTTTTCATTTTCAGATTCCTCCAGTCTCGCCGCATTTCATTTGATTGAACTATTATATCATAATTGATCCATAACTGTCAATTTCAGAATTTTTTCAGGTATTTTCAAAAATGCAATTGACTTTTTTTCATGTTATGCTATAATAGAAATGGAAATACTTGCTTCCGCATTTAGGCATGTATTTTTCATTCGATGCCGCAATTGCATAATTTTAGGGAATGATGTTCTCCCTGGGGCAACCCGAACCGCTTTTTAAAGCTGATGACTTCTGCCGGATTACGCAGAAGCTGTCAGCTTTTTTCATGTTAAGGAGGATTTTTCGATGTTATTTTCACTCGCAATTCTTTTTCTGGTGGGATTTTCAGCAGCAGCCATTTTCCAAAAAATCGGCCTTCCCCGAATGATCGGTATGATTGCAACCGGTATTGTCACAGGGCCGTATGTGCTGGATTTGTTAGTTCCTTCGCTCCTGGGGATTTCTTCGGAACTCCGCCAGATTGCACTCATCATTATTTTAATCAAGGCCGGACTCTCTCTGAACTTATCCGATTTAAAAAAAGTCGGACGGCCTGCTGTAATGATGTCCTTTGTGCCGGCCAGCTTTGAAATCATCGGCTATCTGATCTTCGCACCGCTCCTGCTCCATGTCACACGAATAGAAGCCGCAGTGATGGGGGCAGTTCTCAGTGCCGTATCTCCTGCGGTTGTTGTTCCGCGCATGGTAAAGCTCATAGAAGAAAAGTATGGCACTGCGCAGAGCATTCCCCAGATGATTCTGGCCGGCGCTTCCTGTGATGATATTTTTGTCATTGTCCTTTTCTCCACATTTGTCACAATGGCGCAGGGCGAATCAGCAAAAATCACAGACTTCCTGAATATTCCGATTTCCATTGTTCTGGGAATTCTGGCAGGCATATTAGCCGGATTTATCCTGTTCTTCTTATTTGAAACCGCATATCAAAAGAATCATGCCATCCGCAGCACCACCAAATCTGTACTGATTCTTGGAACTGCTTTTCTGCTGATGGCGCTGGAAACCATAGTAAAGCCTTATGTTGCACTCTCCGGACTGCTTGCCGTTGTTGCAATGGCATGTGTGCTGAAAATAAAATCCACCTCCGACGTTTCCGCCAGATTATCCGAAAAATTCGGAAAGCTCTGGATTCCGGCAGAAGTTCTGCTGTTCGTATTGGTCGGCGCCGCGGTAGATATCCGTTATACCCTAACCGCAGGTGTTTTTGCTCTGTTCATGATCGGAATTGCACTGCTTTTCCGGGCAATCGGCGTATTTTTCTGCCTGCTTGGTACAAAATTGTCCGGAAAAGAAAAATGTTTCTGCATCATCGCCTACCTGCCGAAAGCAACTGTACAGGCCGCTATTGGTTCTGTCCCCCTTTCTCTTGGTTTGCCGTGTGGCAAAATTGTACTCTCGGTAGCCGTTCTTGCAATCCTGATTACCGCGCCGCTGGGTGCAATTGGCATTGACAAAAGCTATCGAAAATTATTGCAGCCAGAACAGACCGATTCTGTTTAATCAACATTCAGTGCTGCTCTTTCTGAAATTTCCTGCGGTACTCTGTGGGAGAATACCCAGTAATCTTCCGAAACTGCCGATTAAAATTGGAAATATTTCGAAAACCGCAGTCAAATGCTGTCTCTAACACATTTTTTTGCGTACTGATCAGGATCTTGCAGGCCTGATTGATTCGAAAGTGAGAAATGTATTCAATTGCGCTAAATCCCACGTGCTTCTGAAACTGGTTCATAAAATAGCTTTCGCTTAAATGCACGGATACAGCCAGTTGTTTAATCGTGATCGGCTCATAATAATGTGTAGCAATATATTCCAAAGCTGGACGAATCACCTCCCCCGGCTCCGAAAAATCCGGATCTATCTCTGCTTCGAGTTCCAAAATCCAAAAAAAGCGAAATAATTCACTTCGCATCAGCATATCCAGTGCAGGCGTGTCCCCTTTTGCGCAGGAAAACACATTTTCTATGCTTGTTTTCAAAACGCCATAGTACGGGTGCGCTGGCGTAATGTGCGTTTTCAGACGCATGCTGCCGCTGATCAGGGGTTTGATGCACTCCTGGATATAGCGGTCAGACTCTGTTCCGCCAAATATCTCTGCGCTAAACACAAGGGTGTCATAAACCTGATTTTTGCCTTCACACGGATAAACAGAATGCATCACATTGGGCTGCACAAGAATGACATCTCCAGCCGATGAAATAAATTTTTCTTCGCCGCAGGTAAATTCCGACGCGCCCTCCCAAACATAATTGATTTCAAATTCGCTGTGCCAGTGCATAGGCGCACAGGTAAATTGATCCGGAATCACACACGAATAGTAACTGAACGGTTTTTGCACGGAACTGTGCATGCGATTTTCCCTGGAATTTCTGTAATTCATACGTTTCTCCTTAAAAAATAGAATCTTATCAGAATATCATAGAATAGCAATAGATTTCTGCACTGTTTTATCGTATTATATCATATAGAAAGAAAAAATGCAATGCGACCTTGAAAGGAAGTGCAATTATGATTCAAAAATATGTTTTTGGAAACCCAATCACTACAAACGCTGTGGTCACAGAAATAAAGCCCACACAGGAGCCAATGCCGTTCTTTACAACAGACGGAAATGGAACATTTACCTATTCCCTTTCCGAGGAGGACATTGTATATGGCCTCGGAGAGCAAATTCGCGGCATCAACAAAAGAGGCTGGCAGTATGTCAGCTGGAACTATGACAACCCGAATCACCATGAGGACACTCGTTCTCTCTACGGCTCCCATAACTTTATCCTGATTCGCGGCACAAAAACATTTGGTGCATTCTTCGATTATGCCGGAAAAATGGAATTTGACATTGGCTATACCAAGAGAAATCTCATGCAGATCAAGGCAGCCAAAAATGATCTGACAGTTTATATCATCACCGGAGAAAATGAAAAGGATATCGTTAAGCAATTCCGAAAGATCATCGGCAAGAGCTACATTCCGCCTCTCTGGGCATTCGGTTATGGTCAGAGCCGCTGGGGTTATAAAACAGAACAGGACATCCGTGATGTTGCAAAGCAGTACAAGGATGCCGGTGTTCCTTTGGACAGCATCTATCTGGATATTGACTATATGGAACGCTATAAGGATTTCACAGTTGATGAAACACGCTTTCCGGATCTGAAGGGTCTTGCAGCTGACATGAAGGAACAGGGCATTCACCTGGTTCCCATCATTGATGCCGGCGTTAAAATTGAAGACGGCTATCCTGTATATGAGGAAGGCGTACAGAAAAATTACTTCTGTAAAAATGCAGAAGGCGGCGATTTTGTCGGCGCAGTATGGCCGGGGCGCGTCCATTTTCCGGATTTTCTCCAGCCGGAAACCAGAGACTGGTTTGGAAAAAAATATGCAGTGCTGACAGAAATGGGGATTGACGGTTTCTGGAATGATATGAACGAACCGGCTATTTTCTATACCGAAGACCGTCTGGAAGATACCTGCAATAAAATCAAAGAACTCACCTCCGGAAATATGGGCATTGATGAATACTTCACATTTACCGGAATGGTTGCCGGTCTGAACGGCAACATCGGGGACTATGACAAGTTCTACCACAACATCGATGGCCAGATGGTCAAGCACAGCGAAGTGCACAACCTCTATGGCATGAATATGACACGTTCTGCCTTTGAGGCCTTGCAGGAAATCCGTCCGGAGCAGCGTACACTTTTCTTCTCCCGTTCCTCCTATGTAGGAGCACACCGCTACGGCGGCATCTGGCAGGGCGACAACAAGTCCTGGTGGTCACATATTCTCCAGTCCATGCAGCAGCTTCCTGCCTTGAATATGGCTGGCTTCCTCTTTACCGGATGCGATACCGGCGGATTTGGCTGTGACACCACAGAAGACCTCATGCTGCGCTGGCTGCAATACTCTCTCTTTACGCCGCTGTTCCGCAACCATTCCGCAGATGGCACACGCCAGCAGGAACTCTATCAATTTGACAACTTTGCTGCTACCGGAGAAATGATTAAAATTCGCTACAGCCTGGTTCCCTACCTGTACAGTGAATTCTTAAAGGCAGCTTTGCAGGACAACATGATGTTCCGTCCGCTTGCCTTTGATTTCCCGGAAGACAAAATGGCACAGCAGGTAGAAGATCAGCTTCTTTTGGGCAATGAGCTGATGATTGCGCCGATTTATCACCAGAATGCACAGGGCAGATATGTTTACCTGCCGGAGGAAATGATGCTGGTTCGTATGAAGTCCCATGATCACTACGAAACGGAAATCCTGCCTCAGGGACATCATTATGTTGCCGCAGCACTGGATGAACTGGTATTCTTCATTCGTAATCAAAAGGCAATTCCGTTTGCAGCACCTGCGGAAAGTACCGCAAAAAACAGAGAAAGGCAGGGGGAATCCGTATTCAGCCGTTTTCTGCGGAGAGGAATAGAAAGAGAGTTTCGGCTTTTCTTCTCGCAGTATGATGCCGCTATTCCCTGTGTCTGATAGGAGCTGTTCCCGTGTTTTGATCGGGCGGATCTGTTGGAGCTTTTTTCCGATTTGAGACGGGAGATATGAAACAGGATGGAGTTTTTAGAGCAATGAACCGCACCAGCAAAGGTAACCTTTATATTCTCGCCGCCGCCCTTTTATGGTCTACCGGCGGACTCATAATGAAAGCTGTCCCGTTTAACGGAATCGTCGTCAATTTTTTCCGGACTGTTTTCGCATTTCTTTTTTTTGCGGCTATGCGGCGGAGTTTTCGTATAAAAATCAACAAAACTATACTGCTGGGGGCGTTTTGCTTTTTTGCCAGCACTACATTTTACGCATGTTCCAATAAAATGACGACAGCCGCCAATGCTATCGTGCTGCAGTACACGGCGCCTATGTTTGTGCTGGCGATGCAGTGCGTCAGAGAGAGGACTCTGCCGAAGCGGCGGGATGTGATCCTGCTGACGGCGGCCTTTTTCGGTATGATTCTGTTTTTCTGCGATCAGCTGGATCCGGGAAAGATGCTGGGCAATATTTTCGGCGTGCTGGCCGGTGTATTTTTTGCCGCTATGTTTGTGGTGAATCAGATGCCGGGAGCGAGTAATGCGGACGCCAATATGCTGGGATTTCTCATGACGATAGTAATCGGTCTGCCTTTTGTCGTGACTGAGGATCTCCATTTTACGCCGCAGATTGCCGCAGCGCTGGTATTTTTGGGTACAATTCAGATCGGAATGGCTTATTATATGTTTTCAAAAGGAGTAAGTCTCACGCCTCCTGTCAATGCTTCTCTTATCAGCGTGCTGGAAGCAGTTCTCAATCCTCTTTGGGTATTTCTGGCGCTGGGAGAACGTCCGGGCAATTTCGCGTTGCTGGGAGC
>UQYK01000051.1 GCA_900545285.1 uncultured Ruminococcus sp.
AATACTTGCCGGGCGACAGCCCGCCTGCGCATTTTCGCCTTGTCTGCAACAAAATCATGCTCTAAAATCCACATACATTTCTTATGAAGACAAGTTCTAAAGCAGAACAATGCCCTGCTTTCTATCGTTATATCTGCTGTGCAAAAGGCGATGCTACTTATGTTATCATAACATTCACACAGGCAAGTTCTGAGCCATTATAATCACTGCTGTAAATACGCAAATCATAACTTCCAGAGATGTCATTGGGAACTGTAATTCCGGGGAATGCACCGCTTTCAAAATTTCTCAAAGAAATATAATTGACATCTACACGGTCCGCATCCTGTTCATTATGCGGCGTATCACTTGGAACAACACCGATCCAGGCACTGTTATCGTCCGAGAAATTAGCATAGTTGACATCTGCTGTAACGGTTCTTGTGTCTGGATTCCACTGTACATTTGCAATTTCCGCCTTAGGGCCGTCAATATAAAATGTCACACAGGCAAGTTCCTTGCCGCCGTTGTCATTTGCATAAATGCGTAAATCGTAGTTTCCGCTTAAACTGGTGTCTGAAAGTTCAAACCCTGCAAAATATCCGCTTTCAAATTGTAAAAGCGATTGATACTGCATAACGGCAGAATCCGCTGCCTTTTCATTATGCGGTGCATCACTTGGCACCACACCAATCCAGGCATCGCTTCTCTCCGGCAGATTTTCATAGGTAACATTTGCCGTGACCATTCTGCTTTCAGCATCCCAGACCAGATCTGTAATAGAGGCATGCGGGGCGGACGGCGCATCCAGAAGCATTTGCCGCATCAGGCAGAGATCCAATCCATTTATAGTATTGTCCTTATACAAATCCCCTGCTTTCCAGTTAATCAGTCTCCCCTGACAGTACAGCCACTGCTGCATCATAATAAGGTCTGCAATGGAAAAGATGCCGTCGGCATTGACATCGCCTGCCACGTCAGTTCCCACTGTTGCATTGAAATGCACAGTCACGTTATCCATAACTGACGGATCGGTATTGTATTTTGCAAAATCCCAGTCCTTGATCAATGCGTTCCATTCTGTTTCTGTGCCGGCAAAATAAATATCGCTTACCATAACCAAATCAGAAAACCAATAAGAATCTACCTCATACGGGGAATCCATTGTGTGAAGCTCCCCATAACCATCTTTTGCAATGGAGAGCGGAGACAGTTCTTTCAGACTTCTGGGAAGATAGAGCCGATTGAGTTTCTCATTTCCCATAATCGCAGGCGTTGTCAGACTTTCTACTCCCTCCGGAAATATTACAGAAGATAAATTGTTTTCTGAAAAAGCAGACAGTCCGTAAAGCTTTGCCTGATTCGGCAATTTTATATCCTGAAGAAAGCAATCTTTGAAAGCGCCTGCTCCGATTTCTATGACACTGTCAGGAACAGAGACACAGCGGTTTCCCATTTGTTCATCGTAAACAAATCCATTTGCAAATGCACAATTTCCAATTTTCAAAAGTGTATCCGGCAGTGCTACAGATGTCAAGGCATTGCTGGAAAATGCGTAATCTCCGATTTCTGTTACTCCGGCCGGGATTTCAAGAGAGTTTATGCCGCATTCGGAGAAAGCATACGCTTCTATCTTTTTCATATTTTTTGAAAGTGTTACAAATTTGAGATTTCCATTTCTCTCAAAAGCATGTTCTCCGATATATTCCACAGAATCCGGAATTGCAATTGAAGTCAGTTTGCTAAATTGGCGTGGCTGGAAAAAACAAAAGGCATAATCGTCAATTTTCTTGAGTGATGACGGCAGATGTATGCTCGTCAGATACAAAGGGCCGTAAAATGCCCGCTTTCCAATTTCCGTAATCCCATTCGGAAGTGTAACGGATTCCAGGTTTAAGCATTCTTCAAAAAGCGAATCCGGAATCACGGTTACTTTCGGCGGAATTGTCATGGATTTCAGCTGATTGTCGGATGCAAAAGCACCTTTTCCAAGGGTGGTAAGAGAATCCGGCAGGTTGATTTCTTCCAGATAGTACATACTGGAAAATGCGTATTCCCCGATGGAAGTCAGCCCCTCATGGAGTTTGATGTTGACAGTGCCGTTGTAATTTTCTTCATACCAATCACCGCCATAGCCGCAGAATGCATAATCCCCGATAGAAGTGATCTGAGATGAGATTTCAATATCTGCCCTCTGGGATTCCCGACCGCAAAAAGCATAATCGCCAATTGCAGAAACACCATTCCAATTGACGGAATCGAAAGAAATCGCAGGCGGAACTGGCCCGACTGTCTTTCCATCCTTGCTGTATAGGACACCATTTTTCGATTGATAGTATGGATTCTTTTCATTGATGGTAAATTTTTTCAGAGAATCACAGCCCTTTATCCAGGAATCCAGACCGCCATTGTCCCCGCTATTCTCGCTTTTTCCATGAAAATCTGTAAAGCTTGCAGGAAAATGAATGGTAGTAAGATTTTTGCAATCCTCAAAGGCTTCACTATTAATGGTAGTCACAGTATCAGGGAGGATCAGTTCTGTCATTTTGCAGCCTCTGAATGCTCCTCGTGCAATGGTGATTGGATCATCTGCTATGATTGCAGGAATTTCCACAACACCTGTTTTGTCTTGATCAACACTTTTAATTACTGTATATCCATAATTGAGCTGTATGCTGTATTGGAAACCATCTACTTCTCCATCCAGCCACATTTCCTGTGCAGCATTTGCAGGAATAAAAGGAACAGAGAAAAGCAGGAGATTTGTAGACAGCAATACGGATAAAATTTTTGCAGCAGTATGTTTCATCAGACAACCTCCTTATACATATGTACGAAAAAAGCCAAAAGCAATTAAAATACATTTATAGTATAGCACATATTTTGGAAATTGAAAAGTGCTTTTACCGGAAAGTCAATGCCAAATCGGTAAAATTTGAAGAAAATTGTGAAATTGTATTTCATAAAAAGCATTTCTGTGTTATAATGGAAGTACTTACAGGAAAGGACGATGGCACATGACATTTCCGGAATTATTGAATACATACATCCGCCGATTCCACTGCACCGCCGGCGAACTGGCAGATGTCTCTGGTTTGACGCAGGCATCTCTCAGCAGATACCGAAACGGACAGCGAGTGCCGGAAACGGAGACGTTGAAAAAACTTGCTGCCGGGATTGTCCGCATTGCAAAGCAGAACGAATGCACAGATCTGGATTTCGATTTGGTTTTTGCGCAATTGGCAGAGGCAGCCGACATTGTGGAAACAGACCATGCGCAATTTTCAGGCCAGTTTTCCGCCCTTGTGGATGCAATTCCTATCAATCTGAATGAACTTGCCAAAAGCATGGGCTATGACCCGTCTTATCTTTCCAGAATCAAAAAGGGGCAGCGTATGCCGGCAGATATTACAAAATTTTCTGGGAGTTTCAGCAGCTTTCTGCTGCGGAAATACGGCGAATCCGAGAAAATGGAACAAATCTGCAAACAGATAAACTGTTCAGATGAAAAGGAGCATTTATCTCGTGCGGATTTCACAGCGGCAGTGATCCAGTATCTTTGCAACAGCGAACCCAAAGAGAAAGCAGCGGAAGGCATCGGGGATTATCTGAAAAAGCTGGACGAATTCGACCTGAACGAATATATGACACTGATTCGGTTTGACCAGCTGAAAGTCCCTACTGTGCCGTTTCACCTACCTTCTTCCAAAA
Source organism: uncultured Ruminococcus sp. (assembly GCA_900545285.1). GTDB lineage: Bacteria > Bacillota > Clostridia > Oscillospirales > Ruminococcaceae > Ruminococcus_C. Next base: position 3,691 of record UQYK01000051.1, read on the forward strand.
ATTATTACGGCATTGAGCAGATGAAGCAGGGCGAGCTGGACTTTTTCAAGGCAACGGTACTCTCCCGTTCCAAGGAACCGATTTTTATGAACAGCGATATGCCCATGGCAGATATGGCACAGGATATGGAATTTAACAAAAAGTGGATGTTCGGCATTGCCGCCTGTCTGAAAAAAGGGCTGCATCTGCACATGATCCACCATATTGACCGTCCCCTGGAAGAAATGATCTTAGGGCTGGAAGCGTGGATTCCCATCTATATGACCGGACAGATCTCCCCATACTACCTGAAAAATCCAGGCACCAACATCTATCATCATTTGAATTATGTTTCGGGTGTAGCAGCGCTTACGGGAGAATGTATCAACGGATACCACAAGGACGGAAAATACTATCTGACCAATGCCAGACAGGAAGTTGCCTATTACCGCACCAAAACCAATCATATTTTATCCAAAGCACTCCCCTTGATGGAGATTTACACGGGAGAATCCAAGGAAAAATTCCATCGCTTTCTTGCCGGCGAAGCCGGAAAAAATAGCGTACATTCCAATCTGTACACAACACTTCCGCTGTACACCATTTCAGAGGAACTGTTTCGGAATATCCTGGAACGAAATCATGTTGCAGCGGAGAAACAACACCTGCTCTTACAGGAACTGCACCGAGTGAAAGATAACTTTTTGCAAATGCTCCGGTCTGGTTCTGTGGAGGACAGAATTCCTGTTCTTTCCCGGGAGGAATATGCAAAGATGCCGCTGACGCTTTCTTTATCTGAAACGTTTTACGAGCATGAGATTTTCTGTACCTATGACGAGTATCTGAAACATTGTCATCAGACTATGGCAGTTGCGGAACGCAATCCGAACTATACGGCACTGCCGCAGCATGCCCGCATTTTCAAAAATATTCAGATTCAAATCAAGCACAATGAGTGGGTTATCATTTCTAAAAATAAAAGTCCGGTGATTCATTTTGTCATTCGGCACCCGAAGATGAGACAAGCAATCGAAGATGGATTGTGGCGGGAGATGAATGAGGGGTGATTTTCAAAAGTATATCATATTTCATGCCAAAGCAATCCCGTATGCAAAAACCACCCCAGAATTCCAAATACACAGTTTCATTTGGTATCATTCCTTTCCAACAGCCAGTTCATGATTTTCCACACCGCACCGGCAATTCCCAGAAATACCGCCAGCGGCACGGCTGCGACTGCCAGCAGCATCAGCCCCACAGCCAGCACTGCCCCGCGGTAGATTCGCTGCCGCATCATTTTACCAGCTGGTAGTAGCTGCGGGAAGTTGCCTTGTACATGACCACATACAGCACTGCAAACACCAGATAACTGCCCACAGTCACACCCACCAGCAGCGGCGTATTCGACAGCCCGAACATCATCAGCAGCTTCCGGATCAGCGGGAACGCAAAGCACAGGTGCACACCCGATGCCAGCAGCGGTGCGGCAAAGACTGTCAGGATCTGGGAGTTGATGCTCTTTTTGATCTCCTTTCGGGTCATGCCCACCTTTTGCAGTATCTCGAACCGTGCCGCATCTTCATAGCCCTCGGAAATCTGCTTGTAGTACATGATCAACACCGTGCCGAACAGGAATACCATGCTCAACAAAATGCCCAGAAACAGCAGCCCGCCGAACAGAGAATAGAAGCTGTACCGCTGCATCTCCAGACTTTTGACTTCGTAAAAATATTCCTGATGTGTCTGTGCGTTGTCGGCAAACTGCTGCTCCAGTTGTTTTTCCAGTTCCATCTGTGTGTCCGCGTTGCAGTCCAGATCAAATCCCAGCCAGGTCTGATAGCTAGATGCCATTTCTTCGCCGTAGACAGAATACTGGTACTCGTAGAGCCGGCTCATGGTTTCACCGTCCGGAACCACCAGGTACATGGTCGGATAGGTCGCAATGGCATTGTCACCGCTTTCAAGGAAGTCAGGAACCTGCTTCCTGATATGAAATTGGAACTGGTCATCGATATTCAGGGCATCTCCGCTGAACGTTCCGCGAAACATACACAGCAGCACTTCATTTTCGCCCAGTGTTTCCGTTGTGCCGGTGATTTTTTCGTAGGTGTCCAGTGTCACGAAATTCAGCATGACCAGTTTGTCGATGCTCTCCGCATACTGAGTGCCGCTGACTTCCGTGTACGGTTTTACTGAAATGTCGCCGCCCTGCCTTAACGCCGCAAAATTCAGATTGTTGTAGGCGAGTTCATTCTTTCTGGTCTGATGCGATGCCTGCAATACAGCATCGACCTGCTGTTCGATGTAAGATGACGCCGCAACACTCTGGTCGTAGTCCTTAGTGAAAACGCCGACTTCCAGATCTCTGGGATAGCGAGTGTGCAGGCTGGCATCTTCGCCGATCCGCAGGCAGAGAGAGGACGAGATCATCACCAGCACGCCGGTGGAGAGGATACAAATGGAAGCCAGACTGGCACCGTTCCGCTTCATGCGGTAGGACATAGAGGAAACGGAAACGAAGTGATTCAGCTTATAGTAGTACTTTTTGTTTTTCTGGAGCAGCTTGCACAGTGCCACAGAGCCGCAGATGAACAGCAGGTAAGAAGCGATAATGACCAGCACAATGGCAATAAACAGCACCAACAGTGCCTGTATGGGATCTTTTGTGGTCAACGCCAGATAATACGCGGTACCCAGCAATAACATGCCCAGCAGTGCCAGTATCCAGCGTGCCTTCGGCGGCTTTTCGCCGGTCTTTTCCCCGTGAAGCAGTTCTATCGGCTTTGCCACACGGATCTGTCCCAGCGAATACAGCAGGATCAGCACAAAAGACAGGACTGTCAAAAACAGGGTATTTCGCACCGCAGAAGGTTCAATGACAAATGCCAGAGAAGCCTGATTGGACAGCATTTTCGCCGCACAGAGTTCCGCCAGCTTGGACAGCAGAATGCCCATACCCAGACCGCCGACAATGGAAACGGCAAACAGCATGAGATTCTGCCACAGGAGCACGCGGGCAATATTGCCCTTTCCCATGCCCAGAATATTATACAGTCCGAACTCCGTTTTCCGGCGACGCATGAGGAACGAATTCATGTAGAACAGGAAGATGACGACAAAAAATGCCACCACCGGCACGCCCCATGACAAGATCAGCTGCATATCACCGCCGCCACGCATCTGTTTGACGGATTTGTTGTAGGTGAGATAGGACACGATGTAAAACATCATGACCAGTCCGATGCTGGTCAGCAGGAACGGCACATAGGTTTTCTTGTTCTTGATAATGCCGTGCCATGCCAATTTGGGATAGAGATGCATGTTCATCGTGCCTCACCTCCGGTAGTCAGCAATGTCAGAGTGTCCGAAATTCGCTGATAGAACTGTTCGTTGGTGTCATTCCCCCGATACAGCTGGTGGAACACTTCGCCGTCCTTGATGAACATCACCCGTCCGGCACTTGCCGCCGCCTTGGTGGAGTGGGTTACCATAACAATGGTCTGTCCCGACTGGTGGATTGCCGAAAACAGTGCCAGCAGTTCATCTGAGGAACGGGAGTCCAGTGCACCGGTAGGCTCATCTGCCAGAATCAGACGCGGATTAGTAATCAGGGCACGAGCCACAGCGGCACGCTGTTTCTGTCCGCCGGAAACCTCATAGGGGAATTTTTTCAGCAGCTGGGTGATGCCCAGCTGTTTCGCAATAGGTTCCAGCCGCCGCTGCATCTCCGCATAGGGCGTTCCCACCAGCACCAGCGGCAAATAGATGTTGTCCTCCAGCGAAAAGGTGTCCAGCAGGTTAAAGTCCTGAAAGACAAACCCCAGATTATCCCGACGGAATGCGGCGATACGGGATTCCTTGATCTGTGTCAGATCGTTTCCATCCAGCTGTACCATGCCGCTGGTAGGCTTGTCCAGTGCCGCCAGAATGTTCAGCAGCGTGGTCTTTCCGGAACCGGATTCCCCCATGATCGCCGTATACTCTCCCTGCTCTACCGTAAAGGAAACGTCCCGCAGAGCCTCGACCTGATTGCCGCCGAAACGAGTGGTGTAAACCTTCTTCAAATGTGCTACTTCCAGCATTGCCATTGCAATGACCTCCTTCATCTTTGCATGTATGTTTTGTTGACTACTACAGTATACCACAAACGGGAAATGCTTCGCCATCGATTCGGCTTACATTTCCCGCTTTCTTTCTTACATTTTTGTCACATCACTCAATGCCGCGTGTTTCTCGAAACATGCCGATGCGAATGGTGGTGCCCTGCTCCGCCTGCGACTCCGCTGTAATGGTATGGTTCAAATTCTGGCAAATGCGCCTGCACAAATACAGCCCGATGCCGCTCGCCTTTTTATTGGTTCTGCCATTGCAGCCGGTAAAGCCTTTTTCAAAAATACGGGGCAGATCCTCCGCCGCAATCCCGATTCCCGTATCCCGAATACAGAGGATCTTTGGATTTTCCAGAAAAATGGAAATGGTTCCGCCGGAGGAAGTATATTTCAACGCATTGGAAAGCACTTGTTCCAGTACGAACAGCAGCCACTTTTCATCGGTCAGCACCTGACAATGCAGCGGCGCATATTCCAGGCGAATCTTTCGATGAATGAACTGGGAAGAAAAGCGTCGCACCGCCTGACGGACAATGCTGTCCAGATCACACTGCACAAAGAGATAATCCGTGGAGTCTGAGTCCAGCCGCAGATAACACAGCACCATTTCCACATACTGTTCGATTCGCTGTAGATCTTCCAGCAGCATATGATTTTCCGGCGTGTCCGCCGCCTGTAGGTGCAGCCGCATGGCAGCGATCGGTGTTTTCATCTGGTGCGTCCACGCCGTGTAATATTCCATCATGTCGCTGTACTGCATCTGCCATTTCTGGGATAACTTCTGCTGATTCCGGTACAGTTCTTCCAGCAGTTCCTGATAAATCTGCTCCTGCATGTCCCTTGGTGCCGGGAGATGCTGTGTGGTAATCAGGATTTCCTTTTGCACCTGTCTGAGACTCATGCACTTTCGATAATACCGAAAGAATCCTGCACCAAACAGCGTCAAGCAAACCACTGCGGAAAGCACGCTGCCGTACAAAACCGCTTCAATCCGGAGATCGCACAGCGAAAAAATCAGCAAAAAAATTGCACAGCACAGAAAAAACGCGATCATCCCACTGATATGTGACCGAAAATAGCTCCAGAAAAGTTTCATCCTTTACTCCTGTTCAATCAGATAGCCCATGCCCACCTTGGTGCGAATAAAATCGTGCAGGCCTGCCTTGTCCAGCTTTTTCCGCAGGCGGTTTACATTGACAGTCAGTGTGTTTTCGTCCACGAAACTGTCCGTTGCCCACAGCCGTTCCATGAGCGTCTCCCGGCTGACAACCTTTCCTTTTTGTTCCAGGAGCGCCTGTAGAATCCGGTACTCGTTTTTCGTCAGTTCCATACGCATTCCCTGATAAGTGAGCACCGCATCGGATGGATTCAATACCGCGCCACGATGCTCCAGCAGTGCAGCCTGGCCGCCGAAATCGTAGGTGCGGCGCAGCAACGCCTGGATTTTGGCCAGCAGCACATTCCAGTCAAAGGGCTTTGCAATAAAGTCATCGCCGCCCATATTGACTGCCATAATCAGATTCAGGTTGTCTGACGCGGAAGAAAGAAAAATAATTGGCACTTCGGACACGCGGCGAATTTCCCGGCACCAATGGTATCCGTCATAGCACGGCAGCATAATATCCATCAGGATCAAATGGGGGTCGAAGGCGGTGCATTCGGTTAAAACACCCCGGAAATTCTGCACAACCTGCACCTCAAAGTCCCATTGTTCCAGCTGATGCTGCAAACCGCTGGCAATGCTGTGGTCATCTTCCACTAAAAAAATACGATAGGTCATAGACACTTCCTCTTCGATTGGGTTTGTTCTTTGCAGTCTCATTATACCATATCTGCGGAAAAATGTAAACAAAAGAGCGTGCACCCCACGAAACTTTCTTGTTTCACAAGGAAATGCTTCTGCTTCCAACAAGTTTGCTCCTTACCAATTACACAATTGTCTCAAGATTTGACCTAGCTCCAATTTCTTTGTTTTGTAGAACACTTTTCTACGATATTTTGGGGCAAATACGATGTAGCACTTGCAATTCCACTTCGAATGCGATAAATTATGTATGTCATTCACTTTGTAATGACCTCCTTTTGATTCTTTTTGCAGTTGCTAGCCGCAATCTTATTATAATCAAAAGGAGATCTTTTTTCGAGAGCCATAGCTTTAAGCGCTTTTGAAGCCCCGGCCTAGCCAGGAGCTCTTACTACAAAAAGCGGCTAAGATAGTTTCTTAGCCGCTTGATTTAGGATAGTTTCTATTTTTAAGGAAATTGCTATGCACAAAGTCAACTCATGGAAAGATCCTTTGTTGTCGGATCTGCATTCAGGTAAATCCGAGGTTTTTCATGAGCATCCGATCCTGAACCGAAAGTATAGGGGGCACCATTTTCATCAACACCAAATAAATGACAAAGCCCTGAGCAAGATGCTTCCCTGCCATTATTCTGAAGGCTATAGAAGACATAGGTTTCCGAGCCGGAGCCTCCGTTATTTGTGTCAAGGATATAGTATTTTGTTCCGTTACATTCCACAACCTTGCCACTTCCGCATGCGCCCCAGAACGAACTGCGCAGAACAGTATAGCCCGGTTCCTGATTTACAAACACCAATTCTTCTATTTTAGAAGTTGTTCCCACAAGGCAAAACGCTTCCAAATTGCCGTCCTGATCGAAGTCACCGCAATTCCATTCGATGACGTTCAATCCGTTTACCTTTTCTTGCAAGTCCGCTTCCGTTTCACTTTTCGTTGTATTTGCTGTTTGTGAAATTCTTGCAATTTCATCGGATAGCGGCATAGTTACATCTGAGGTTTCCTGATATGACCAGGCGTTGTAGGAATCCAGCAAAAGCGCTTTTCGTCCCTCTGCATCTGCTGCCTGATAATCCTGATATGAAATATTTTTCGTTGTAACTGCAAAAGGCTGCAAATCAGCAAAATAAGCCTCGTACGCATCCTTAAACTGCTGTGCCGGAATGTTTTCTTCTCCATTTGCTGTATAGCGGTATCCCGTTATATTGTTATTTGCATATTCAGTGGTTACGCTAAAGCGGCCTCCGAAAATGGTTTTTTCTGCGCACTGCATCGTATCTACAATTTGCCAGCCTTCTGACGATACGCCATCTTCGTTGAAGAAGGTGTAAAGGAACTCCTTGGTTTTTGTATTCTGGAAAAGCTGTCCTGTAAACGCAGCAGACCCTGCACCGGATTGCATTGGCCAAAGCGTATAGATGTTTGACAGGCCTCCGTCAGAAGAACTCTCTGCACCCAAATTATATGCTTTCAGTTTTCCGTCTTCTTCTGTCCAGATATAGAAATCATGTGCAGCATGTGCGCCGCCAACTAACGGCCCGACAATATATTCTGGTTCTCCATCCATATTTAAGTCCTGGAACCATCCGCAAACTTGTTCTGCCGTTGTCTCATGTACATTTTGCAAATAATTGTTCGGATCATCCTGCCACTGTGCTTCACCGTCAAGAACCGCCTGCACTATGGCTGGAACAGTTGCTTTTGGCATAAGTTTTATTTGATCTGCATAGGTTACGCCTTCGCTTTTTACTTCAATGGTGTCTGGAGACGTATATGTTTCGTATCCGTCAGCTATGACTGTAAGCGTGTATTCTCCATCCGGCAAAATCAATTCAAAGTGTCCTTTTACATCTGTTTTGACAGGCGTTCCTGCTTCTTTCCCTGTTTGTGCATCTTTTGCAGAGACAGTTGCATTTTCGATCGGTTCCTGTGTTTCATTTTCCACAACCCACGAAAGAATGCCACCATTTTCCGGTTCGCTCTCTGCTTTGGGTGTTGTCTCTTCGCCAAGTGCAGTTTTAACCGCCGCATATGCATTCACCAAAGTGGCATCATTACCCGGAACGTACTCTAATGATTTTGCTCCGGCAACTTCTTTCAAAATCTCATCAAAAGAATCACTGCCGCTTAGCTTTCCAGAATCACAAACAATTTTTTTCACTTTTGCTCCACTCAGATTGTGATTCACTGTCCATACCATTGCTGCAACACCAGCAATATGAGGGGAAGCCATAGATGTGCCGCTCATCATATCGTATCCATTATTTGGAACACAAGAATATATCTCATTATCAGTTCCACCGTTTGCACTATCACCGCCAGGTGCAAATACATCTACACGCTTTCCGCCGTTCGAATAACTAGACATTTTAAGGCTATAATCCACAGCACCAACTACAATGATGTGATCATAAGCTTGCGGATATTTTTCTTTTTCAATCATATTATTCAGACTCGCTACTTTGCTTTCTAAATGACGGTTGGAAGATGAATCATTTCCAGCGGCACTTACAATTAAAAAATCATAACCAATTGAAAGAAGACGTTCATAAAAGTCACCAAGGTAGTCTGCTTCATGAAAAAATTCTCCAAAATCGTAATTGTCCCAAAACTCTTCTACTGAATTAAAATTTTCGGTTTTATAACTAACAGGATTATCTCCATAATACCAATTAAATCCTAGACTTATATTGATAACCTTTACATTTCTAAGAATTAACTCCGCATAGCCAATTTTCAAAGCCATTAAACTCAATTGATGTGCTTCTAAATTCTCATCATATGACAGTTCTCCGCTGTAAGAACATCCATACAGATTTTTATCCCCATAGGGATAAACGCCACAAATCCCCTCCCTATTATTCGACTTTGCTGCCATAGTTCCTGCAACGTGTGTGCCATGTTCTATTTCATCTGGATTAGAAGAAATACCGTTTTTTCCATCCTCATAAAAAACTTCAGCAAAACCAAGGTCTTCGTGATCTGTGTCAAATCCGCCGTCTACCAATCCGACTCGAATTGCATCATCTTCTGTTGTATTTTTATCCACTAACTCCCAAGCTGATATGCAATTAATTGCTTTCAAATTCCAGTTTTTTCCTTGAAATGCACCTTCTTTTATATCGTCTTCGTCCCAATTTGCATTTTCTCCGTATTCCTTTCCATACTGCACGCTGGCATCGGAAGCATACGAAATATAATTGGGATTGGCGGAATCCACGTAAGATTCTGTACACATTTTTTCCGCAACGGTGTCTATCTCATCCATAGAATAAGAGGCATTGAATTTCAGCTGATAGTCATTTGTTTTTTCAATCCAGCCAACAATTTCACCATCATATTGTTTTGCAAGCTTTTCAATCTTTTGATAACTGGTTCCTTCTTTTGCAACCAGCAAAATTTCATTGTCTGCATATAACATGCCGCTATCATCAGCAACATGTTCCTCATCAATTGGCGAGAAATATAGTTCTCCGATTTCATCTGGATTTCGATTTAACTGATTCAGCCACGCCATCAACGTATCCCGATACACAAACACCCCACTACAAGCGCCAAGCAAAATCAAACCTGATAATGTCAGTGCAACAATTTTACCTGTTTTCTTCTTTTTTCTCGGTCTTAAAATTGCTGTACCGCATCTGGGACAAAATTTAGCTTTGTCTTTGAGTTCCCGACCGCATCTTTTACAATACATAACATCACCCTTTTATCATGATTTTGGTAATTTCTATTATACCATAATTCCAATTATTTGTCCATATCGATTCTGCTATTTGGGTATACGCTGTTATTATCAAGAGGCTGAACACAACAGACAGAAAGGGACTATAAATATAAATATTTCTCTAAAACGAACAGAAAAGTCACACTCTCGTCCGCAGGTTCGTTTGATTTTTGGAATTCACTTTTTATCACTTGTTATTTACAGAATCGAGGTAGATAATAATTCTTTTGCTATGATAAAATAAAATAAAAATATTTGTATAAACACAGAAGAGGGATACGATACAAGCATTGAAGACATCAAGGAATACAGTCGCCTGTGTCTGCTGGAAGAATCACAAAAAAACCTGCAAGCCAGATGCGCGATCATTCTAAAACAGCGCGCAGCAGCCCATAAACGCGTGGAAGAAGCAAAAGAAACGGCAAAATATATGAATGATAAGATGGCACATTACGAAGCAATTCTTGCCGGGCTTGCACCAGATGATACCGATCTGAAAAACTGAACAGCAAAGAACCGTCCGTAGCATTCGTTTCCGTTTGCTTATGAAACCACATCAGAAAAAGCCGTCTTGCTGTATTATAACAAAGCGCTACCATTTTTCGGGTATAGTCTGATACCACAAATATCTGTGCGCCATCTTTGAAAAAACTGAGAACCTGTCTTCACAAGAAATATGTGTGGATTTTCGAGCATAATTTTGTTGCAG
>UQYK01000052.1 GCA_900545285.1 uncultured Ruminococcus sp.
GTATGGCAAGGGATTTCTGGGCAATATGACGGAAAATCTGCAAGCAGATTGCGTGCAAAGCCGTCAGGCGGGCTTTATGCAGTATTTTCTTATATATTGATAGAAGAAACGGAAAAGAGGCGACCGGTAAACAGCCGCCTCTTCCTCACCGGCAGGAGAACCGGTATACAGGGAAATCACCGCCGTGTTTCCCGATTTTTCAAAATTACTTGTTGTTCCGCTTCTGATCCAGCACAGCCTTTACGTGAATCGGCAGACCGAACAGGTTGATGAAGCCCTCTGCGTCCTTCTGGTTGTAAACGTCTTCTGCATCGAAGGTAGCAACTTCTTCATCGTACAGGGTGTACGGAGAAGTTACGCCGGCATTGATGATGTTGCCCTTGTACAGCTTCAGCTTGACGTCACCAGTAACGGTCTTCTGGGTTTCGTTTACGAAAGCAGTTAGTGCTTCCCGCAGCGGTGTGTACCACTGGCCATTGTATACGATATCTGCAAACTTAATGCTCAGATACTGCTTGGTTCTTGCGGTTTCCTTATCCAGGGTGATGGTTTCCAGAACATCATGTGCATGGTACAGGATGGTGCCGCCCGGAGTTTCATATACGCCTCTGGACTTCATGCCGACCAGACGGTTTTCTACCAGGTCTGCCAGGCCGATGCCGTTAGCGCCGCCCAGTTCATTCAGCTTTTCTACCAGTTCTACAGCGCCCATTTCCTTGCCGTCGATAGCAGTCGGAATACCCTTTTCAAAGTGAATGGTCACATAAGTGGGCTTGTCCGGAGCCTGAATCGGAGAAACGCCCAGTTCCAGGAAGCCTTCCTTCTCATACTGCGGCTCATTTGCCGGATCTTCCAGATCCAGACCTTCATGAGACAGGTGCCACAGGTTCTTGTCCTTGGAGTAGTTGGTTTCACGGTTAATCTTCAGCGGAATGTTGTGTGCTTCTGCATAGTCGATTTCTTCGTCACGGCTCTTGATGGTCCATTCTCTCCACGGAGCGATGATTGCCATATCCGGAGCGTATGCCTTGATTGCCAGTTCGAAACGAACCTGGTCATTGCCCTTGCCGGTTGCGCCGTGGCAAATGGCATCTGCGCCTTCTTCCAGCGCGATTCTTGCCAGTTCCTTACCGATGATCGGACGTGCAAAGGAAGTACCCAGCAGATAACGGTTTTCATAAACCGCACCAGCCTGTACAGTCGGGAAAATGTAGTCCTCAACGAAGGTCTTCTTCAGATCCAGTACGATCAGCTTGGAAGCGCCGGTCTTGATTGCCTTTTCTTCCAGGCCGTCCAGCTCTGTGCCCTGTCCTACGTCTGCGGAAACTGCGATAACCTCACAGTTGTTGTAGTTTTCCTTCAGCCACGGAATAATGATTGAAGTATCCAGACCGCCGGAATATGCCAGAACGACTTTCTTAATGTCCTTTTTTGCCTTTGCCATGATGCAAACTCCTCCATCGCGTAAAATTGCATAATATTCAGCGAAGCAGCCGTCCGTTTTCGCCTGCTTTCGCTCCATACACCTGGTATGTCTGCCAAAGCAGCACAGGAATCCGTCTCCTCCGCAAATGCTCTTGTCTCTTATTATACACCTTTTTTTTCCGTTGTCAAGAGCTTTTTGCATAATTATGCGGATTTTTTTTCGATGCATTCTATTTTATGTATATTATGCATCTTTAAGCTGCATAAATGAATAATGTAGAAAAAAAGGCTCTCACATTGCCGTGAAAGCCTTTTTCCAATGTCTGATTTGGTTTAGTGTGCCCGTTCGTAGTATGCCAGAATCTCGCCGACAAACTCCCGGTGCAGCGGATCTGTTCCATACCACTTGTTATAAGTATCCCGGCTCAAAAAGCCGTTTTCTTCCAGCATTGCCGTATAGAGCTTACGGCAGACAAAGACGCAACGCGCCTGTGCAAAGGTTGTTGTTCCGTCCAGGAGAACGGGCTGCAATCCGGTTTCTTTTGCCTTATCGCAGTCCCGGCCGGAATGAGAGCCGCAAAACTGAAGTGCCGGCTTATAGCCGGAGTCAAAAAACGTCGCAGTAAACAGTGCATTGCGATCCATAAACTCCAGGGTGTGCCGATTGGTACGAACAAAACAATGGAGAGACGGTACACCCCACATTTCACCCACAGCGCCCCAGGAGGCGGTCATGGTGTTGTAATGATCCGGTGTGCCGGAGGTGAGCAGATACCAGCTCTTTCCAATCATATCGAACGGATTGCACTGAAGGGTGCTGATATCCTTTTGCTCAAATAGCGAATTTTCCGCAGTCATAAATTCCATTCCTTTCGCATATAATAAAAGTGACATGCCGGCATCTTTTTGCCAGGCTGCCGAGCCGGCGGATTTTTTGTTTTTCTGTTTTGTCGCCGCGGCAAAGTCCTTTTTTATGGTATCACAAAGTCATTGGTGCTGCAAGAAAATTTTCAATCACGTTTTGGAAACGATTCCCTTTTGCAGTCCAGACCTCCTCCCATGCATCCAAGCGCCCGAATTTTGTCGCCCTGTTTTTTCTTTCTGCGGACGGCCTTCGCGCTTCTCTTGCATTCGACAGGCGGTTTTGGATATGCTTATACTTGCTTCTGCTGCTTCTGCGCTTCCGTACGGCCATACTGAAGGCGCAGCTTATCGGTCAGCAGTGCAATAAATTCGGAATTCGTAGGTTTTCCCTTGCAGTTATTCACGGTGTAGCCGAAAAAGGAGTTGATGGTGTCCAGATCGCCCCGATCCCACGCAATTTCAATGGCGTGGCGGATGGCGCGCTCTACCCGGGAAGAAGTGGTGTCATATTTCTGTGCCACTGTGGGATAGAGCATCTTCGTCACACTTTCCAGCAGCGCCTGGTTCTGAATCGAAGCCAGGATTGCTGTCCGCAGGTAGTGATAGCCCTTAATATGTGCCGGAACGCCCAGCTGGTGAATCATATCGGTTACAATCACTTCCAGATCTGCCTGCTGGATAGCGGTCTCGGTGGTTTTCTGTTTCTGCATCAGACCCTTGATCCGGTTTCCCAGTGTGCTGATATCAAATGGCTTCATCATGAAATAGGCGGCGCCGTTTTCCATGACCTGCCGTTCAATGAACTCATTTTCATAGGCGGATGTAATGATAAAGTGCGGTCTGCGTTCCTGATACCGGGTTTTCTCTAAAATCTCTATGGCATCCATATTGGGCAGAATCGCATCAATGACCACAACATCCGGCTGATCGTTGTGGATGGCATCGAGAATCAGCTTTCCGTCTCTGCGTCTGGTGACAACGTAGAGACCGAGAGACCGCAGCTCATTGGCACACGCCACGCCGTATTCTGCGCTGTCATCTCCAATCAGGACTTTTATTTTTCTGTTGTCCATTTTGTTACCTCCTGTTATTTTGTTCTACTTAATCATTTTACCACATTCCATGGGGAAAATGCAAGAGTAGATCCTGTCGAAAGCCGTCTTTCCGGGGAAGCAAAGATGAACTTATTGTAAATTCCGCGTAAAATGCGCAAAAGCATTTCTTTTTTCGGTTATTCGGCACCGCCCAGAATGGAAGGTGCCTCTGCCTCCGCCTGCTTTCGCTTCTGGATGCGCTGCTGTTTTGCCTCTACGGAGAAAAATTGCAGCAGTGCCAATGCCGCCAGCGCGCCGTAGAAAATCAAAGTGGGCAGAATCTGCATCCGGTACAGGGTATCCACCGGCATATCCATAATCCGGCTGTAGAAGCCGCTGTCTGCGGCGTACGCTGTCACCCGGAACATAGGAATCAGGCAGAGGACAATCCCCACAGTGCCGACACCCAGCGAAATCCAGTTCCGGCGCAGGAGCACCAGCACTGCGCCGGCCGTCAGCAGCACCGAGGCCGCAATCATCATCTCGCCGTATCCCACAAAGCTGGGCGGCCAGTTCTCCCCGGCCTTTGCATTTTTGATCCAGCCGAAGGCACAGCCCAGATCAGTAATCCAGACAAACAGGATCATTGACAGCACCAGCACGATTTTCAGCAGAATTCCCAGCACCTTCTGCACCTTTCGTCGGCGGTACTGGGTTGCCGTCAATTTTCCCTTGGGCATGGTTCGATTTTGTTTCATCATATGTTTGATCCTTTCTGTTCAGAACAGGAATTTGCAATCGGAAAATGTTTCCTTGGATTGCACCGGCTGTTTTGCTGCCGGAATCCCGGAGAGGATTCTTCCACAGCTTTACGGTGATAAAATCCGAAGAACCGCACATAGTACATGCAAACAAGCGCCGAGGTTCCGGCGCACACCGTCATCCGCCCGGAGCGCATTGCGCGCAGACTCAGATACAAAGAAAGCAGGGAGATCAACATGAGCACATGGATTCGGCGCGCCGCCGCACTGGGCGCAGCCGTTTTAATACAACTTTACGGAGCAGCCGCCTATTACGCATGGCAGCTGCCGGACAGCTACTATGTGGAAACCGGAAACCAGCTGCAAATGGACACGGCGCTGCACATTGCCGCCGTTCCCACAGCAAAAGAGGTACAGGCCGCCGGACACGCCCCCGACGCGGAAACCGCCGCGCTGCGCCTGTTCGGCGTCATTCCCATCAAGGATGTGGAAATCCAGGAAATTGACACGCCCCTGCTGGTGCCGTGCGGCCAGCCATTCGGGATTCAGCTCCGCATGGGCGGCGCAATGGTAGTGGGTCTGGATGAAGTGGAAACCGACAGCGGCGCACGCTGTCCGGCACAGGAGGCCGGCATCCAGACCGGCGATCTGATTCAGTCCATTGACGGCACAGCCATTGACTCCAACCAGAGCCTGAGCAGCGCCATTGCCGCCTCTGCCGGAGCTGCCGTTTCCGTTACGCTCCGCCGGGGCGAGGAAACACGCACCTGTACCCTCACCCCGGCCTATGCCGCAGATGACCACTGCTATGAGGCTGGCATCTGGGTGCGGGACAGCAGCGCCGGCATCGGCACCATGACCTTCTACGATCCGGACAGCGGCAGCTTCGGGGGACTTGGACACCCGATCTGCGATACAGACACCGGCGACATTCTTCCCCTGGACTCCGGAGAAGCCGGACCGGTAGAAATTTTTCAGGTGACAAAGGGCACAGCCGGCAATCCGGGTATGCTCCAGGGGCGCTTTACCGAGGACGCTCCTCTGGGAAAGCTGCTGTGCAACAACCGCTGCGGCATTTTCGGCACGCTCTATCATGCCCCCACCGATGCCGTCCCCGTTCCCATGGGACTCAAGCAGGACATTACAACCGGCCCGGCGCAGATTCTCTGCACCGTCAGCGGCAGCGAACCGGAAGCCTATGACATTGTCATTGAAGAAATCGACTACAGCGGTACAGACAGCACCCGAAACATGACCATCTGCGTCACAGACCCCGCACTGCTGGAGATCACCGGCGGCATTGTACAGGGCATGAGCGGCAGCCCCATTTTACAGGACGGCAAGCTCATCGGCGCAGTCACCCACGTCTTTGTAGACGATCCCACCCGGGGATACGGCATCTTTTGCGAAAACATGGTGCGCTATGGTCTCTGCGGCAGCTGACCGCCGGAAAGCGTACCGACAGCGCCGGCAAATACAACAAAAAAACCTCACGGCAGGCGCAGCGCCAAACCCCGTGAGGTTTCTCTTTTCTGTAAATAGCCAGACTGCTGTCTGCCTTTTCTCTCATTGCTCCTAATAGGAGAAATCCTGTCCGGATTTGCATTTCTGCTTAGTCGCTGAAGCCGCTCTCTACCAGATCTACCAGAGAATTTACAGCAACCTGCTCATCGGAACCGTCTGCAATAATCTTGATGGTAGTGCCACCAACGATACCCAGAGACAGAATACCCAGCAGGCTCTTTGCGTTTACCCGGCGTTCTTCCTTTTCAATCCAGATCGATGCCTTGAATTCATTGGCACGCTGAATGAAAAATGTAGCCGGTCTTGCATGCAGACCTACCTGATTCTGTACAGTGACTTCTTTAACATACATAATAAAACTCTCCCATCTTTGAATACATGCGGAATTCCGCAGTTACCATTGGTTTTGCTTTTACCATGTTCCCATTATACAAGGTTTTTCCAGGAACGTCAACGTATTTTTTGCAAGAAACCCCCGATTTTTCCGAATTTTCTACGTGTTGTCGCATCTGCTCTGTTTTTTATCACCAAAGTTTGTGGAACTTGACAACAATAACAAAGGGACAAAAACCAGGATTTTCAGGAACGCACATTTTGTTCAAAAATGGCAGAAAAATCTGCTATTTTTTATCCAAATAGCGCGAATAAAGATCCGGCCGGTTTTCCCGGGTCACAGCCAGGCTCTGTTCCAGCCGCCATTCTGCAATGTTTTTATGATGTCCCGTGAGCAGCACCGGCGGCACCTCCTGGTCGTGCCAGACCGCCGGGCGGGTATACTGGGGATATTCCAGCAGGCCGTTAAAGTGGCTTTCCTCCTCAAAGCAAAGGTTTTCCGGCAGTACCCCCGGCAGCATCCGCGCCAGTGTGTCAATGAGGACAAGCGCCGGCAGCTCTCCCCCGGTGAGAACATAGTCCCCGATGGAGATTTCCTCATCAATCACCGTATCCAGGATGCGCTGGTCTACACCTTCATAATGCCCGCAAAGCAGGAAAATATGCGGCATCATTGCCAGTTCCAGTGCTCTTTGCTGCGTCAGAACAGCGCCTTTCGGTGACATATAAATTCTATGCGGCACCGACTGTGCCTGTGCACAGACAGCCTCATAGCAGCGGTAGATAGGATCTGCCTGCATCACCATGCCTCTGCCGCCGCCATAGGGCACATCGTCCACCCGGCGGTGCTTATCTAATGTATAGTCCCGGATATTCCAGCAGTTCACATCCAGGCAGCCTTTTTTCCGTGCGCGTCCCAGAATGCTCTCAGACAGAACTGCCTCACACATTTCCGGGAACAGCGTTGCCACATCAATTCGCATCCAGCAGTCCCTCCAGCGGCCGGATCCGCATGACACCGCCAGCGAGATCCGTTTCCTGGATGACATCCGGAATGGCCGGGATGAGCACAGCCTTTCCGGATGCATCCTTTACTTCATACACATCATTAGCACCGGTCTGCATCACATCTGTGAGCATTCCGTAGCTTTTGCCGGTGTCTGCGTCCAGAACCTCCAGACCAATGAGATCCTGGATAAAATACACGCCCTCTTCCAGTTCCACTTCGTCCCGATCCATGTACAGCACCTGTCCGCGCAGCTTTTCTGCGGCTTCTACGGTATCTACGCCTTCCAGATGGAGCAGCACATTGCCCTTTTGCAGGCGCGCCGCAGTCACAGTCACCGGCTCCTGTGCCTTGCCCAGGTACAGGGTATCGAATTCGCACAGGAATTCCGGATCATCGCACCAGGGAACCACTTTGATTTCGCCGCGCAGGCCGTGGACATTTACAATTTTTCCGATTTCCAGGTATTGTTTCATCTCAGTTCCTTTCTCTTTTTTCTGCATCCGATCTTATATCCGCACAGTGCAGATACAGCAACAGGCGAACATTGCTGTCCGCCTGCATTTTGTTTTTCTGCTCAATTTTTGTGTCTGAAATCGTGTTTCAAGAAGCGAAAACACGAATTTAGTCAATTTCCACTGCAATTTTCTGGTTTTCTCTTGCAGCACCGGCACGCATAATGACACGGATCGCCTTTGCAATTCTGCCTTGCTTTCCGATTACGCGGCCCGTATCTTCCGCAGCCACCTTCAGATGATAGACAATCACGCCCTCTTCATTGGGTGCATCTGCTGTAATCTGAATTGCAGACGGATCTTCTACCAGTCCGGCCACAATCACCTGCAACAGGTTTTCCATTGTTTCATTCCTCCTCCCTGAAAAGTGCCTGTATTCCGCTTCTTTTCGCGCGCTCTCGCGCAGATGCGAAACAGGCTCTAAAGCTAGGTTGCTCTTGCTCCACTGGTCAGCCGCATATCACCGGACGCACTGCGTACCTCCGGACACACATGCAGTTCACCGGCGGAGCAATCCCTGCACCGCGGATGCGGCACAGCCCCGCACTGACGTTTCCTCTGCTCTTAGAGTACGCCTTCCTTCTTCAGGATACCCTTTACAGTATCTGTCGGCTGTGCACCGTTTGCCAGCCATGTCTTTGCCTTGTCAGCATCCAGGCTTACAACAGTCGGCTCCTTTGTCGGATCGTAGTAACCGATCTCTTCGATGAAGCGGCCGTCTCTCGGATAACGTTCGTCAGCAACAACAATACGATAGAACGGAGCCTTCTTTGCGCCCATTCTTCTCAGTCTGATCTTTACTGCCATTTGAAATTCACCTCCGTGTGTTTTCTGATCTATCTCCAGCAGTTTCCTGCGGGATTTCTTATTTTTTCGGCGGCATCAGCCCCGGCGGAACACCGGGTATGCCGCCCTGCATATTTTGCAGCTGCTCCGGGCTCATGCCAGCCAGACGCTTCATGGCGCGGCGGTTCATCTTGCCGCCCTTGCCCATTTTGCCGCCCAGCTGCTTCATCATTTTCTGCATCTGGTCAAACTGCTTCAGCAGCCGGTTGACCTCTTCCACCTTTGTACCGCTTCCGGCGGCAATCCGCCGCTTCCGGGATGGATTGATGATGGAAGGCTTTTCCCGCTCTGCCTTTGTCATGGATGTGATCATGGCCTCAATGCGGACAAACTGCCGTTCGTCAATATCGGCATCTTTCAGCTTGCTGCCCACACCGGGAAGCATGCCCATGATCGACCGCAGCGAGCCCATCTTCTGAATCTGCCGCAGCTGTTCCAGGAGGTCGTTCATGTCGAACCGGTTCTCCTCGAACTTCTTTGCCATTTTCTCGGCATCCTTCTGACTGATGGTGTTTTCTGCCTTTTCGATCAGGGTAAGCATATCGCCCATGCCCAGAATCCGGGAAGCCATCCGCTGGGGATGGAACTGTTCGAAATCGTCCAGCTTTTCGCCCATGCCCACATATTTAATGGGCTTTCCGGTTACGGCCAGAACGGACAGTGCCGCACCGCCTCTGGTATCGGAGTCCAGCTTTGACATCAGAACGCTGTCAATTCCCAGGGCATCGTCAAAGGCCTTTGCCACATTGACGGCATCCTGACCGGTCATAGCATCGACTACCAGCATGATCTCATGGGGATGCGTCAGTTCCTTCAGATCCTTCAGCTCATCCATGAGGGCAATGTCAATGTGCAGACGGCCGGCGGTATCCAGAATCACCACATCATTGCCGTGATCCTTGGCGTACTTCATGGCCTCCTTGGCAATAATCCGGGGATCAATCTGTCCCATCTCAAAGACCTTGACCCCGGCGCGCTCACCCACCACCTGCAGCTGATTGATTGCAGCCGGGCGGTAGATATCGCACGCCACCAGCAGCGGATAGTGTCCCTCTTTTTTCAGCATCTTGGCCAGCTTTGCCGCATGGGTGGTTTTGCCGGAGCCCTGCAGGCCGCACATCATGATGACGCACGGCGGCTTGGACGGGAACTGAATCCGGGCATTTTCATTGCCCATGAGGTTGCACAGTTCTTCGTTGACAATCTTAATGACCTGCTGTGCCGGAGTCAGGCTGGAAAGTACCTCTTCCCCAACGGCACGTTCTGAGACCTTCTTTACAAAATCCTTGACAACCTTATAGCTGACATCTGCTTCCAGCAGTGCCATCCGCACCTCACGCATTGCCTCTTTGACATCGGCCTCCGTGAGTTTGCCGTGGGATTTCAGTTTCCGGAATACCTGATTGAGTTTTCCGGACAGTCCTTCAAAAGCCATTGGTTCCGCCTCCTTTTCCCAGCGCCTGTTTCCTGTGCCGCTCAGAGCAGCTTTAATCCCTGATGAATGGTTTCCATTGCCATCCGGCATTGGTTCTGCACCTGTGCATTTTCCGGCACCGCCGCAGAAATTGCCTTCATCTGTTCTGCCAGCGCAGCATAATTCTCCCGCATGGCACAGAGCCGCGCGGCGAACTGGAGTTTCTCCTCCATTTCCTGGAGCACCTGCTCGCCCCGTTTGATGCCGTCCCGTACACCCTGCCGGGTAATACCCAGCAGGGCAGCAATCTCGCTCAAGGAAAGATCCGCACCATAATACAGCTCTGTCACCTTGTACTGATGGGGTGTCAGAAACTCCCCATAACAGTCCAGCAGCATCGCAAACCGCAAATCCTTTGCCACAATGGGACCCCTCCTGTACTGTAAAAGCAATCTGCTTTACAAGTATACCTGATTTCCGGCCATTTGTCAAGTGTTTTTTTTCGTCATCCTGTACAAATCGGGAAGCCCCTTTTCTACCATAATTCAATATATTCGCTTATTTTTCACGTTTTATCCTTATTTTTCTTGACATACCCTTAGGTTTTGCTTATAATAGAGAAGAAAACATCTGTTTTCTGTGCGGTTTTCCAAATACGGGAAGTTCTGCCGGAAAGCGGATTCCATCCCGAACAAGCGCCAGTCGCCTGTTCCCACAGAAAGGACGAAGAAAAATGACATTTCAGGAAATGTTTGATCGTGCAAAGGCTGCTCTGACAAAGGCAAGCGCAGCAGATTCTGCCGTGTTTGTTGCAGCACAGGTAAATGTAACCGGTGAAGGCTCCGGTATTTTTTATGTAAAGGCAGCAGACGGCGTGCTGGAAGTAGAACCGTATGATTATGTGGATCACAATGTCCTGCTCACCGCAGATTCCGCAGAACTGCTGGCCGCACTGGAAGCCGCAAAGGCCGCAGAACTGGCAATGGAAGGCGACGCAGAAAGCGTTGCTGCATTCCAGGCAATTCTGGGCACACTGCCGGCTCCGGCTGCAAAGGAAGCACCGAAGAAGGCTACCGCTCCGACTGAAACAGAAGCAAAGGCTCCGGCTGCAAAACCGGCTGCTGAAAAGGCTGCACCGAAGGCTGCTGCTGTAGTAGAAAGCGCACCGGCAGCAAAGGCAGAAGCCAAAAAGACAGAGGCTCCGAAGGCAGCCGCTGCTCCGGCCACTGCAAAGAAGCCGGCTGCTCCTGCACCGAAAAAGGCCACTGCAAACAACAAGCGCTCCCGGAGAAAGCGGTAAGCGCCTGTTTTCCTATTTTTATAACAGCAAATGCAAAAGACGGCGAAGAGAATGTCCTTCGCCGTCTTTTTCTATGGAAAATCACGATTTTATCGGTGTTTGATCTTACCAGCTCGGTGTGCCGCCTGCCATCTGCTCAGAGTAATAACAGAGAATCCGGTAGGCATCCTGGATGGAAATTTCACCGTTTTCATCCAGATCCGCCGCCGCAGACTGTGCCCAGCCCAAATTCCCCAGGCTGCCGGCATTGCAGGCAGCATAGGCCAGCAGCGCCAGATTGGCATCCTGAATGGTGATGCTGCCATCCAGGTCGGTGTCCCCCGGCTCTCCCCGTGTATTGGTATATTGCAGTTCCGGGAAGGTAAGCTTGCCCTCCCGTTCCAGCCCGGCCAGCAGATTTGCGGCGGCGTAGTCAATTTCCTGCTGAGATGCCTGCTCCGGAAGTGCCAGTGCTGCCGCATAGGCACTGCGGTACAAGGCGTTGGCATTGTTCTTCGGCGCACCATAGGACAGCGCCTGTTCCAGCTGTGTGCGGTTTGTCTCCTCTGCCAGAGGCTTGGTCACCACTTTCAGGGAAAGATTGCCGAAATCCTGATAGATATACGCGCCCTGGCTGTTGGTCATCTGCCGCAGATCCACAATATCAATCCAGCTGTCCTCGTCATATTTCAAAAAGCTCTGCCCCTCTTGCAGCAGGCAGTCTGTCTGCAAGCCGGAGTTTTTCTTCGATTCCAGTTCCAGATAGGGCTTCTGCTTGGAAAAGCGATAGCTGTCCAGGGTGAGCACCACGGAAAACCGTTCCCCGGCCTTTACGGTTACAGCATTGTTCAGGGAGATATACTTGTCTCCATTATAAGACGTAATGCCGGAAACCGTTTCCAGCACCTGGCCGTCCGTGGGCGACTTGGCATTGGATTTCAGGCGGTAGAGGGAAATCCGGTACTTCACCTTGCCGCTGTTAATGGTGGAGTTGGGAAAGATCACTGCATCCAGTATGCCGTCTTCCTGCGCCGTAAAGATGTTGGCACCGGACTCTGCCGAGATGCCCACATTGGGCATGCCGCCGTCATATTGATAGCAGTGCCGGGTTTCATCCTGCTCTGCCATGTAAAACCGGCTGAAATCACAGACCGAGGGTTCCTCATAGGAGAGCCAGAAGTATCCGGCATAGGCATCCTCTGTTCCCCAGCTGTTGCGCACCAGCCAGGCGCCGTCCTGCTGCGGCTGATCACCGGCCTTGAAATTCGTCCGGGAATAGCTGTCATCCCAGCCCACAATCAATACTGCGTGGTCGGCATCATCCATGCTGTGTGCCGACTGATAATAGGCCGCAGAATCTGCCTGATAGCTAAAGGTTCCGCTGGAATAAAAGGAAGCCTCTACAGCACCGGTATCCATGAGCCAGTTTTTGATCTCCTTGACGTAGGTATTGGCATCCGGCTTGTAAATATTATCTGAGCCAACCATCCGGTAGCAGGACGCGTAGCGCTGGTACTCCGAGTAACCCTTCTTCCAGTTGGAAATCGGCAGGTTTTGTTCCAGCTGCAACCCGATTCCGGCAGCCATGGCCGAAGAAGCAATTTTTGTATTGCCGCCGGACGCGCCCTTTCCGTCAGCCTGAATCCAGTCCCCACTGGCCAGATCGCCGCTGACCATGCGTTTGGTAAACAGGTACCAGCCCAGTGCTCCCTCTGAAAAATCCAGCTCGCCGTCTGCATTCTTCCATGCATCCGGGATTTCCAGCCCCTGTTTCAGAATATTGGATTCACAGGCACCCAGCGCAGCATATGCCCAGCAAAGAGACGTGTTCTTCTGATCCTTCACCGAGGTGACGCAGCCTTCATCCACCAGGCTGTAGGCGCTGGGCAGCGCCGCCGCACCACGCAGACTGCTCTCATCTGTGACAACAGCATCCTCTTCCGGCAGCTCTGCCGGGGTGCCGTCCGGCTCTTCCAGGCGTGTGGAGAGATAGTCTCCGTTTTGTTCCCAGACAGTACGAACCACCGGAAGTTCCAGTATTCCTGCCGTTTCTGCCGCCAGTGCTTTTTCCATTCCCCCGGATGCTCCCAGAATCAGTGCCGCCGCAGTTCCCACACTGCCCAGCCGAAGAAGGAATCTATGGTTCATGTCTGCCTCCCTTACGGAACCTGCCGCCGTGCCTGGTCATTCAGGCATCTGCCGGCATCCTGTCGCATGTATCTCGGATCTTTTTTCTTTTTTGATTATAGCACAATGCACAAAAAAAGTCAATTCTTTTGCAAAGATTCAGCCGCTTTCGGCGGATTCGGGGCTGTTTTTTGCGAAGGAATTTCTGTTTTTTCAAAAAAACACTTGCATTTTTTTTGCACCTGTGGTATAATAATGGATATCTGATGCGTTTGTGTCAGGAACGGATTCCGGAATATAGGTGTGCGGGTCCTGTGCAACAAAGCACCGTGAACCATGTCAGGCGGGGAACCGAGCAGCATTAAGCGGATTGTTTTGTGTGCCGCAGTCAACCTGCACACCTATGTTCCGGAATTTTTTTGAGCCGTTTTCAGGCGGCTCTGTGCGGAACGGAGG
>UQYK01000053.1 GCA_900545285.1 uncultured Ruminococcus sp.
TAATTTCAACAGATGCATGACCTAAAATTTCTGACAGAGATTTGATATCGAATCCAAGTGCAATACAATTTGTCGCAAACATATGACGTAATGCATGAAAGTGTACGGAAGGCAAATGCTCTTTTTTCAAAATTCTCGCAAATCGATATTGCATTACACGCGGTTCGATCGGCATGTCATTTCCTGATAAAACGTATTTTTCCGGACCAGACTGATGACTTTTTAAAAAGGGAAAAATACAACGTGGAATTGGAATTTCACGAATTGAGGTTATACTTTTGGGTTCAGTAAAAATCAACTTTGTTTTTGAGGTGCCGTTTGGATTTTGAATCCGCTGAAGTGTATGTTTGATTGCAATCATTTTTCTTTTTAAATCAATATCTGTCCATCGCAGCGCACATAATTCTCCAATTCGAACTCCCATATAAAAAGAAAGTGCAATTCCGACCGCAGTTAAGCTGTCGTTGCTATGAATCCATTGTTTCAAAACGCTCTGTTCTGATTCGTTTAGCAGTTTTATTTCCGTATGTTTCTTTCTTGGCATAGAAAAATAATGAAATGGATTTTTTATGCCATGCACTTGATTGGCATATTTCCAGATAGATTTCATCAGAACAATAATATCAGAGATATATCGTTCCGACAGGCCGCTTTTTTGCTTTTGCAGAATAAATTGATAAAGATCCGATAATGTGATTTGTTTCATTTCGGAGTGTCCAAAATACGGGATGATATGCTTTTTTATTTTCATCTGATAATTTACAAATGTAGATTCTTTTACATGGCTGGCAATCGACTGCTCCCATTCCATGGCAACTACAGCAAAAGTCTGGCAACCAGATCGAATTTTCCGCATCTTATCCGTTTTTTTCACTGCATCATTGTAATATTCATATGCAAATACAGGTTTTCCTCGCAGACAGGGACAAACCAGGTGCTCTTCTGTTCTGTCATTTTTCAGGTTGTTTCTTCTATAATCGTGGATTTTCATGTAATTTCTCCTCAAAATATGATTTTTAAACAAAGAATTTATAACTTAATTGTCCAGAATGCACAAAGATTTTAATGGCAAACAAAATCAATATTGCAGTCTATTGACTTGTTGTCAAAATAGTGATACAATGGTTATAGATTCCAATGATTGTCTGTCTTTCGCAAAAGGCAACATTTTGCGAAAGAAGAGAACATCTTTTTTTACCATAAAAAAATACATTTTATTAGGCAAAAGTTCTTTCTTACCTGTTAATTCTTGTTCTTTTCTACACAAAAGATTATTTTAAATTGCAATGCAAAGAAAATTTTCAACTTTAAAAAGCAGGAATACGCTAGCATAAGTCACTCGTATTCCTGCTTTTTGGATCAATAAAAAATGTCAAAAGCAAACTGCATAAAAAATTTGCACGCCTACATCAAGACGCATTCCCTGAATTCTCCCAGAAATACAGTTGACGCGGCCATTTTTTTATGCTATAATAAGATGAAATAGTAAACCGAACAGGGATATTTTCATTTGGTTTTAACAAAAAGGAGAAATCGCCAAGTCATGAAACAGATTATTTTAACGGGTGACCGTCCTACCGGCCGCCTTCATGTTGGACATTATGTCGGCTCTCTCAAAGAGCGGGTAAAACTGCAAAATTCCGGAAAATACGATGAAATTTACATTATGATCGCAGATGCACAGGCGCTTACAGACAACGCCGAGCACCCGGAAAAGGTGCGGCAGAACATCATTCAGGTGGCACTGGACTATCTGGCATGCGGCCTGGATCCGGAAAAATCCACAATTTTCATTCAGTCAATGGTTCCGGAACTGACGGAACTTACATTCTACTATATGAATCTGGTTACCGTTTCCCGTGTGCAGCGGAATCCTACCGTAAAATCAGAAATTCAGCAGCGCAACTTTGAAGCCAGCATTCCGGTTGGATTCTTCTGTTATCCGATCAGCCAGGCTGCGGATATCACAGCATTCCATGCAACTGCCGTTCCGGTGGGAGAAGATCAGCTCCCGATGCTGGAACAGTGCAAGGAAATCGTACACAAATTCAATGCTGTCTATGGTGAAACCCTGACAGAACCAGAGATCATTCTCCCCAGCAATCAGGCTTGTCTGCGTCTCCCCGGCATTGACGGCAAGGCAAAGATGAGCAAGTCCCTGGGCAACTGCATCTACCTTTCTGACGAACCGGAAGTCATTCAGAAAAAGATTATGTCCATGTTTACAGACCCGAACCATCTCCGCGTGGAAGATCCGGGACAGGTTGAAGGCAATCCGGTATTCATCTATCTGGATGCTTTTTGCAGACCGGAGCATTTCACACAGTTCTGGCCGGATTATGCAAACCTGGACGAATTGAAAGCGCACTATCAGCGCGGCGGACTGGGCGATGTAAAGGTAAAACGGTTCCTGAACAACGTCATGCAGGAAGAACTTCGTCCCATTCGGGAACGCCGGAAGCACTGGGAACAGCGTCTGCCGGACGTATACGAAATTCTGAAAGCCGGCAGTGCTGCAGCAGAAGCAACTGCCGCAAAAACACTTCAGGGTGTCCGTCATGCGATGCAGATTGACTACTTTGAAAATGGCTGCCTGAGCAAATAATGCTTTTATCTTAATAAAACAATGAAAATGCCGTGCCTTTTCTGAGAGGTACGGCACTTTTTTGAAAATCACTTGAAAAATCTATGAAAGCCGTGTATAATAGAAGTAAAGGTCCAATAAAAAGGATAAAATGCAGCATTCTGCAATTCTTTGCGCTTTTGCTGCCTTGAAGGAGGATGATTTTATTATGAAAAAATGTCCGAACTGCGGTGCTGATCTGGATGAACAGGCACAGTTTTGCTCCAAATGCGGCGCCGTACAAACATTTGATGACGACAGTATGACCCTATCTGAACCCGATTTTTCTGCGCCGGTGCAACCCGCAGATGCATCACAAAAATCCAAATCTCATCTTCTGATGATTCTGATTATTGCGGTTCTTGCAGTTATCATTGTTGGCATAGGATTTCTTGCCGCCATGCTGCTTTTGAATCCCAATCAAAAAGAGGATTCTGGAGATGACACAGAAAAAGCAATGGTCACAACAACAG
This sequence comes from uncultured Ruminococcus sp., assembly GCA_900545285.1. GTDB lineage: Bacteria > Bacillota > Clostridia > Oscillospirales > Ruminococcaceae > Ruminococcus_C. The sequence continues at coordinate 3,097 of UQYK01000053.1, forward strand.
CGATTACGGAAACTACCGTAGAAGAAACCACAGCAGAAACAACAACTATGACAGAAGCAGCTACAACTGCCGCAACAGCAGCCATTACACCGGCTCCTACCGAAGCGCCTCTTATACTGGCTGTTCCGGATGTAAGCGCCTTTCAGAAGGATGCCCCCAACGGCGGAGACGGCGAGTCCTATACCATGTCCTGGTCTGCAGTTGCCGATGCAGAAGGTTATGAGCTGTACATTGGCTCGTGTGAACCCGATTATAGCTCATCCTGGTCATATGAGACCAAGCAGCAGACGAACACCATTTTCAGTGTAGGTGCTTCTATCAATGTATCGTACACCTGTAAAGTCCGCGCCTATGCACACGAGAACGGGAATGTGATTTACAGTGATTGGAGTGCCACACAAAGTGTAGAACTCTGTCCCCCTTCTGACAATTACAGTGACTTCGCTATGCGCGGTCAAGTCAACACCCACGGTGGAAGCGTAGACGGTGTTACAACTGCATATGTATACGGCAACAGCGGATATGAAGTGCAACATCATGTACAAAACACATGGCATATTACTGCGAAGTCCAGTTATTATTCGAACGGTGTCCTTTGGTATGAATGCTGGGATACGGATGACGGCGATTACTACGGCTGGATTGATTCCAACTACATCGATTTCTATTAAAATTAACATTGCATGATACGGAAAGGATTTGAGTTCACTTGAAAATTTGTCCGAATTGCAATAATCAACTGCCTGATGATGCTGAATTTTGCAGGCAGTGTGGTACTGCTCTCCCGAAAGAAGAAAATGCTTCGCCGGATGCACAGAAGCCTGCCGCACCGCCGCAAGCCCCTGTTGCCGCCCCGGAGCCGCCCAAAAAGAAGCAGCCGCTTCTGATTGCTATTATCATTCTGCTTTGTCTTTTGATTCTTGCTGTGATATTTTTGGCATTTGCGCTGCTCTCCCAGAAAAACGAAAGCGAAACACAGGATTCCGATATCACCACAACCGTTTCTGAGGAAACCACGGCCGCTTCTACCACAGAAGTTACAACTACAACGACAGTAACTACTACAGTAACAGAAGCCCCCACCGAAGCACCTACAGAAGCGCCTGCGCAGAATGTGCAGGAAATCACTCCACAGGAGCCTGTACAGCAGCAGACGTACACTGCTTATTTTTCTCAGGACGAGCTAATTCAGGCTTCTGTAGGCGGACTCAGCGCACACGAAGCCGGCATTCTGATTACAAATCTTTCCTGCGATAACGGAACCGCTTCCTGTAGTTATGCACCGTATGAGTCTTATGACTTTGTGGATTCCATTACGGTTTCCGGTGCATCTGCCGGAACTGTAACTATCAGCGGCACTGCTACTTCCATTGGATTTGACATGTATGACGGGCAATCCATCAGTTATGAGTCTGCTTCCGTTCCGTTTACCATAACAAAAGTAGTAGGATAGCCATATTGATATCAAAGCCTGTAGGCATGGTGCAACCTTTTCTGAATCATCTCAGAAATGATGCGCGAACAGACATATCACCTGCTTTAACACAACAAAAAAGGCACAGCCTGTTTGAGCAGCTGTGCCTTTTCTGTTGTGTTTCGTTTTGAACTGCCTTTCCTGGACTTCTGATAACAGAATTATTTTTCCGCCGCTTTTTTCGTTTCTTTATTTTGACAAACGAAACACTCAGCCTTCCTCATCAAAAGCATTGCTGCCTCTGCGGTCAGAGCCAGAGTAACAATCGTTGTCAATTGCAGCTGCGAAAACAAAATTCCGCCGCCTGCTGCCAAAAGTTCGATTCCCAGAACGAGATATGTTTTTCTTCTGTATACCCGTTTTTCCAGTGCATCGAGAGGATCGTATTTTGCCCCCAACGGAGCGAAAATCACAATCACAACAGCAGACAAAAGCAAGAGCGATACAGCAACCAGCATTGGTACTGCTGCCCATTTCAGAATACTGAGAAGAAGTATCTGTATGAAAATGGTAGCAATGTAACACCGCAAAGGTGTACTTGCATGATAACCGCCGGCATAAATCCGGATGCCGCAATAGAATCCGTTCAAAAGGATACATGAGACAATCCGATGAAACAGGATACCAAGTACCAATGTTGTCACAAGATTGATCAGCATAGACACAAATTGAAAGAATCCATACGTGTATACCGGACACTCCTCTTCTGTAATCACGCCTGCCCTTATCAGTCGTTCTCCGAATTTTTCTGAGAGCTTTTGCAGCATCAGAACTTCCGCAATTTTTTTACTGCGTCAGGCTTCTGCGGCTGATACATCCAGTAAACGCAAGTTACGTTTGCTGTGAAATCTGCCATTTTTTTCGTTGCTGCAGCCAGTACTTTTTCTGCTGTTTTTTTTGCAGTTTTCTTCATAATTTGCCAACCTCCTTTTCGCCATCTATTATAGCACAAAAAGAGGCGCTGTGCGAGAAATTGGCGCGAACGTAGAGATTTTTGGCGTGAGCGTAGACTTTGGAAAAAACTTCCAGGAAAAATCGGTGATTTTCTATGATTTTGAGGGGGTGCAGTACATCACAATATTCACGGTGAACACATGATCTGTGTGCTCAAATTCCATGATTCCGTGATACGGTTCCAGCACCTTTTTGATGTTATGAAGACCATATCCATGCTGTTCCCGATTGCTCTTCGTAGTGAGAAAGTGTCCGTTCCATTCCCGCAGCTTTCCGCTGTAGCTATTCTCAACTGTGATAAACAGCATCCCCTTTTCATAGGATACCTGCACCGAAATAAAAGCGCCTTCTGTCTTCTGTGACGCAGCTGTAATTGCATTGTCCAGCAAGTTTCCTAAAATCACCATCATATCAGATGCGTCCAGTTTCAGGTCATGCGGCACACTGCTGTTGCAGCTGACCTGGATATTTTTTTGTCTGGCCTGAGACAGTTTCAGATTTAAAATAGAATCCAGTGCAATCTGATCTGTCTGACTGAACGGTGTATTCTCTTCAAACTTCTGCTCGATTTTAGAGATGCATTCGACAACCTCTTTCCCCGGATCCTGTTTCAGCAATGAGTAGATCATATCCAGCTGATTGCGAATGTCATGGCGAAAAGCACTCAGTTCCTGTTCTGACTGCTGCATATACTGACACTGGTTGTAGTAGCACTCTTTCTCCTCCTCCAACAGCGTGGCCTGGAGCTTGGCATTATAAGTTGAAACCAGTGCGTCATACAAATAAAATGTACAGCCGTTAATAAACAGAAAAACAACAATGACTACGACAGCCATACTCTGTGTAATGCCAGAATAATGCAGAATCAGCAAAATTGCTGCAATGGATGTAATGGGGATACCGGCAATCATCAGCCAGAGCCGTTTCGGAATCGAAACGCTTTTCCGCATATTTTTCAAATGGCAGACGATCAGTGAAGTCATAAACGTCAAAAGATTTGTGACCACCAAACCCGGTATATTGCCATAAGTACCGGTCTGAAAGGCAGATGCACCGATGTAATTGGTTGCAGCAGCACAGACGGATTCCAGCGCAATCATACAGAAAAATGTCAGACCAACTGCCGTAATGCGTTTCCAAAAGCTTGCGCGATATTGCAGGGAGATCACAAACAATGCTGCAATATTTGCTGCCAGATTGACAATGGGATAATTCATCCAGAAATATACCACAGAGGTGAAGATCGGATATGCAAAATACAAGCACCAGAGCCAGCGTGGTTTTCGTTTCTCCACATTGTCGAAAAAAGCCTGCATGAAATGATGCAGATAGAGCATTGCGAAAAAATTAAAAATGGTCTGTGTAATATCAAATGTGGTCATATGTGCCGCTTTCCCTTTCTGGCATTCTGCCATTCCATCCGCTTTTTACAGATATCTACTCTTCGGGAGGAACCAATGGGAAGCACTGTGTCATCATACAGCGTCACCTGATCATATTCAAAAATTTTCACATATTCCGGATTGACCAGATAAGAACGGTGAATGTACAAAAACGAATCCTTTCGCAGCTGTTTGTCGATTTCCCGTAAAGAGCCATGGAAAGAAACGATTCCGGAATTCGTATGCATCATAACTTCTTTATTTAAAACGCTGAAATACCAGATTTCGCTTACTTTTATTTTAATGGTATCGCCACCCTGCTGATAAAAAAAGCTGTCAGTCCAGCGGCCGGAAATTTTCAGGTATCGTGTCATGACACGTTCCAGATCTATTTCCGAAAACGGCTTAATCAAAAAGTCCAGGGGATGCACATCATGCAAAGAAAGACTGTAGGAGCTTTTTCCAGAAATAAAGACAATCTGCTGCAATTCATCCTTTTTCTCATAACGAATATAATTGGCAAGATCAATTCCGGATTTCTGATCCAATTCAACATCCAAAAAGATCAGATCATAAACCTCATGATTCTGTTGAATGGCCTGCAAAAATGCGTCACTGGACGTATAAGGCTCTACCTCAATCTCTTGGTTATATTTCAGTTCAAATTGATGCAGACAAGACTCAATATGCGCACAAATTTCTATATTATCATCAATCACTGTAACACGAATCATATATTTCACACTTCCTTTCAAATCTATCCTGACAAAAACAAGCACAATCTATTTGTGCCCGGATATGGCGCAGGTTCTGACAGATTATACATACCCTAGTGTAATCATACCACAATTTTTTCCAAAAATCAAGACGATTTTCCAAAACCATTCCGGTGCTCTTTTCATTGACAAATGTGAAAAACCATGGTACGATAAAAACATAACTTGTATCTGTCAAATTGCGTGGGTTCCCTCCGCTTTTATGGCATGCCATATCAAACAGATCCCAGAAAGGAGATTTCTTCTTGCAGACCACACTTATTTTAAATGGCTCACCCCATCCAAATGGGGACACTGCACACGCCCTGCAATTTCTAACTGCGCACCTTAACGGAAGAGTGAAACAAATTTCGGCCTATATTGCGAAAGTTGCTCCCTGTACCGATTGCCGCCGCTGCAAAATCCAGGCAGGCTGTGCAATTGAAGACGAGATGCAACAGATCTATCCTCTTCTGGAAAGCTGTGATAATCTTGTTCTCGCCTCGCCGCTACATTTTTCGGAACTGACCGGGCCGCTTCTCTCCCTTTGCAGCCGGCTGCAAACGTATTTTTCCGCTGCATATTTTCGAAATGCGCCATCTCCGTGCAAACCCAAGAAAGCTTCTGTTCTGCTGGTCGGCGGCGGCACCGGAAACCCGGAAAAAGCCTACAGCACCGCCCGATGTGTTTTTCGCTGTCTCCATGTACAGGAATGCTATCCTATGACATGTTGTCATGCAACTGATCATATGCCAGTTCTGGAAGATGCCCTTTTTCTCCGAAATTTACGAGAAATGGCCGATTTCTTGAATACACCACTTCAATCTCAAACATAAAAAAGAGTGTGCTCCCTCCGCATACCTGTGCGGTTTCTCACCGTTGGAACACACTCTCTTTTTCTATTTGTATACTCCAAATGGAATCCAGCGGAATTTCGCGGTATCCATCCAGCGTCAAAACGCGGTGATATACATCCACTTTCCTCACAATTCCATAAGCTGTCATATATGCACCACCGCTCTTTTTCAAATCCGGTAAAAAATAAATCACGGTGACAGATGGCTTTTCCGGCAAGTGTTCCATAATCTCATGCAGGCACTGATTTAACAGCATGGCACGGTCTTCTGTCAATTCGATAGGAGCATATGTCCTTCTTCCACTTTCCGCAATAGCCGCATCGTAACCAGTCAGCGCCGCAAATGGCGAAAACTGCGCCGCACGATCTCTCCGCGGCATAGCCGCATGTTTTTGTGAGACCGGATGCGGCAGGTACAGCATATCCTGATATAACTGCATTCCGGCAGCTTCTTTTTTCATACAGCCACCTCTTCACATTCATGCGCGATGTCCGCCCACTTGTCCGTTTCGTTCCCTTGCTGTGGCACCCTCCTGAAAATTCATCCCCTTCAGGATTGCATTTTTCCCGTATCGTCCCTTAATTGCAAGCAACGTTTTTTGCAGACGATGTTCCCTTTCCAACGCCATTTTTCGGTGTTCCTGTGCCTGCTGTATAGCTGTGGCATCCTCAAATAAATTCAGCTGCACCGGCCTTTCCTCCGGCACTTCCACTGCCGGAATCACATGATTTGCCACAACATACATACGCCGCACCATCAATTTTTCATCCGTAATCTGGTCAAACAGCTCCAGCACCGCTTTCAGGATCTCCTGGAAGGAATCGGTCGTATACTCCAGCTTTCGGGAGCCGTGTGCCTGTTTGGGGATTTTCTTTCCATAGCGATCCTTCTGTAAAATACCATGGTAATCATCCGGCACAGAGGCACCATCATAGCCAACTGTCAATGTTACCTGATCCGCAGCAAGGCCTTTTTCCACCAAATCCAATACCAGCTGATCCGTCATTTCCTTCACAATCAGCCGCGCCTTGGAACGGGAATACGGACAGGATAAAACCTGTCCCTGACTGATGCTGTGATTTTCCGGACGATACGCCTTAATATCTGCAATGGTACACGGCTCCCATCCCCATGCATGATCAATCAACAGCTCCGCATTCACGCCAAACAGACGATACAGCTTGTCTTCATTCTGCAAAGAACAGCGCGCAATGTCCCCCATGGTATACAAATAGGAATCCGACAGTTTCTTCTGATAGCCGTTTCCGATTCGCCAGAAATCCGTAAGGGGCTGATGATCCCACAGCTGCTTCCGATACGAAATCTCATCCAGCTGCGCAATTCGTACCCCGTCCTGATCCGCCGGCATATGCTTTGCCACGATGTCCATAGCTACCTTCGCCAAATACAGATTACTCCCGATCCCGACGGTTGCCGTAATCCCGGTCTCGCGCAGCACTGCCTTTATCATGCGTTCTGCCAATGCACGCGGCGTACAGTGATACATCTTGAGATAGCTGGAAATATCGATAAACACCTCATCAATGGAATACACGTGGATATCTTCCGGCGCAACATACCGCAAATAAATTTGATAAATCTGCGTGCTAATCTGTATATAGTGCGCCATTTGCGGCGGCGCTACCAGATATTGCAGCTGTAGCGATGCATCTGTTTTCAGCGCCTTAGCAGATGCAGACGCCCCGGAAAACGCATGATACCCATTTTTCCGCAGTCGCTCCCGATTGATCATCTCGGCCTTCTGCATGACTTCAAACAACCGCACGCGTCCCGGAATCCCATAAGCCTTTAAAGCCGGCGTTACTGCAAGGCAAATGGTTTTTTCGGTTCGCTTTTCATCCGCCACCACCAAATGGGTATCAAGCGGATCCAATCCGCGTTCTACACACTCCACCGAAGCGTAAAAGCTCTTTAAATCAATTGCGAGGTACACAGACATCTCATTCTCCTCAGAAATTTTCCATACCAGTCAGATCTGCCTGAAGGCAGGCTGCATCTGGGGTTTCTGTTGAAAAAAGCGGTATCCCGGCTTCCTGAAGAATCTGCACCTTATATCCCACAAATGCCTCCGGAACTTTCAGACAGGCAGCAACGCCTGCCGCCGAATACCCCTGCTGAATCAGCTCTAAAATCGCATCATCTTCTATGAGGCCTTCTGACGCAAAATAATTTGCCCTGGTTTCACTGTGTGAAACAGCATGAAACGGATCATACTCCCCGATACAAGTGCCATCCTTCAGCTGCTGTGCATCCAGGATCACATGCCCCAACTCATGCCATGCGATTAACTCCTGGAGATATGCTGGAAGATTTTGATTGACAGAGATAAAAAACTGACCGAAAAAGCAGGTGCAATACCCTTTTAAACCGGATCCGGCACTGCCGTAGTCATCAAAGGAATACAGCACTTCCAGCTTGTCCAGAATCTCCCAGATATCTGTTGTTCCGCAGTATTCCAAAATCGCATCTGCCTTTTCTGCCGCAACTTGCATTTCTAACATGGCCGACCTCCGCAATTAATTCTCATCCTGCATGGCATCCATTTCGTTTTCCGAAGCCTGTTCCCGGCACTTGAGATACGCTTCATACAGCGACTGAAAAAAGGCATCCTTGGACTCCTGGGGCAGTTCTCCTCCGGCAAACAATGCTGTACTGCGTTCCCGTAAAAATTCCATTTCCTTTTTTGCCAGCGACGCCGCAGAAGCAGGGGCTTCCTGCACCGGAACCGGTTCTGTCTGTGCAGAAGTAATGCCGTTAAAAACGGACAGTATTGAGTCATACTGATCTTCTGCCAAATATGCCAGCGGTAGTTCCAGTTTTTCTGCAAATTCCTGCATTTTCGCCCGATGCGGCCGCCGTCCGGCTGTTTCATAGGCCAGAACCATCCGTTGTGAAACCCCCAGCAGATTTCCCATTTCCGTCTGCGTCAGTCCTCTCTTTTTTCGTTCTGCTTTGATTTTTTGTGCAAATGTTTTCATCTGTTACTTCATCCTTTCTTATAATAGGAAATTTAAAGCGGAAAATACGAATCACTTTATGCAATTCTATTATAACACAAGCTATTTTTTCTGTCAATAGGAAATTTTTATTTCCTATTTTGATTTAACACTGGAAAGAACTTTTCGCCATTCCGGATAAGGCGGTGGAATTTCAAAAAATAAGGCTCTGATCTGCCAAACTAAACCGACCAGAGCCTTATCGTATTTTCTGAAAAGTTATTCTCATGCAAAGAGCATGTTCTTATTTCCGATAGCCATTGGGATTGTTTTTCTGCCAATTCCAGGTATCTCGGCACATATCCGCCAGTGATTTTTCAGTTTTCCAGCCCAATATCCGGTTTGCCTTTTCTGCATTGGCATAGCTTTCCGGCAAATCTCCTGCTCTTCTGGCACCATAGACATGCGGAATCGGAACATGGTTCACCTGTTCAAAGGTATCTACAATTTCCGTCACGCTATAGGGCGTACCGGTTCCCAGATTGAACACCTCTACCCCATCATGCTCCAGAATATATGCAATCGCCTTAACATGACCCTTTGCCAGATCCACAACGTGAATATAGTCCCGGCGGCAGGTGCCGTCCGGTGTATCATAATCATTTCCGAAAATCGTCAGCTTTTCTCTGCGTCCCACCGCAACCTGTGCCACATACGGCATCAGATTATTGGGGATTCCCTGAGGATCTTCACCGATTTTTCCGGAAGCATGCGCGCCAATGGGATTAAAGTACCGCAGCAACACAACTGAGAGATTGCTGTCTGCCTTTGCAGCATCTTCCAAAATCTGTTCCATCATTACTTTTGTCCATCCATACGGATTGGTACAGGTTCCACGTTTCATCTCTTCTGTGTACGGAACCGGATTTTCTTCTCCGTAAACGGTTGCGCTGGAAGAAAAAATGATATTTCCCACATGATACTTCTGCATGCATTCCAACAAAGAAAGTGTCGTGTCAATATTATTGCGGTAGTACAAAACCGGCTTTTCTACGGATTCTCCCACTGCTTTCAGCCCTGCAAAATGAATGACAGCATCAATTGCATTTTCCTGAAATACAGTTTCCAGTTTAGCACTGTCCTTAATATCCACCTCATATGTTTTCACACTTTTTCCGGTGATTTCTTCTACACGGCGTACTGCCTCAGGGCAGCTGTTAGAATAGTTGTCTGCAATTACTACCTGATAACCGGCATCTAACAGTTCCACAGCAGTATGTGTACCAATATATCCTGCGCCTCCGGCAAGTAAAATTGTCTTCATAATCAGAACTTCCTTTCTTTGCAATCATAATATCTATGGACGGGTTCTTTTCGGGGCATGCTGAACCCCTTTTTACTACTTTTAGTATACACGTTCTGCCCCGTTTCGTCAAGATGAAAAATGCATCAAATTTTCCCGATTCGATTTGGAACACCTGGCAATACGCATGAAAAATTGTGAAACGCAGACTCTTTTTATAGTGAGAAATCATTTTTAGAACCTGTCTTCACAAGAAATATGTGTGGATTTTCGAGCATAATTTTGTT